>NZ_JBIWFT010000021.1:0-157626 GCF_044763205.1 Kitasatospora sp. NPDC096204
CGCCTGGCTCCACACCTACAATCACCACCGCGGACACACCGCACTCGCAGGCAAGCCACCCGCCAGCCGCGTCCCCAACCTCACGGGTCAGAACATCTAGAGCGTCCCTCCGAGAGGCCTCATCACGCGTCCCACCAGCGGCGGCAGTTGGGATACTCCCGGGAGAGTAGGCGCCGTCCGCGACACGCCGGGCCGGAAGCAGACCCGCTCACGGAGCACGACCCGCTCACGGAGCACGACCGGCTCAGCCCAGCCACCCCGGCCGCACCAGCCCCGACTCGTAGGCCAGCACCACCAGTTGTGCCCGGTCCCGCGCGCCGACCTTCACCATCGCCCGGCTGACGTGCGTCTTCGCCGTCAGCGGGCTGACCACCAGCCGCCGGGCGATCTCCTCGTTGGACGGCCCCATGCCGACCAGCGCCAGCACCTCGCGCTCCCGCTCGGTCAGCATCGAGATGTCCGGCAGCCCCTGCGGCCCGGCCTCGGGCGCCTTCGACCGGGCGGCGAACTCGCCGATCAGCCGCCTGGTGACCCCCGGCGAGAGCAGCGCGTCCCCCGCGACGGCGACCCGGATCGCCCGCAGCAGGTCGGCCGGCTCGGTGTCCTTGACCAGGAAGCCCGCCGCCCCGGAGCGCAGCGCCTCGAAGACGTACTCGTCCAGCTCGAAGGTGGTCAGCACGACCACCCGCACGGAGGACAGCGCAGGGTCCTCGGCGATCCTCCTGGTCGCCTCCAGCCCGTCCATCCGCGGCATCCGGATGTCCATCAGCACGACGTCCGGCACGAGTTCGCGGGCGAGCCGCAGCGCGGCCTCCCCGTCGTCCGCCTCGCCGACCACCGTGACGTCGTCCTGGAGGTCCAGCAGGGCCCGGAAGCCCGCCCTGACCAGCAGTTGGTCATCCGCCAGCAGTACCCGAATCAATCGCTCTCCGCCTTCGGTGTCGGCAGCTCGGCCCGGACCCGGAAGCCCCCGTCGGGCAGCGGCCCCGCGCCGATGGTGCCACCGAACGCCGCCGCGCGTTCCCGCATCCCGACCAGCCCGCTGCCGGATCCGCCCGCGTCACCGAGCACCGCCGGCCCCGGGTCCTCCACCCGGACCACCAGCACGGCCGGATCCGTCCAGTCCAGCACCACGACCGCCTGCCGGGCCGCCGAGTGCCGGATCACGTTGGTGAGCGCCTCCTGGACGATCCGGAAGGCGGTGAGGTCGACGGTGGCGGAGAGCGCGCGCCGCTCGCCGCGCTCCTGCACCTCCGCCTCCAGGCCCACCCGGTCCGCCTGCTCGGTGAGTTCGTCCAGCCGGTCCAGCCCCGGGGCCGGCCCGCGCGGCGCCGCCCCGGGCCCACGCAGCGTGGCGAGCACCTGGCGGACCTCGCCGAGCGCCTCCTTGCTGGTCGACTTGATGGTCACCAGCGCGCTGCGGGCCTCCTCCGGCCGCCGGTCGAGCAGCGCGAGCGCAACCCCGGCCTGGATGTTGATCAGCGACAGGCTGTGCGCCAGGATGTCGTGCAACTCCCGGGCCATCTTGAGCCGTTCGTCGTCGGCCCGGCGCTCCTCCAGCTGCTGCCGGTAGGCCCGGTGGGCGGCGATCCGCTCGCGCCGGAACCGGACCAGCTCGCCGCCCGCCATCACCAGCAGCAGCCAGGCCGGCAGCCCGAGCTCCTGCAGCCAGACGCTGCCGGACGGCGGGGCGGCGCGCTGCCAGCTCTCCGGCAGCGCGAGGGAGCCGAGCAGGTGCACCAGGTAGACGCCGCCGGCGCCGGCCCAGGCCGCCCGGCGGTGCCCGGAGCCGATCGCCACGCAGCAGGCGATCAGCCAGCTCACGAAGACCGGCCCGTACGGGTACCCGGCGGCCAGGTACCCGGCGGTGACCACCGAGGTGCCGGCCACCACCGCGACCGGCCGGCGGTGGCGCAGCACCAGCAGGGCCGGCCCGACCAGCAACAACAGGTAGCCGAAGGCGTCCAGCGGGGCCCGCCCGTGCTGTTCGTGCGCAGCGAAGGTCGATCCGACCACCTGGAGCACCGCGACGGCCGCCGCGACCCCGAGCGGGTACCCCGCCCCGGCCGCACGCGCCCACGGCGGGCGCCACGGCTCGGACGGCTCCTCGGGCGGCTCCTCGGGCGGTTCTTCGGGTGGCCGCTCCGGTGGCTTCCCGGGCGGCTTCCCGGGCGGCTGCCCCGGTGGCTGTTCCGCCGGCCGCTGCGCCCGGGGCGGCTCGGTCGGCGGGGACGTGGGCGGCATCATGCCCACAAGCTAGACGTGCGCCCCGTCCCCGCGCGTCCTCCACCAGTGGCGTTCGGGCGTACTCCCACTGGAGTACGCCCTTGGGGAGCACACCCTTGGGGAGTGCGCCCTCGGCCGGTCGTCCTCAGCCCTCCGCGGCGGCCGCCCGGGCCCCGGCCTTCGCCTCCGCCTCCTCGAAGGTCGCCGACGCCTCCGGCCGCGCCAGGGTGACCACCAGTTCCCCGTCGCTCACGTCCGCGATCAGGGTGTCCCCTTCCCGCACCGAACCGTCCAGCAGCAGGTTGGAGATCCGGTTGTCCAGCTCCGACTGGATCGTCCGGCGCAGCGGCCTGGCCCCGAACTCCGGCTGGTAGCCCCGGTTGACCAGGTACTCCTTGGCCGCCTCGGTGACCTCCAAGCGGACGTCCTGGGCGCGCAGCCGCCGCCGGCTGCGCTCCAGCAGCAGGTCCACCACCGACAGCAGATCCTTCCGGGTGAGCGTGTGGAAGACGATCACCTCGTCGATCCTGTTGAGGAACTCGGGACGGAACTGCTGCCGCAGGTCGCGCATCAGGTCGTCCCGGATCTCATCCACGTTCCCGGCGTGGTCGAGGATCCGCTGCGAACCGATGTTGCTGGTCATGATCACCACGGTGTTGCGGAAGTCGACCGTACGCCCCTGGGAGTCGGTCAGCCGCCCGTCATCCAACACCTGGAGCAGCAGGTTGAAGACGTCCGGGTGCGCCTTCTCCACCTCGTCGAAGAGCAGCACGCTGTACGGCTTGCGGCGCACCGCCTCGGTCAGCTGGCCGGCCTCCTCGTAGCCGACGTACCCGGGCGGGGAGCCGACCAGCCGGGAGACGGTGTGCTTCTCCTGGAACTCGCTCATGTCGAAGCGGATCATCCGGTCCGGGTCGCCGAACAGCAGCGCCGCCAGCGCCTTCGCCAGCTCGGTCTTGCCGACGCCGGTCGGGCCGAGGAAGAGGAAGGAGCCGGTCGGCCGCTCCGGGTCGCCCATCCCGGCCCGGCCGCGGCGCACCGCCTGGGCGACAGCGGTGACCGCCTCGTCCTGGCCGATCACCTTCTCGTGCAGGTGCTCCACCAGCTTGAGCAGCCGCTCCTTCTCCGTCGCGTTCAGCTCCGCGACCGGGATGCCGGTCCGGGAGGACAGCACCTGCGCGATGTCGTCGGCCGTCACGTCGACGACCCCCTCGTGGGACTCGGTGATCGCCGCCAGCTCGTCCTCGGTCTGCCGCAGCTCGGTCTTCAGGTTGGCGGCCCGGACGAACTCCTCGTCCGCGACGGCCTCGTCCAACTCCCGCTTCAGCTTGGTGATCCGGTCCTGCACCCCGGTCGCCTCGGTGGACCCGCTCAGACTGCGCAGCCGGACCCGCGCACCGGCCTGGTCCAGCAGGTCGATCGCCTTGTCGGGCAGGAAGCGGTCACTGACGTACCGGTCGGAGAGCGTCGCGGCGGCGTCCAGCGCCTCGTCGGTGAACCGCACCTGGTGGTGCGCCTCGTACGCGTCGCGCAGCCCCTGGAGGATCTCGATCGTCTCCTCGACACTCGGCTCGGGCACCAGCACCGGCTGGAAGCGGCGCTCCAGTGCGGCGTCCTTCTCCACGTGCTTGCGGTACTCGTCCAGCGTGGTCGCGCCGACCACGCTCAACTCCCCGCGCGCGAGCGCCGGTTTGAGGATGTTGCCGGCGTCCATCGAGCCCTCGCCACCGCTGCCCGCGCCGACCACGGTGTGCAGCTCGTCCAGGAACAGGATGACGCTCTTCTCGGCCGCGGTGACCTCGTCGATCACGTTCTTCAGCCGCTCCTCGAACTCGCCCCGGTACTTGGAGCCGGCCACCAGCGCGGTCAGGTCGAGGGTGACCACCCGCTTCTCCCGGAGGCTCTGGGGCACGTCCCCGGAGACGATCCGCTGGGCCAGGCCCTCGACGATCGCGGTCTTGCCGACACCCGGCTCGCCGATCAGCACCGGGTTGTTCTTGGTCCGCCGGGAGAGGATCTCGACGGTCTGCTCGATCTCCTCGGCCCGCCCCACCACCGGGTCCAGCCGGCCCGAGCGCGCCTCCTCGGTGAGGTCGCGCCCGTACTCGTCCAGCGTCGGCGTCTCGCTCGGGCGGGCTCCCGTGCTGCTGCGCTCACCGCCGGTGCCACGCCCCTCCAGCACCGACTTCAGCGCCTCCTGCGAGGGCGCGGCGTTGCGCAGCGCCACACCGGCGCCCGAGCGCTCCTGGTCGAGCAGCGCGCCGAGGATGTGCTCGGGACCGATGTACGAGGCGCCGACCTCCTGCGAGCGGGCGTGCGCGGCGAGCAGCGCGCGCTTGGCCGAGGGGGTGAGCGCCGGCCGGCCGTCCACCACGTCGGGGCTTCCGGACGGCAGGGCGTGCTCCAGGTCGCCGGAGAGCCGGTCCGGGTCGATACCGGCCCGCTCCAGCATCCGGCGCGAGGGCTCCACCCTGGTGGCCGCCCAGGCCAGGTGCACGGTGTCGAGGTCGCTGGAGCCGTCCTCGGCGGCCCGCCGCGCGGCCAGCGCCAGCAGTTCCTGCGAGGACTCGCTGAGCATCCGCCCGATCGGCACCCGTTGCACGGCGGGCGGGGAGGCCAGCGGGCTCATCCCGAAGAACCGGCTGAGCAGGTCGGAGAACGGATCGTTCGATCCGAACTGGGGCATGGTCACGGCGATTCACCTCTCCCAAGCGGTTTGCAGCCACACAAACACAGGCCGCACCCGCTCGCCTGTCGAGCCGCCCGGCGCCGTCACCCGGCGTGCCCGGGCCACGCCTGCGCCCGGTCGGCAGGCCAAGGCACACGGTCACCGGTCACCGGGTGACCTGTTCCAGCAGCACACCGCCGCTGTACGTCACCGCCATCGCCGACAACCCGCCCACGACGTTGCGCAGGACCGCCCGCCCTGGGCCGGCACCCCCCAGCCGGGCGCTCGCCCAGCCCGACAGGGTCAGCGCGGCCACCACCGCCACCACCGTCACCTGCAGCCGCCACGACTCCGGCGGCAGCAGCACCGCCAGCAGCGGCACCAGCGCGCCCAGCGTGAACGCCGCCGCACTGGCCAGCGCCGCCTCCCAGAGGTTGGTCAACACGTCCGGGTCGATGCCGAGTTCGGCCTGCGCGTGGGCGGCCGGCGCGTCCCGCTCGGTCAGCGCCATCGCCACCTCCCGGGCCAGCCCGCCCTCCAGCCCGCTCCCCCGGTGGTAGTCGGTCAGCTCGTCGAGCTCCCCCTCCGGATCCTCCACAAGCTCCCGCCGCTCCTGCGCCAACGCGGCCCGCTCGGTGTCCCGTTGGGTGCTGACCGACACGTACTCGCCGGCCGCCATCGACATCGCCCCCGCCAACAGCCCGGCCACCCCACCGCGAGCAGCGCCGTCCGCGAACCCGCCGCCCCCGCCACACCCGCCACCAGACCGGCCGTCGACACCACGCCGTCATTGGCCCCCAGCACGGCCGCCCGCAGCCAGTTCAGGCGCGAGGACAGCTGCGCCCGCGACTCCCCGACCTGCTCAGCCATCCGCCCACCATTCCCAGGGGTCCGCCCGATCCCCCCGCTCCTCACCCCCCACCCCGTCCCCCGCACCCGCACGCCGTCCAGCGGTTCGTCCGACAGGCCCGCCAGGATCTCGCGCGCCGCCCACTCCCCCGACTCCCCGGCACCCGTCACATCACCGGACAGACCCTCCACCTCGACGGCGGCTCCCCCACCACGCGTCAGTCCAGCAACGGCGCCAGCGCCCGCCGCAGGTCCTCCGGCCCTCGGTAGCGCACCCCGGTCATACCCATCGCCACCGCCGCGTC
This sequence comes from Kitasatospora sp. NPDC096204, assembly GCF_044763205.1. Classification (NCBI taxonomy): domain Bacteria; kingdom Bacillati; phylum Actinomycetota; class Actinomycetes; order Kitasatosporales; family Streptomycetaceae; genus Kitasatospora; species Kitasatospora sp. NPDC096204. Next base: position 6,049 of record NZ_JBIWFT010000021.1, read on the forward strand.
CACGTTCTCCTGCCGGTCGTCCACGAACAGACACCGCTCCGGCCCCACGCCCGCCCGCTCGACGGCGATCTCGTAGATCCGCCGGTCCGGTTTGGCACTGCCCACCCGGGAGCTGTTCACCACCTCGTCCGCCAGGTCCGTCAGCCCCAGCAGCGCCAGGTCCTCGTCCAGCCACACCGTCGCATTGGTCACCAGCACCACCCGGCAGTGCTCCCGTACCCGCCGCAGCAGGCCCACCACCACCTCGTCCGCCCGGAACGGCGAGTCCGCGAAGGCCTCCGCCAGCCCGCGCGCCCGCGCCCGCGTCACCCGGCCGGCCAGCCCCCGCGCGATCGAGTCCACCCACTCCGCCTTCCCGATCCGCCCGAGCAGCAACGGCAGATCGTTCTCCGGCGCGAACCCGACCGCCGCCGTACTCCCCTCCCCCAGCCCCGCCGCCCGCTCCAACGCCGCCACCCGGTCCCCGTCGAAGAACCGGATCACCCCGTCCACATCGCACAGCACCGCATCGAACGCCCTGGTCAGCATCCCCCCTCCCTACCACCGGCCCGTCCCCGGCCCGCAGCCGGCCCCGGGTACGACCGGCGGGGACCAGCAGGTGCAACGGATCGGCAGGACACCGGAGACGGCCGAGGGCCGGTGGGCGCGGACGGTTTCGAACCGCCGACATCTACTTTGTAAGGCTCGGCGTGCGCCACCCTGCGTGACCTGGGGTGCTCCCACCCTGCCGGTTCCCCGGCCACCGCACCACCGGCGCCCGCGACTCACCGCCACGTACCGCCCGATCTGGCACGCCTGTGGCACGGTGTCAGTCATCCCTAGACCGGCACTGCCCGTCGGCTGCCCGCCATGCGGCAACGCGACAAGGCTCTACGCCATAAAGAAATCACCACATTAGGTGACATCTTCCCTCCTAGAGGCCAATCGCCGCCAACTCAGACTATCTTCCGATCACCCGTCGACCGCCCCGATCGCACCGAGCAATCGAACATATGCCCCCTGGTCACCATTAAGGAACGTTTGGATCGGACAGCTTCCTGCCTCCCGCATCCTGGCCCAAGATCAGACCAGACCGCGTTGTCAGTGCGGCCGGCAACACTTGCCCGTGTCAGCTGTAGGGGGTTCTTCTTGGAGATTTGGCCCGGAAGCTTCCCTGAAGCCTGCCCCCCGATAGACGCTGTCCCGGCAACGGGGCAGTTCTATCGGCTGATGGATGAAGATCCGCCAGCCGGGGAGGACTTCCTCAATCATCATGAGATGCTCACAGCCGCCCGCGTACGGTCTCGCTTCTGGACGGACGACTGTGCAGCAGCCGGACTGAGCGTCTTCGCTGATGCTGCAGACGCGGCGAGCACCCGGGCAGCCGTAGGGCCACTCAGGAAGAAGAAGATCGCAGGTGGAGACATCACCGGGTCGGGAAGGCTAAAGCACACGCCGCGACATCCGAAGTGCCACTCACCACACATGATGGCGCACTCTGAATGATGCGTCATGGGAAGGATTCGAGGTAGCACCATGAATTGGATGCCAGAGAAGACAATTCTTGGCGATCTCAAAATCCTAGAGACTTACGTCTTTCATGATGGCCCTCGCGTCTTCAGCTGCATCTCCCTGACCGATCAAATCTATCTCGGGCCATGGGCCGCCGAGGGAGCTGACGGCGATGATTGGCTCTATCTCCCCATCTCTAAATCCCGGCTAGAAATGGTCAGATCTGGCGTCATCGCCCTAAGGACTGCCGTCAAACGGCCAGAGGGATTCACATTTCGAGCATTCCTCCCCCACCATCCGGGAAGCCAAGACTTGGTGGATCCAATTCCCCCTTCAGAGATCCCGGAAGAGTGGCTCCCAGAGGGTGGGTACTGCCTGGATCTCGCCACCCACACCCTACCCCTGGCCGACCCTGAGAGCGTTATAGAGACGAAGGCCCGCCAAGAAAGCCGAACCAGGCTAAGGCTCCGGTCAAGCCGCCCAAGTTCTCCCGCAGCGAGGCTCCCGCCCGCGCCATTGGGACACTTCTCCTACAGACCCAGGCCGTATACGACAACCTCGGCTACGCCCTGCGCGAGATCACCCCATCTCAGCGAGGGAACATCCCCGCTGATGTCACAGGCCAAACTGCCATCTCCATGGTCGGAGCCTCTGCAGCCAGCTTCATGCTTGAGATGGCGTCCAATGAACTCGATAATCTCCTCGGAGAGTCCCTATTCGTCCAAGTAACGGAAAAGGTAATCGAACTCCTGGACATGAACCTGGAGTACTCGGAACTTGCAGGCAAGCTTGCAGAGATTAAGCCTCGCGCCGCAAAGAGCTTCAGGCTCCTGGTCGAGAACTTTGTAGAAACAGGTGGCGATGTCACAGTCGCCGCAGCTGGCACGCACATTCCTTACTCAAAAAGGGAGCTCCCTTCAGAGAAGTTGCATGAGTTCGCCAAAACACTCAACCGGCTCATCCCTGAAGACCAATCAATTGAGATCCGCCGTCGAATGGTGCTCTACAAGATCGACACCGAAAGTAGGACTTTCGGATTCCGGGACGAGTCATCGAACCCTGCGGATGACTATGAAGAAAAGATTGACGATCTCGCTTGGCCTCAAGCCTCACACACGACCGTGCAAGAGCACTATGACGTACTCCTCGTCGGCACGACAGTAATTGATGAGACAGTTGGCGAGCGCAGAACAAAGTATCGGCTGATGCAGATCTCCCACATAAGCGGGGAAGTGCGCTAGGAGCCCCTCTGGGCACGCGGGTGGTGGCGCGGTTTTGGCCGGTGTCCTGCCTGGTTTGGGGTCGAGCATGATCGGGGGGCCGCAAGCTGTTGCGATTCGGTCAGGGCTCTTTGGGCCTGACCGCAATTTGGCCGAGTGGCCCCCCGTTCTTGCTCGACTCGGGTCCCGAGCCGGGGAGGTGGGTAGAACCGTGGAGCCGCCCGCCCCGGCCCCGGCGGGGCTGGTTCTGAGATGTACCTTGCGCACCCTCCTCCGCTGCGGTGGAAGTGAGGTTCCCTCGGCGTGCGGAAGGTTGCCGGACATGGCCTGATTGGCCGTGAGAAGGGAGCCCTTGCCATGGCTGCACCGATGAAGTACCCGCCCGAGTTGCGGCGCCGCACGGTGGAGATGCACCAGGCCGCCGACCCGAAGCCGGTGATCCGGCAGATGGCCCGCGACCTGGGTGTGCACCACGAGGCCCTGCGGAACTGGATCCGCCAGGACGAGGCCGACCGGGGCGAGCGCGACGACCGGCTGACCACCGCCGAGAAGGAGGAGCTGGCCGCTCTGCGCAAGGAGAACGCCGAGCTCCGCCGGTCCTGCGAGATCCTCAAGGCCGCTTCTGCTTTTTTCGCCCAGGAGCTCGACCCGACCCGGCGACGGTACTGAGTCTCATCGACGAGCACCAGGGCCGCTTCGGGGCCGAGCCCGTCCTCCGGGAACTGCACATCCCCGCCTCCACCTACTACCGCTGGCACCGGAACGTCCACGCACCGTGCGAGCGCAAACGCCAGGACACTGAACTGACCGAGCAGATCCGCCGCGTCCATGCGGACTCGGACGCCACCTACGGCTCCCCGCACGTCCACGCCGTCCTGCGGCGCGAGGGTATGCACGTCGGCCGCAAACGGGTCGAGCGCCTGATGCGTGAGGCCGGCCTCCAGGGCGTGAGCCCGCGCCGACCACGCTCCTTCACCCGCCGCGACCCGGCCGCCGACCTCGCCGCGGACCTGGTCCGGCGCGACTTCACCGCCGCCGCGCCGAACCGGCTGTGGGTCGCCGACATCTCACTGGTCCCGACCGGTGAGGGACTGTGGTGGCTGGCTACGATCCGCGCCGCATTCTCCCGCCGGATCGTGGGTGGCACACCTCCGAACGAGCGGACGCCGATCTGGTCCTGACGGCACTGGAGTACGCCCTTCACAGCCGCCCGGTGGAGCCGGGCAAGCTGATCCATCACAGCGACCAAGGCTGTCAAACCGGGTTCAAGGGGTCGTTTGCAGCACCGCTGGCTTGGAGCGAGAGTAACTGATCGTCGAGTGCCTCCGCGGGAGTTCTCCAGCCGAGTGTTTTCCGCGGCCGGGTGGTGAGTGCCCCAGCGCTTGCTGCGAGGTCACGGGCGGTCCAGCGAGCAAGGTCTGTGCCTTCGGGAAGTATTGCCGCAGCAGCCCGTTCGTGTTCTCGTTCGTGCCGCGCTGCCAGGGGCTGTGCGGGTCGGCGAAGTAGACGGCGATGCCGGTGTCGGCCTTCCGCCGGGCGTGCTGGGCGAGCTCCTTCCCCCGGTCCCAGGTCAGTGATCGCCGCAACTGCTTTGGGATGTCGGCCATTTGGGCCGTGAGGGCCTTGCGCATCGCCTCGGCACCGTAGCCGGCCAGAGCGGGGCCGTTCTTCACCCGTGGCTCGACGCCGTAGCCTTCCATCCTCGGCAGGTGGACCAGGGTCGTGAACCTGGTCGTGCGCTCCACGAGCGTGCCGATGCCGGACCGGTTCGCCTCGATGATCAGATCGCCCTCCCAGTGGCCCGCAACGGCCCGGGTCTCAACCTCGGCGGGACGCTTGCTGATCATCACGTCGGGCGTGACGTGACCGGCCGCCTCGCGGCGGGCGCGCGAGCGAGGAACCCGCAGAGCACGCCCAGTCCGCAGGCACGTGACCAGCTCACGGTCGAGCGCGCTGCGGCCCTGGACATAGAGGGCCTGGTAGATCGCCTCGTGCGAGATCCGCATGGACTCGTCATCGCGGTGGTCGACCGGCAGCCGCTTGGCTATCTGTTCCGGACTCCACGCCGTCGCCCAACGCCGGTCCTGACGACGGGGCTTGTTCCGTCCCTTCCACTGCTCGGTCGTGGGACCGGACACCGTCTCGCCGTCCGGCGCCTGGATCGCGCCGGCCAGCCGGTCCTGGACGTACTCACGCAGCCGCTCGTCGGTCGCGAGCTTGGCCGTCTTTGGCCGACGAGCGGCCAGCTCGGCCTTCCACTGCGCGATCGAGGCCCGGTAGTCGAATTGCCCGCACCGAGTGGCCACGTTGCGTCGCAGCTCACGGGAGATCGTGGACGGCGACCGCCCCAGCCTGCGGGCGATCTCCCTCACTCCGGTGTCCTGGGCCCTCAACAGGGCGATCTCCTCACGCTCGACGAACGACAGATACCGGCCTGACAACGGGCTGAGCTGTATCGAAGGCATCCCGCCACGATCGCGGAACCACCGCGAACCGACGGACCCGGACACCCCGCATGCCAGCGCGGCATCCTCACTCGTGAGCCCCTCGGCGATCTTCAACCAGAACGGGCGTTCCACGTCCCGACGCACCGGTGGCCGACCCGGCGAACGCATCGCCGGACGCCCCGTCACCTTCGTCGTCCACCCCACAGGCCGCCCCACCCGACACCTCCACGATCGACGTGTTGCAACGACCGGTTGAATCCACCCAATATACGTCCATCAAGCTCACAACCCGCCTTTTGAAGGCCGGAATTGAGGCAAGTATGGGCACGGTCGGGGACTCGTTCGACAACGCCTTGGCGGAGAGTTTCTGGAGCGCCCTGAAGACCGAGTGCGTGCGCCGCACGACCTTCGCGACCCGCACCGGCGCCGACCTGGCGCTGTTCGCCTACATCGACGGCTGGTACAACACCCGGCACATCCAGAAGCGTCTCGGCTGGCTCAGCCCGGACGAGTACGAGGCGAAGTGCTACACCGACCAGGCGACGGCCGAATCGGTGGTCATCGCACCACCCACACCCGCCCTGACCAGCTAATCAGCACCTCCCGAACACCGGGGGGAAGCTCACCACAGCAGCACCCGCGCCGCGCTGATCTACCAGCACATGACCAGCGACCGGGACCGGGCCGTCGCTGACCGGATGGGTGAAGCCGTCCATCAGGCGCTCCAACGCGACAACACGGCCACGAATCCCGATCAATAACTTCAACAGCTCGTGCAGCCGGTCCGACGCCCTTCCGGACCGGCTGCCCTGCTGCTTACCGCGACCGGTAGCGACCCCGGTGGCCCCGTGTGATCACGCTCGCGAGACACTTCGATTCGCACATACGTACTGCAAGTTCAGCAGAACGGAGCCTGATCACGTGCCCGCCTCCGCCATACCCTCGCCCCGGGCCGAGCAACCTGCCGCTGCCTTCGCGGACCTGTCCGGGGTCGACCTCCATCTTGATGCGTTCTACCCCGGCGGCACGAGGGGCAACAGCTCAGATGACCCGATAAACAGGCTTGTCCCAGGGGTCGGCAACCAAGGCGGCTTCAGGCCCGCCGGGTCGCCGCAGGAACAGTCCGTACGCCTGGCGGTCCTCTACACGACCGGGCGGCAGCCCGACTGGCCGGATGCTCTCGACCCGCAGACTGGCGGCTTCACCTACTTCGGCGACAACCGGACCCCCGGCCACGAGATGCACAAGACTCCCCGCCGCGGGAACCTCCTGCTGCGCGATGTCTTCGCTGCCTCGCACGAGGGGCCTGACGCCCGCCGCCGGATACCTCCGTTCCTGCTCTTCGAGAAGGCTGGTCCTACCGGCCGCGGCGTCCGGTTCCGCGGCCTGCTCGCACCCGGTGTCCCTGCCCTGACCTCGGACGATGAGCTGGCCGCAATCTGGCGCACCACCAACGGCCGACGGTTCCAGAACTACCGGGCGCGTTTCACCGTGCTAGACCAGGCTGTGATCCCGCGCACCTGGATTGAGCATGTGCTGGACGGCGGTGACGCCCTGGAAGGCGGCTGCCCAGAGGCTTGGCGTACATGGGTCGAGACCCGTTCCTACATGGCACTCGCAGCTCCCGCCACAACCGTCATCCGCAGCCAGGCAGAGCAGCTGCCGTCCGACCTGGAGTCCCAGGAGATCTTGGCTGCCGTCCGGGAGCACTTCCGCGGCAGGGAACACGACTTCGAGCCGTGCGCTGTGGAGCTGTGGCGCCTGCTCGCGCCGGCGACCGGGCAGGTCGAGGTGACCCGCCGGAGCCGCGATGGGGGCCGGGATGCGGTCGGCCAGTACCACCTGGGCCCTCCCGCGGACCGGATCGCGATCGACTTCGCGCTTGAAGCCAAGTGCAAGTCGCCGGATAAGTCCGTCGGGGTCAAGGAGGGGAGTCGATTGATCTCCCGGCTCCGGCACCGGAACTTCGGGGTCCTCGTCACGACGTCGTTCTTCAACCGGCAGATGCAGGAGGAGATCCGTGACGATCAGCACCCGGTGATTCTGATCTGTGGCCGTGACATCGTCGACCTGCTTCGGCAGCACGGCTACACGTCCAAGGCGGCTGTCGAGTCCTGGCTGGCTCAGCGCTTCCCTGCGCCGGTATCTGGCACGCGGGTGGCACGGGACGAGTAGGAGCCCGGAAACGATCAAGGGCCAGTTCGGGAGGATCAAGCCTCCGAACTGGCCCTTCGGGTCGGTGGGCGCGGACGGTTTCGAACCGCCGACATCTGCTTTGTAAGAGCAGCGCTCTACCACTGAGCTACGCGCCCCCCGTCGTGGCCCGGCGGGCGCACGACGAGTGCCTAGGGTACCTGGTCCCGGGGGGTGGTGGGGGACGGGTGTCGGGTGGGGCAGCGGGTGAGGGGGCGGGGCGCGGTGGGGTGGGCGAGGTGGGAGGGGGTGACGGGCCGGTGGGGGGATCGGGGAGAATGGGGCGGGATCAGCGGTTCGGAGCAGGGAGCGCGCAGTGACGGTGGCCGGCGGGAGCGGGCGGGGGCGGCGTCGGGCGGGGAGTGCGCTGGCCGACGCACTGGTGTTGCCGGTGGTGCTGGCGGGTGCGCTGGGGGCGGTCGGGCTGGCCTCGGCCGGGAGCACCGGTTGGTGGGGCCGGCGCGGCGGCGGTGAGGGCGGACGGGCGCAGGCCCGGGAGGCCCGGGCGGCGGCCCAGGAGGCCTTCTACGAGCTGGAGGAGACCCAGCGCGAGGTGCAGCTCGCGGTGGAGACGGTCCGCGCGGCCGAGGAGGGCCCGACGGCCCAGCGCGCGCTGGCCGATCTGGCGGCGATCTCCGGCCGGGTCGAGCAGGTCACCGTGAACTACCTCGCCGCGCTCGACGCCCACAACCTGGACAGCGAGACCCTGGACGCGGGCACGGCCGCGCAGGCCAAGCGCCTCCTGGAGGACGTGAAGGGCCAGCTCGGCTCGGCCCGGGCGGAGCTGAACGACTTCCTGCGCCGCCTGCAGCCGACCATCCAGCACGCCGAGCAGCAGCTGATGCGGGTCACCCCGGCGGTCGAGCAGGCCAAGCGCGCGCTGCTCGCGGCCACCACCGCGCTGGACGAGGCGCGCGGCGCCGGCCTGCGGGCGGACGACCTGGCGGCCCGGCTGGCCGAGCTGGCGCCCGAGCTCGGCCGGCTGAACGAGGGCCCGGCCCGGCACGGGGTCGCGGACACCCTGCGGCGCGCGGACGACGTGAAGCAGCGCGCCGAGGAGATCGCCGCCGACGCCGGGCAGCTGCCGGAGCGGGCGCGGGAGATCGACCGGCGGGTGGCGAGCCTGCGCACCCGCATCCAGGCGCTGGAGACCAAGGCAGAGACGGTCGAGCCCGCCCTGAGCGAGCTGCGCCGCCGGTTCAGCACCGCCTGCTGGCAGGACCTCCAGCGGGTCTCGGAGCAGGTCGCGGAGACCGGGCGCGCCGCCGAGCGCAAGCTCGCCGAGGCCGCCCGGGCCCGGGACGAGCAGCGCTGGGCGGACGCCACCGCCGCGATCGGGACGGTGCGCGCGCTGCTGGAGACCGCCGACGGCTCGGTGTCCGCGGTGAACGACCGGCTGCGGCAGCTGAACGAGGTGCAGCACGACCCCAACCGGGAGATCGAGCGCGCCCGCTTCGCGATCCGGGACGCCCAGCGGCTGGCGATGGCCGGGCGCAGCGCGCCGGACCCGCGGCACGCCGCCCCACTGGACGAGGCGGTGGCCCGGCTGGACCGCGCGGTGGCCGCGCTGGAGGCGGCCGGCCGGCACCCCGACTACTGGCACTTCCTGACCGAGCTCGCGGCGGTGCGGGACACGGCGGCCCGGGTGATCGAGCTGATCCGCGGGGACCTCGGCGGCCACCGGTAGTACGCGACCGGCCGCGTGCCACCGGTAGCGCGCGGCCGCCGAGGTCAACCACCGGTAGTACGCGACGCCCGGCCCCGACCAACACCGCTGACACCGCGACCGGCGGGCACCCCGCTGGGTACGCTGCCGGTATGCCTCGCTACGACTTCCGCTGCCGCTCCTGCGGCGCCACCTTCGAGCTCCGCCGTCCGATGGCCCAGGCCAACGACCCCGCCGTCTGCCCCAAGGGGCACGGGGACACCGTGAAGCTGCTGTCCACCGTCGCCGTCACCGGCGCGGCCGGCGCCCAGCCGGCCCCCGCCGCCGGGGGCGGCGGGGGTTGCTGCGGCGGCGGCTGCTGCGGCTGACCCGGAACCGTTCCGAACCGGTCAGACCCCGACGGGCAGCGCCGACGCCGCCGCCAGGAACCGCCGGACGATCTCCTCCCCCGCCGTCACCCCCACCTCCGTCAGGGCGGTGACGCCGGGGGCCGTCCAGCCGCTGTCCGCGAGTTCGCCGTGCCCGGGGCGCCAGCCGGCGTCCGCCGCGAGCAGCAGGTCCGCGTCGAGCAGCGAGTCCCCGGCCGCCAGCACGGTGTCCGCGCCGGTGCGCCGGACGACCTCGGCCAGCGCGGCGCTCTTGGTGAGCGGCGCGGGCACCGCGTACACCTTGCGGCCCTGCAGGGAGACCGTCCAGCCGCGCTCGGCGCACCAGCCGGTCAGCTCCGCCAGCCAGCCCTCCGGCAGCGCGGCGCGCTCGACCACCAGGTAGGCGAACAGCTCGTCGGCGACCTGCCGCTTGTGCGTCCACTCCGGGTCGGCGCGCAGGGCGAGCCGCCGGACGACCTCCTCCAGCGGGGCCGAGCCGGCGGCGATCCGCGCGGTGATCTCGGCCCGCCAGTCGCCGTCCGGGACGCCGTCCACCAGCAGTTGCCCGCCGTTGGCGCAGATCGCGTACGCGGGGACCCAGTCCGCCGTCGGCCCCGGCAGGTTGACCCGCCCGTACTGCTCCGGCGTCCGGGTGGTGGCCGGGACGAAACAGACCTCGCGGGCGAGTTCGGCGAGCAGTCCGGCGGCGCGCTCGGTCATGAAGGACAGCGGCCGCCCCTGGTACACCTCGACGCAGAGCAGCCGCGGCGCCGACCGGTCGGGCGCCGCCAAGGCCATGGCCCGCTCGGAGTAGATCAGCGTCCGGTCGAGGTCGCTGGCCACCAGAACACCCATCAGGAATCCCTCCCCGGGACCGAAATCGAAACCGGATCCGAAACCGGATCCGAAGGCGAGCCCGAACCCGCGCCCGAACCCGCGCCCAAAACGACACCGGGAACGGCACCGGGAACGGCGCCGGGAACCGCCCCCGGAGCCGATGCCACGGCGTGCCCGTCGCCCCCGGTCGCCCCGCGGCTGTAGCGGGGGTGGATCAGGCCGACACAGGTGTACGGCAGGCCGTCCACCTCCTCGACCTCCACGCCGCGCTGGGCGGCGAGCAGCCGGACGTGGTCGAGGTCCGCACCTGCGCCGCGCCGGGCGAGGATCCGCCAGGGGACGCGGCGCAGCAGGACCCGGGTGGTCTCGCCGACGCCGGGCTTGACCAGGTTGACGTTGTCGATGCCGTACTCGGCGCTGATCCGCTCGACGGCGGCCCAGCCGGCCCAGTCGGGCGCCCGGTGCGGGTCGTCGGCGAGCCGGTCTGCGCCCGCGACGGCCGCGGCGCGGACCTCGCCGAAGCGGGCGGCCACCGCGTCCAGGAAGGCCGCCGAGACGTCGCTCCCGGCCAGTTCGGCGTAGTGCTTGGCGCCGTGGAAGTCGTCCGGCCCGATCAGCCCGGCCCTCAGCACCGTGCGCGAGACCAGCCCGGAGACGGTGGAGTTGAGGCAGGCGGACGGGATCAGGAAGTCGTCCCGGGTGCCGTACGTCCGCACGCAGCGGCCCGGGTCGGCGAGCACCGCGAGGTCCGGGTCGAAGCCGCTGCCGGCCAGTGTGCCGGCGAGTTCACGGGTGATCGCGCCCTTGCCGGTCCAGCCGTCCACGAACACCACGTCCCCCGCGCGGTGGTGGGCGGCCAGGTAGCGCAGCGCGACCGGGTCCATGCCGCGGCCGCGCACGATCGAGACCGCGTAGTGCGGTACGGACAGGCCGTGCGCGAAGGCCAGCCAGCGGCGGACCAGGATGCCGACGGGCGTGCCGGCCCGGGCCAGGGAGGCGAGCACCAGCCCCGGGCCGCGCTCGCGCAGCAGCGTCTCGGCGACGGTGCCGACAGCGAGCGCGATCCGGCCGGCGGAGTCGCGCAGCGCCTGGTGGAACAGCTCCTGGTACTCGGGGCTGGGCTGGTACTCGACCGGCAGCGACTCGGCGTAGTGCGCGCCGCCGTTCTGGACGGCCTCCTCGCGCTCCTCGGTGGGCGCCTCGAGCGCGACCCCGGAGAGGTCCTTGAGCAGCCAGGCCACCTCCTCGGCCGGGTACGAGGAGAACGCCGGCCCGTACAGGGGCGCGGGCAGCACCTCGACCGCGGACGGCGAGGCAGGTACGGACGGCGAGGCAGGCACGGACAGCAAGGCGACCGCGGACGGCGAACCGGGCACGGGCGGCGAACCGGGCGCGGGCACCGGCCGGTGCGAGGGCAACACGGCGAGCACCACCTGGTCGGTCACCCGCCGCAGCTGCCCGAGCAGCGCCCGCTCGCCCTCGTGCAGCGCCGGGGTGTCGGCCACGTCGTCGACCACCAGGACCACGGCGTCGAAGCGCCGCGCCGGGTCGCTGCCGGGGGCGACGTTGTACGCGTAGCGCTCGGGCGAGCCGCCGTCCTGCGGGTCGTCGTGGGCGGGGAAGGCGAGCCGGGTGCGGATGGCGTAGCCGGGGTCGTCCACCGCCAGGACGGGCGAGCGGGTGGTGGTGGAGAACCGGACGCGGTCGCCGCCGAGCCGCTCGGCGAGGGCGTCGGCCAGACGCAGCGGCGCGTACATCAGCTCCTCGAAGCCGAGCACCAGTACCCGCCGTGCCCCGGCGGGCACGGCCTCGGCCAACCGGCCGGCCAGTCGGGGGAGTTCGGCGTCCAGCCGGGCACGGTCGGGGGCGGTGAAGCCGTGCCGGCCGCCGTCCGGGAGGCCGGCGGGCCAGTCCAGCTCGACCCGGGCCAGCGGCGCGACGCCCGCCGCCTCCGCCTCCAGACACCCGGCCGCCGCGCGTCCGGCCCCCGGACTCGCAACCCCCGCCTCCCCCGCCGCCTCCCCCGCCGCCTCGGCGATCAGCCGCTCGGCCCGGCTCGGCAGGTCCTCGGGCAGCTCGACGCCGCCGCTCGCGGTGGCCACGAGGTCCAGCCGGACGCCGAGTTCGGCCGCGGTCAGGTCGAGCCGCCGCCGGTCGGCCGCGGAACGCAGGTCCACCAGGGCGACCACCACGTAGTGCCCGCGCGGGTGGCGGGCGTGGAGGTCGCGGATGGTGTTGAGCACCGTCTGCCCGGTCGAGAACTCGTCGTCCACCAGCACCAGCGGCCCGTCCCCTGCGAGGAGCCCTGGGTCGGCCGGGAGCAGCAGGTGCGAGGTGGCGTGCGAGTGCTCCTCCTCGAAGCCGCCGACCGGGGCCACGCCGGGCACCGGGCGACGGGTGGAGTGCAGGTAGGGGGCGTCCAGGCCGTCGGCGACGCTGTGGCCGAGGCCGGTGGCGGTCTCCGCGTAGCCGAGCACGACGGCCCGCTCGGCCGCCCGCGCGCCCAGCAGTTCGCGGACCCGGCGGCCGAGTTCGAGTCCGGTGCCGTGGACCACCGAGGGCCGCTGCGGCACGTGCTTGCCGAGCACGGTGGAGACCAGCAGGTGGGAGCGCTTGGGGTTCCCCGAGCGGAGGGCCAGGCCGACGAGTTCGGGGAGGCGCTCGGAGCCGGTCAGCGTGATCCCGGCCCGGTCGGCGACCCAACGGCCGGTCCACGTCTGCGGTGTTGCTGTCACTACTGGTCCTGCCTTCGGTGGTGCGATGGTGCGTTGGTCATATCCGCGCTCACGGATCCGTCATATCCGCGCCGGGGGAACCGGGGGGAACGGCTCGGGCTCGGCCACGGAAACAGTCGGCCACCCGGGTACGGCCATCCCGGAACCGGCCGACCGGAATCCGCCGTACGGAAATCAGCCGTAGGGAAATCAGCCGCCCCTGTACCGCCAGCACGGTCAGCCGCACAGGCAGGCCGACAGCAGTTCCGCGAAGCTCACGTCCTCCCGGGCCACCCCGAACACCTCCGCCCGCAGCAGCACCCGCTCCGCCCAGGCCCGGTGCGGCCGGGCCTCGTTCATCTTGTTGGTGTACGCCGAGCGCAGTACCCCGCCGCCGTCCTGCTCCTGCCGGAGGATGTCGCGGGCGTCGCAGTACTCCTCGTGCGTGACCACGGAGAGGGCGTGCACGGCCGGAACGTGGCTGGGGTGGATGCAGGTCTTGCCGAGCAGGCCGTTGGCCCGGTCGAGTTCGACCTCCCGGATCAGCCCGTCCAGGTCGTGTTCGATGATCCGCCGGCGGACCTCCTCGCCGGAGGCCCGGAGTGCCCCGGGGGCGGCGGAGAGCGAGGCCCCGGCGAACGGGGTCCGGCGCAGCTGCGGCTTGAACATCCGCTCCTGCACCGGGAAGTACTCCCAGACCGGCCCGGTGACGGTGTACCCGGTGCCGTCCGCCCGGCCGAGCACGTTGACCACGTCCCCGATCACCGCCGCGACCAGTGCCACGTCGTACGCGGTGAGGTCGGGCGAGCGCCGCAGGCCGTAGGCGGAGCACAGGTCGGTGACGCCGAGCCGGACGGCGAGCACCCGGTCGCGGTGGCGGGCGAGCAGCTCGGCGATGCCGAAGAGCTGCTCCCGCCTGGTCTCCAGGTGGGCGAGTTCGGGTGACTCCAGGACGGGCATGGCGAACAGCCGCCGCCCGGTCGCGGCCTCGGCGGCGGCCAGCGCGGCCAGGTACTCACCGCCGTTCGCGGGGGTGAACTTCGGCAGCACGAAGCCGCTGAGCAGTTCGACGGCCGGTCCGAGGCGTTCGGCCAGGTCGAGGATCTGGGCGGCGGCACGGACCCTGATGAAGAGCAGGGGGTGGCTCTGTGTACAGTCGGTGAAATCCTTGACCAGGTCATTCAGCTGCTCGACCAGATTGCGCTCACCCGCGTCCACCTCGTGGTCGGCGATCGCGTCCTCCAGGCAGAGCACCATCGACACCACGCCCCGACCAGCGAGTTTGCGGATGTCCGCGGCCAGCGCGGGCCTGGTCGCCGGGCTGTAGAGGGTGCCGCCGAGGGCGGTGGCGAGCACCGCCGGCCCGCTCCGCGCGCTGAACGGGCGCGGCTGTTCCAGGAAGAGCCGGCCGCGTACGTCCTCGGCGAGGTGGCCGAAATGGCGCAAGGTGCTCTCCTCCAGGAAGTGGACCGACCTGCGGTCCGTTGCCGACGACACCCTGGTCAACCGGCCGACCGGGTGCCATGGTTCCCGGGCACGCCTCCGCCGGACGCCCCTGTGCCGACCCCCCGGGGACCTTTCGCCCGCCCATCGTACGGACGGGATCCGGCCGGTCCCGGTTCCCCGGCACTGAACTCCCGGAACATCCCGGTCCACTTGGACGATCATGGATGATCACGGTTGCGACGGCCGTGAACCTCGGAATCGACGGCGGCAAACCTCGGAAAGCGCAAGTCTTGGCAAAGTCCGACGCGGCACGGACCGCTCCGGTCACGTTGTCCGAAGGGGTGGCGAACAGGCAGGATGGTCGGCTATGACGCACGTGATGGCCAAGGGCGCCAACATCGCACTGCCGGCGGCGGCGGTCCGCGCCGTGCTGCGCTGGAGCGCCACGCCCGGTGCGCCGGACGTGGACGCGTCCGCGCTGCTGCTCGGCGCCACCGGCAAGGTCCGCTCGGACGCCGACTTCGTCTTCTACAACCAGCCCCGCCACCCCTCCGGCCTGGTCCGCCACCTGCCCAAGCAGCAGACCTCCGGCGGCGCCGAGATCATCGACACGGTCGAGGTCGAACTGGGCAAGCTGCCCGCCGAGGTGGACCGCGTGGTGCTGGCCGGCTCCTCCGAGGGCGGGCCGTTCCGCTCGGTGCCGGGCCTGCGTCTGCTGCTCTTCGACGCCGCGGCCGGCGAGGGCGCGCCCGCGCTCGCCGAGTTCGCGATCGACGACGCCGAGAACGTCACCGCCCTGGTCGCGGGCGAGCTGTACCGCCGCTCCGGCGCCTGGAAGTTCCGGGCGATCGGCCAGGGCTACACCTCCGGGCTGATCGGCCTCGCCACCGACTTCGGCATCACCGTGGAGGACGAGGCGGAGGCCGAGCAGGCGCAGGCCCTGGCTCAGGCGCCCGGGTCCACCGCCACCGCGGCCGGCACGCTCGACCCGCGCAGCACCCCGATGCCGGACCCGCGCTCGACCACCCCCGAGCCGGGCACCTTCACCCTGGCCCCGGCCGTCCCACCGGCACCGCCCGCCCAGCCGCCGACCCAACCTCCGGCCGCCGTACCGGCCGCCACCGGCGCCGCGGGCACCGCGCCCGCACCGGCGACCCCGCCGCCGCCCGCGGCCCCGCCGACCATGCCCCCGCCGCCCACCGCACCCCCGGCCCACCAGCCCGGTCAGCCCGGCAACGGTTACGGCTACCCCCAGCCCGGCACGGGCTACGGCTACCCCCACCAGCAACAGCCCGCCGGCGGCTACGGCTACCCCCAGCCCGGCGGTTACGGCTATCCCCAGCCGAACCAGCCCGTCCAGCCCGTCCAGCCCGTCCAGCCGAACCAGCCCGCCCCCCAGCACCAGCCCGTCCCGCAGCAGCAGAGCCCCGCCGGCTACGGCTACCCGCAGCCCGGCACCGGCCAGCAACCGCCCGTCCCGCCGCAGCCGCCGACGGCCCAGCCCCCGGCACCCACCGGCGAGGAGTTCGCGCTGCCCCCGCAGGGCCCGCAGTTCCAGCCCCGCTGACGCCCGGCGGGGCCGCCCGACGAACCCGGCCCCGCCCGCCGAACTCGGCCCCGCCGACGCCCCCGGACCGCCCGCCACAGGACCACCGCCCGCCACAGGACCACCGACCGCCGCCGGTCGCCCAGTTGCGCTCGGCCGCTCTCAGCTGTCCTCGGCCGCCCGACCGCGCAACTGCCTCAGTCGCTCTTGTACCCGCGCTGCCACTGCATCCCGAACCCGTACAGCCGGTCGATGTCCGCCTGGAACCCGTTGACGTACCGCACCTCGCGCCGCACCCTCAGCTGGTTGTCCCCCGCGTTCTCGATCAGCACCACCGCACAGGAACGCGCCGCCCGGGCCCGCTCGTCCAGCTTGATCTCGATCCGCGGCCCGGTCTGCGGCACGATCGTGACCACCGCGTTCGACTGCTCGAAGGCCGGCGTGCCGTCGTAGATGTAGACAAAGATCAGCAGCCGCTTGAACTTGTCCTTCTTCTCCAGGTTGACGTACATCGTCTCGCCGGACGGCGCCCCGTACTGGTCGTCGCCGCTGAGCTTGATGTACGGCGCGTTCTGGAGGTCGCCGAAGAGCCCGCCGAGCGGCTGCACCACACCCGTGCTCCCGTCGGAGAGCTCGTACATGCAGGCCAGGTCGAGGTCGACGTTGGTCGGCTCGGCGTTCTGCGGCGAGTCCGGATCCTGCGGCCGCAGGATCCGCGGGCTGAAGAACCGCCTGACGGACTCCCGCGAACTCGGCCGGGAGGTGCCCCCGGCACTCATCGTCCAGTGCAGGTTGACGTAGAGGTAGCCGGTGGTGGCGGCCGCCCCGGTGATCGCGTGCTGCGGGGCCGACTTGGTGAGTATGACCTTGTGCTGACCGCCGGGGTTGTCGAAGGTGTAGCTCTTGTCCCCGCGCAGGTACTCCCAGATCGAGACCATGCAGTCCTCTCCCCCTGCTCCCGTCAGGCGTTCTGACGGCCCGCCGACCAATGATCGGGCATCGGCCCGGCCATCGGATACCCCGTTCACCCCCTCCCCTACCCAACCGGGCCCGACCGGCGGGTCGATTGGCCCCGAGAAGCCGCCCTCCCGTAACATGCCGCCCCTTCGGACGCGATATCGTCTAGCCGCACAGGTGTCCCGTCCGCCCCTGCGCGGATGCGGCGGGCATGCCGTGCGGCGACGAACGAACCGTCAGGCAGTGCCCGCACGGCGGGTCCTGACCGTCTGTGTCGCACTGTGATCCTGTCCCCTGCGGAAACCCGAGGCCCGACCCGCAATGAACCTGACCTCCATACAGCTGGTCTGGACCGTCGTCGGCGGCGCAGCCCTGCTGTTCGTCGCCGTCCTGATGGCGACGCTGCGCTTCAAGAGCTCGAAGAAGGACGAGTCCGGCGACTCCTGGGAGCGCAGCGAGGAGCGCCGCCGCCGCAAGGAGATGATCTACGGCATCTCCTCGTACACGCTGCTCTTCTGCTGTGCCGGTGTCGCCGCCGCGCTGTCCTTCCACGGCCTGGTCGGCTTCGGCAAGGAGAACCTGGGTCTGTCGGGCGGCTGGGAGTACCTCGTCCCGTTCGGTCTGGACGGCGCCGCGATGTTCTGTTCGGTGCTCGCCGTCCGCGAGGCCAGCCACGGTGACGCCGCGCTCGGCTCCCGCCTGCTGGTCTGGGTGTTCGCGATCGCCTCGGCCTGGTTCAACTGGGTGCACGCCCCGCGCGGCGTGTCGCACGACGGTGCCCCGCAGTTCTTCTCCGGCATGTCGATCTCGGCGGCGATCCTCTTCGACCGGGCGCTGAAGCAGACCCGCAAGGCCGCACTGCGCGAGCAGGGCCTGGTGCCGCGCCCGCTGCCGCAGATCCGCATCGTCCGCTGGCTGCGCGCCCCGCGCGAGACCTACGCGGCCTGGTCGCTGATGCTGCTGGAGAACGTCCGCAGCCTGGACGAGGCGGTCGACGAGGTGCGCGAGGAGCGCCAGGCGAAGCTGGACGCCAAGGCCCGCGCCCGTACCGCCGACCGCCGTGAGCGGGCCGAGCTGAAGGCCATCTCCCGCCAGACCGGCATGCTCGCCCGGGCCCGCGGCGGCCGCCAGGTTCCCGCCCTCACGGCTGCCGGAGACGGCCCGAGCGCTACGGAGCCTGCCCTAGCCACGGAAACCGACGCCACCACCTCGACCTCCGCCTCCTCGTACGCGGCCTCGAAGCAGTCCGCCGACCCGCTCGAGCCGGCCGCCCTGGACTCCGGCCGCCGGCCGCGCGCCGCCGTCGGCTCCCCGTACACGTCCTCCTCGTACTCGTCCTCCTCCTACGGGTCCTCCTCGGTCTCCGGCACCGGGTCGTCCCGCAGCGGCTCGACCGTCGACCTGACGGCCGACGACGACACCCTGTCGATGCCGAAGCTGGACTCGCTGGAGCGCAAGCTGCGCGCGATCGAGCAGCAGCTGGGATAGGGCCCGCACCCCACAGGAACGACCAGGGACACACGACGAACGGCCGCCCCCGGGAAACCCCGGAGGCGGCCGTTTCGCGTGCCGGTCGTCGGACGGCGGTTACTTGTTGCCGCTGCCGACCAGTTCCGGTTCCTCGTCCGCGCCCTCGCGCCGGTTGCGCAGGATCGACGAGCCGAGCGCCAGCCCGATGAAGGCGACGCCGATCAGGCCGGTGACGATCTCCGGGATGTGGTACTTGATCCCGACGAGCAGGATCGCCGCCAGCGCGCCGATCGCGTAGTGCGCGCCGTGCTCCAGGTAGACGTAGTCGTCCAGGGTGCCCTTGCGGACCAGGAAGACGGTCAGCGAGCGGATGTACATCGCGCCGATACCGAGGCCCAGGGTGATCTGGAAGATGTCGCTGGAGATGGCGAACGCGCCGACCACGCCGTCGAAGGAGAACGAGGCGTCCAGGACCTCCAGGTAGAGGAAGAGGAAGAACGCCGCCTTGCCGCCGACCTGGACGATCGACTTGCCGGCCTTCTCCGCCGCCTCCTCGCGCTCCTCCTCGGCCTCCAGGCCCGACTCGAAGATCGAGGAGAGGCCGTTGACGGCGAGGTAGGTGACCAGGCCGAGGACGCCGGCGAGCAGGACGGTCTCCGCGTGCTCCTCGGCGAAGAAGTTGGAGGCCAGCAGCAGGGCGACCAGGGCGACGACGCTGGAGAAGGCCTCCAGCTTGCCGACCTTCTCCAGCGGCCGCTCGATCCAGGCCAGCCAGTTGTACTCCTTCTCCTCGAAGATGAAGTCGAGGAAGATCATCAGCAGGAAGACGCCGCCGAAGGCCGCGATGGCAGGGTTGGCCGCCTCCAGGTACTGGGCGTAGGTGAGGCCCTCGTGGGTCTTGTCGGAGTGCAGCGCGAGGTCGATGACCGTCGCGGGGTTGAGCTTCGCGGTGAGGCCGACGACCAGCAACGGGAAGACCAGGCGCATGCCGAAGACCGCGATGAGGACACCGACGGTCAGGAAGATCTTCTGCCAGTACGGGTTCATCCGCTTCAACACCGTGGCGTTGACCACCGCGTTGTCGAACGACAGGGAGATCTCCAGGATGGAGAGCATCAGCACGATGCCGAAGCCTTGGGCTCCCCAGAGCAGTCCGGCCGCGACCAGGCCGATGGCGGTGATCGCGAACGACCAGCCGAATGTGCGGAGGAACACGGGAGTTGGCTACCTTTCGGGTTCTGGCCGTGCCGGGGGCGGCCTCGTCCCCGAGACGTCCCGACCGGGCCCGGCCCGGTCAGGTCACCCCCGCACTGCCCTCTGTTCTCATGATCGGGTCGGGTACGATAAGTCCGATTTCCGCCCTTACTGTACGTTCACGCCGAAGTCGAGCGCGATGCCGCGCAGGCCGGAGGCGTACCCCTGGCCCACCGCGCGGAACTTCCACTCGCCCGCGTAGCGGTACAGCTCGCCGAAGATCATCGCAGTCTCGCTGGACGCGTCCTCGGACAGGTCGTAGCGGGCGATCTCCTGGCCGTCGACCGAGTTGACGACCCGGATGTAGGCGTTGCGGACCTGACCGAAGTTCTGGAGCCGCGCCTCGGCCTCGTAGATCGAGACCGCGAAGATCACCTTTTCGGCCTGGGCCGGGACGAGGTCCAGGTTGACCAGGACCACCTCGTCGTCACCCGTTTCGTCGCCGCCGGTGAGGTTGTCGCCCTGGTGCTCCACCGAGCCCTCGGGGCTCTTGAGGTTGTTGTAGAAGACGAAGTACTCGTCGCCGAGCACCCGCCCTCCACCGCAGATCAGGGCGCTCGCGTCGAGGTCGAACGGGGCGCCCGTGGTCGAACGGGCGGACCAGCCGAGGCCGATCTGGACCTGCGTCAGGTTCGGCGCGGCCTTGGTGAGCGAGACGTTGCCACCCTTGGCGAGCGTGACCACCATGACGTTCTTCCTCCCTTGTTTCTCCCGGGGCGCCATCCAGGTGTAATCCCCCGCGACCCCGGCCGACCGGCTCCGGTCGGCTGAACTTCCTGAACTCACATCCTCGCAGCGCGACGGACCACCGCGGCACCGGGTCGGACGGAACCGGGGCGGCCCCGGACCACGGAGGTCCGGGGCCGCCCCGGCGGAACGGCGCGGGACCCGCGCCGCAGGGTGTGCCCGAAGGCTCAGACGTTGACGCCGAAGTCCTGCGCGATGCCGCGCAGGCCGGAGGCGTAGCCCTGGCCGATGGCGCGGAACTTCCACTCGCTGCCGTTGCGGTACAGCTCGCCGAAGACCATCGCGGTCTCGGTGGAGGCGTCCTCGGAGAGGTCGTAGCGGGCCAGCTCCGAGTTGTCGGCCTGGTTCACCACGCGGATGAACGCGTTGCGCACCTGGCCGAAGTTCTGGCCTCGGGTCTCGGCGTCGTAGATCGAGACCGGGAAGACGATCTTCTCCACGTCCACCGGCACGCCGGCCAGGTTGACCTTGATCGCCTCGTCGTCGCCCTCGCCCTCGCCGGTCAGGTTGTCACCGGTGTGCTCGACCGAGCCGTCCGGGCTCTTCAGGTTGTTGAAGAACACGAAGTTGCCGTCCGAGGCGACCTTGCCCTGGGCGTTGCACAGCAGGGCGCTGGCGTCCAGGTCGAAGTCCGCACCGGTGGTGGTCCGGACGTCCCAGCCCAGGCCGACGACCACGGCCGTGAGGCCGGGTGCCTCCTTGGTGAGCGAGACGTTGCCGCCCTTGCTGAGGCTGACTCCCACTAGTCCTCCAAGAATCGGGAGGCACGTCCAGTGGTGCCCCCGGTGGTGCGTTCCGGGGCGTCGGGAGGCCCATCGGCTCCCGCACCCCACCCCGCCAACGGCCCGAGCGTAGTACGGGGTTCCCGTCCGCACCCCTGATCAGGCCGGACACGGCCCGACGGCACCCGGCCGGCGGGTGTCGCGGGAGTGCGTACGGCGCCGTCGGGGCGCTGGGCGGGGGCCTCAGAGCGCCGCGATGACCTTCAGGTACTCCTGCTCGTCCCGGGCGTCCGGGAGGCCGTTGACGACGCTCCAGCGCACCGTGCCCTCGGTGTCGATCACGAAGGTGCCGCGCAGCGGGCAGCCCCGCTCCTCGTCGAGGACGCCGTACGCGCGGGTGACCTCGCCGTGCGGCCAGAAGTCGGCCAGCAGCGGGAACTCCAGCCCCTCCCGGTCGGCGAAGACCCGCTGGGAGAACTGCGAGTCGCAGGAGACGCCGAGCACCTGCACGGTGTCGTTCTGCAGGCCCGCCAGCTCCCGCTGGATCGCGCCCAGCTCGCCGGTGCAGACGCCGGTGAAGGCGAACGGATAGAAGACCAGGACGACGTTCTTGCGGCCGCGGAAGTCGGAGAGCCGGACGGTCTCCCCGTGCTGGTTGTTGAGCTCGAAGTCCGGAGCCGGGATGTCGACCTCGATGGCCATGGACGGGACCTTTCTGACGCGACCGCGCCGCGCGGCGGGCGCGGCAGGCCACATCCTCGCATCCGTTTACGGAGGTTCGACCGAACGGATGAGGCGGACGGTCGCGGCCCCGGTCCGTTCGCCGTGCGCGAACGGGGCGGCGGGCCCGTCCGGGTGTGGCGGGGAATACGGCGCCGGGGAACGCCGCGCCGGGAGGTGCGACGCCGGGGAATGCGGCGGGCCCCGCCGGAGGGGTTCCTCCGGCGGGGCCCGGCGCGGGGCTTCAGAGCCCGCTCAGCGCTTGCCGCCCTTCGCCGTGGACTTGGTGGCGAGCCGCGTGGCCGCCCAGTCCTTGACGATGTTGATCGAGCTGGTCTGGGAGAGGCCCGCGGTCTTGGCCGCGTCGTTGATCTCGGAGGCCTCGATGTGGCCGTCCCGCCCGGTCTTGGGCGTCATCAGCCAGATCAGGCCGCCCTCAGCGAGGTACTCCAGCGCGTCGACGAGGGCGTCGGTGAGGTCCCCGTCGTCGTCGCGGTGCCACAGCAGGACGGCGTCGGCGACGTCGTCGTAGTCCTCGTCGACGAGATCCGTACCGGTGAGCTCCTCGATGCCCTCGCGGAGGTCCTGGTCAGTGTCTTCGTCGTACCCCAGCTCCTGGATGATCTGGCCTTCTTCGAAGCCGAGACGGGTCGCCGGGTTGGACTTGTCCGCGGGGTCCGCGGTCGCGCTCACGGGAATAACCTCCAGTATTCGGCTCGGCATCCATGCCGAGGCTGTGGCCGTAGTCCACACGGGCGCGGCGGTTCGCGCAAGTACCCGACCCCCGATCCCCCCCAAAGGTTGACGTGTCGCAGCGGGACACGCCGCGCGGCGTGGTGGGAATCACACCGATTTGCCCTTTTCTGCATGGGCCGAGGATGCTTCGGGTGGTCCCGGCCCACAGGCCGTACGCACGACCGAGATGCGAACGGCATTCGGGTCCGCGCGTGCGCGGGCGTAAAGTCTCCTGTTGGCCCTCACCCCGGCCGCCCGCCATCGGGTGGACGGGACACCAGGTCGGACCACCTCTTTTCGTAACACCCGGGGGTGTGCGGAGCGGACGAAGACGCCCGCGCCGCGCGCCACCAGACCGGACCGCCCACCAGGCGGAACGGTTACCGGTCGGTAGAGATGACGGATCTCCGAGCGCGGTAGCACGATGGAGGCGGCGCGACACACCTCAGTTTCGACCGACAGTGAAGGAACAGCGTGGCTTCCGGATCCGATCGCAACCCGATCATCATTGGCGGCCTTCCGAGTCAGGTCCCGGACTTCGATCCCGAGGAGACCGCGGAATGGCTGGAGTCGCTCGATGCGGCCATCGACGAGCGGGGGCGTGAGCGTGCCCGTTACCTGATGCTGCGGCTGATCGAGCGCGCCCGCGAGAAGCGTGTCGCCGTGCCCGAGATGCGCAGCACGGACTACGTCAACACCATCGCGACCAAGGACGAGCCGTTCTTCCCCGGCAACGAGGAGATCGAGCGCAAGATCCTCAACGCGACCCGGTGGAACGCGGCCGTCATGGTCTCCCGGGCCCAGCGCCCGGGCATCGGCGTCGGTGGCCACATCGCCACCTTCGCCTCCTCCGCGTCGCTCTACGACGTCGGCTTCAACTACTTCTTCCGTGGCAAGGACGCCGAGGGCGAGTCCGGCGACCAGGTCTTCTTCCAGGGCCACGCCTCCCCCGGCATCTACGCCCGCGCCTTCCTGCTGGACCGACTGTCCGAGCAGCAGCTCGACGCGTTCCGCCAGGAGAAGTCGAAGGCGCCGTACGGCCTCTCCAGCTACCCGCACCCGCGGCTGATGCCGGACTTCTGGGAGTTCCCGACCGTCTCGATGGGCCTCGGCCCGCTCGGCGCGATCTACCAGGCCCGGATGAACCGCTACCTGGAGCACCGCGGCATCAAGGACACCTCCGACTCGCAGGTCTACGCCTTCCTCGGCGACGGCGAGATGGACGAGCCCGAGTCGCTCGGCCAGCTGTCCCTGGCCGCCCGCGAGGGCCTGGACAACCTGACCTTCGTGGTCAACTGCAACCTGCAGCGCCTGGACGGCCCGGTCCGCGGCAACGGCAAGATCATCCAGGAGCTGGAGTCCCAGTTCCGGGGTGCCGGCTGGAACGTGATCAAGCTCATCTGGGACCGCAGCTGGGACCCGCTGCTCGCGCAGGACCGCGACGGCGTCCTGGTGAACAAGCTGAACACCACGGTGGACGGCCAGTTCCAGACCTACGCCACCGAGTCCGGCGAGTACATCCGCGAGCACTTCTTCGGCGGCGACCTGCGCCTGCGCGCCATGGTCGAGAACATGTCCGACCAGCAGATCCAGCACCTTGGTCGCGGCGGCCACGACCACAAGAAGATCTACGCGGCGTTCAAGGCGGCCCGCGAGCACAAGGGCCAGCCGACGGTCATCCTCGCCCAGACGGTCAAGGGCTGGACGCTGGGCCCCAACTTCGAGGGCCGCAACGCCACCCACCAGATGAAGAAGCTGACGGTCGAGGACCTGAAGCGCTTCCGCGACCGGCTGCACCTGCCGATCACCGACAAGCAGCTCGAGGACGGCCTCCCGCCGTACTACCACCCGGGCCGCGACTCGGAGGAGATCCAGTACATGCACGACCGCCGGGAGGAGCTCGGCGGCTACGTGCCGACCCGCAAGGTCCGCCCGCGGAAGCTGGAGCTGCCCGGCGACGACGCCTACAAGGCCGTCAAGAAGGGTTCCGGCAACCAGACCATCGCCACCACCATGGCGTTCGTCCGGCTGCTCAAGGACCTCATGCGGGACAAGGGCATCGGCAACCGCTTCGTGCCGATCGCGCCGGACGAGTACCGCACCTTCGGCATGGACTCGCTCTTCCCGTCGGCGAAGATCTACAACCCGCTCGGCCAGACCTACGAGTCGGTCGACCGGGACCTCCTCCTCGCCTACAAGGAGTCGCCGACCGGCCAGATGCTGCACGACGGCATCTCCGAGGCGGGCTGCACCGCCTCGCTGATCGCCGCCGGCTCGTCCTACGCCACCCACGGCGAGCCGCTGATCCCGGTGTACGTCTTCTACTCGATGTTCGGGTTCCAGCGCACCGGCGACCAGTTCTGGCAGATGGCCGACCAGCTGGCCCGCGGCTTCGTGCTGGGCGCCACCGCCGGCCGCACCACGCTGACCGGTGAGGGCCTGCAGCACGCCGACGGCCACTCGCACCTGCTGGCCTCGACCAACCCGGGCGTCGTGGCCTACGACCCGGCGTACGGCTTCGAGATCGCGCACATCGTCCAGGACGGTCTGCGCCGGATGTACGGCTCCAGCGCCGAACACCCGCACGGCGAGGACGTGTTCTACTACCTCACCGTCTACAACGAGCCGATCAAGATGCCGGCCGAGCCCGAGAACGTGGACGTCGAGGGCATCCTCAAGGGTCTGCACAAGTACGCGCCGGGCACCGCCGGCCAGATCCCGGCCCAGATCCTCGCCTCCGGCGTGGCCGTGCCGTGGGCCCTGGAGGCCCAGCGCATCCTCGCCGAGGAGTGGAACGTCAAGGCCGACGTCTGGTCCGCGACCTCCTGGAACGAGCTGCGCCGCGACGCGGTGGAGGCCGAGGAGTTCAACCTGCTGCACCCCGAGGAGCAGCAGCGGGTGCCGTACGTCACCCGGAAGCTCCAGGGCTCCGAGGGCCCGGTCGTCGCGGTGTCCGACTGGATGCGCGCGGTGCCGGACCAGATCGCCCGCTGGGTGCCGGGCCAGTACCAGTCGCTGGGCGCCGACGGCTTCGGCTTCGCCGACACCCGTGGCGCGGCCCGTCGCTTCTTCCACATCGACGCCCAGTCGGTCGTCCTGGCGGTGCTCACCGAGCTCGCCAAGCAGGGCAAGATCGACCGCTCGGCGCTGAAGGACGCGATCGACCGCTACCAGCTGCTGGACGTGGCCGCGGCCGACCCGGGTGCCGCCGGCGGCGAAGCCTGATCAGCCCGTAGGCACTGAGGGGCCGGACTCCCGTACGGGGGTCCGGCCCTTCGGCGTGCGCGGCGCACTCGCGCGCCTGACGGCGGGAGCACCACGACGGCCCCGGACTCCGAGGAGTCCGGGGCCGTGGTGTTGCGGCGTCGGGAGGGCCCGTCAGATGTGCACGGCCGGGCCCGCGTCGGTGGTGCCGCGGCGGGTGAGCAGGCCGAGCACGGCGGCGCCGAAGGCCACCACGGCGGCCACCGCGAAGGCGAGCGACATGCCGCTCACGAAGGACTCGTGGACGGCGCCGGCCATGGCGTCCACCGCCTGCTGCGGGGTGCCGGCCGGGGCCGGCGGGGCGATGCCGAGCTGGGCGGCCTGCTTGAGGCCCTCGCCCGCCGCGCCCTCGACCGGCGGCAGGCCGGCCTTGGCCCAGTTGCCCGGCAGCACGTCGCCGACCTTCGCGGCCATCAGCGCGCCCAGCACCGCGGTGCCGAGGCTGCCGCCGACCTGCATCGCGGCCTGCTGGAGGCCGCCGGCCACGCCGGAGAGCTCCAGCGGGGCGTTGCCGACGATCACCTCGGTGGCGCCGACCATGACCGGGCTGATGCCGAGGCCCATCAGGACGAACCAGAGCGACATCACGCCGTTGCCGGAGCCGGTGTCCAGGGTGGACATGCCGAACATCGCGGTGGTGGTGATCAGCATGCCGGCCACGATCGGGATGCGCGGGCCCAGCTTGCCGATCGCGATGCCGGCCACCGGCGAGCCGACGATCATCATGCCGGTCATCGGCAGCAGGTGGACGCCGGCCTCGACCGGCTTCATCCCGTGCACGTTCTGGAGGTAGAAGGTCACGAAGAAGATCGCGCCGAAGAACGCGAAGGCCATCAGCACCATCAGCAGCACGCCCGCCGACAGCGGCACCGAGCGGAACAGGCCGAGCGGGATCAGCGGCTCCTTCGCCCGGCCCTGCCAGAGCGCGAACAGCACCATCAGGACCACCGCGCCGCCCAGGAACAGCAGCGTCCTGGTGTCGCCCCAGCCCCACTCGGGGGCCTTGATGATGCCGAAGACCAGCGCGAACATCCCCACCGAGAGCAGCGCGATGCCGGGCAGGTCGAAGGACCTGGCGGCGTTCTCGGCCCGGACGTCCCTGAGGATCCACAGGCCCAGCGCCAGCGCGATCAGGCCGACCGGGATGTTGATGAAGAACACCGACTCCCAGCTGACGTGCTCGACCAGCAGGCCGCCGACGATCGGGCCGGCCGCGGTGGAGGCGCCGATCACGCCGCCCCAGATGCCGATCGCCATGTTGAGCTTCTCGGCCGGGAAGGCCCCGCGCAGCAGGCCGAGCGCGGCCGGCTGGAGCAGCGCGCCGAACAGGCCCTGGAGCACCCGGAAGGCGATCACGGTCTGGATGTTGCCGGCGAAGCCGATCGCGGCCGAGGTGGCGGCGAAGCCCACCGCGCCGACCAGGAAGGTGGTCTTGTGGCCGAAGCGGTCACCGATCTTGCCGGCGGTGATCAGGAAGACCGCCAGGGCCAGCAGGTAACCGCTGGTGACCCACTGGATCTCGGAGGGCGCCGCGTGCAGCTTCTCCTGGATCACCGGGTTGGCGATGGCGACGATCGTGCCGTCCAGCGCGACCATCATGACGCCGACCGCGACGGTCAGCAGGGTCAGCCAGGGGTGCCCCTTGAGGCCTCCCCCCGACGGTGGGTTCGGCGGCGACGGTGCGCCCGCCTCGGAGTTCTTCACGACGGACTGGCTCATCTGGGCCCTCCGGGGGCGTGGCTGGGTGCAGGACGTGGTCGTGGCGCCCCGGCCCACCCGTCCCCACAGGTGCCCCGGCCCGACGGGCGCCACCCCGGCAGATTATGTCAGCACCTGACATACGGCAAACAGTGACTTCTGACCAGCACTGACATTTGTCAGAACGCTAAGGTTGTGCTCCCACCCGCCACACCCAGCACTCCGGAAGGCCCCCGCCATGGCCGCTCACGCCCCCCGCACCACCGACGCCCCGGAGGGCCCCGCCCGCACACCGGGCCTGCGCGAGCGCAAGAAGCAGCAGACCCGGGACGCCCTGATCCAGGCCGCCCACATGCTCTTCCTCCGGCAGGGCTTCGCCCACACGACCGTCGACGAGATCGCCTCCGCCGTCGACGTCTCCCAGCGCACCTTCTTCCGCTACTTCGCCAACAAGGACGAGGTCGCGCTCGCCGTGATGGCCGTGGCCGAGGACTACTTCATCGCGTGCCTGCGCCGCCGCCCGGCCGAGGAGACCCCGCTCCAGGCCCTGCGCGCCGCGATCGTCAAGGCCTGGCTCGACCTCGGCAGCGCGGAGGGCTCCGGCCCCGACGCGATCCACAGCGCGCTCGAACTCATGCGGATGATCGAGGAGACGCCCCCGCTGCTCGCCGCCCACCTGCGCCGGGTCACCGAGCAGGAGCAGGTGGTGATCCAGGTGCTCGCCGAACGCGAGGGCCTGGACCCGGCCGAGGACCTGCGCCCGGCCGTGCTCGCCGCCGTCTTCGCCAGCCTGCTGCGCTCGGCCCACCTGGCCTGGAGCGCCGAACGCGAGCCGGCCGGCCCCGAGGGCATGGTCGCGGTGATCGAGCGCTACTTCGACCAGCTCGGCCCCGCCCTGGCCGGCCACTGGCGCCCGTAGCACCACCCGCCCGCGGTACCGCCCTCCCGGAGTACCGCCCGGGCCCCGCCCGTCATACCGGGGTATCACCCGATACCCCGGTAGCACCCGGAGGTTCGCGCTCCAGTCCGACGCCCGACACGGGCCGGCCGCCTAGGGTGGCCCCCGATGAAGACGCCCACCAGAGCCGACGGCCGCGGGTTCGCGCTGCGCCAACTGCGCAATCTGCGGCACCACCTGACCACCCCGAGCGAGGACCACACCCCGCTGCTCGGAGACTCCCGCCGGCGCTGGGTGCGCCGGCTCCCGTACCTCGTCGTGATCATCCTGCAGGCCTCGCTGATCCCCACCGGGATCGTCAACCTGGCCGGCTTCTACGACCTGGCGCTGCCGGTGGCCGGCGCGCTGACCGTCGCCCAGACCACGCCGCTGTTCCTCGCCGTCACCCGGCCGCTGGCCGCCTGGTGGATCAGCGCCGCCACCCTGGTCGCCACCGCCGCCGTCACCGCCCGCCACCCCCAGGCGATGGGCAGCTGGCCGTGGACGGCTCCGATGATCATCGCGTACGTCTTCCTGCTGCTCGCCCTCGCGCTGCGGGAGAGCCGGGCCACCCTGGTCTCGGTCTGGGTCGCCACCGTCCTGCTCACCGTGGTCACCACCACCCTCGGCCTGCCCCGGCCCGGCGACGGCACCACCGTGCTGCTGATCGCGCTCAGCGGCGCCGCGCTGCTGCTCGGCTGGGCCGTCCGGGACCGCGCCGTGGCCCGCCGGCTGCTCACCGAGCAGGAGCAGATCAGCGAGGTCGAGCGCGAACGCCGCACACTGCTGGAGGAACGCGCCCGGATCGCCAGGGAGTTGCACGACGTGGTGGCCCACCACATGTCGGTCATCGCGGTGCAGGCGGCCAGCGCGCCGTACCGGATCGGCGGCGTACCGGACGAGGCCGCCGAGGAGTTCACCGCGATAGCCGGCACCGCCCGCGAGTCGCTGGCCGAGATGCGCCGGCTGCTCGGCGTGCTGCGCAGCGAGGAGTCCGGCGGGGACAGGGCGCCCCAGCCCGGGGTCGGCCAACTCGCCCAGCTGGTCGAGACGGTGGGCCGGGCCGGGGTGCCGGCCGAACTGACCCTGGAGCCGGACGCGGCGGCCCTGGCGGGCCGGGTGCCGCAGGCCGTCGGGCTGTCCGCGTACCGGATCGTGCAGGAGGCGCTGGCCAACGTGGTGCGGCACGCCCCCGGCGCGCGGACCTGGGTCTCGCTGACCACGGACGGCCCGGCGTTGCTGGTGACGGTGGTCAACGCGCCCCCGCCGGAACGCACCGAGTCGCTGGAGGCCTCGGCGGAGGGCACCGGGCAGGGGCTGGTCGGAATGCGCGAACGCGTCCGGCTGGTCGATGGCAGGCTGGACACCGGTCCGCTGCCGGACGGCGGCTTCAAGGTGGCCGCCGTCCTGCCCCTCGACCGCCCCGACAGCCCCGACACCCCCCGGGAGACCACCGCATGACCATCCGCGTGATCATCGTCGACGACCAGGCCATGGTGCGCGCGGGCTTCGCGGCCCTGCTCAACGCCCAGAGCGACATCGACGTGGTGGGGGACGCGGCGGACGGCGCCCAAGCCCTGGAGGTCAACGGCCGCACCCACCCGGACGTGGTGCTGATGGACGTCCGGATGCCCGTCATGGACGGCCTGGAGGCGGCCCGGCGGCTGCTCGACCCCGAGGTGCCCGGCGCCCACCGGCCCAAGGTGCTGATGCTGACCACCTTCGACGTGGACGACTACGTGTACGAGGCGCTGCGCGCCGGGGCCAGCGGCTTCCTGCTCAAGGACGCCCCGCCGGCCGACCTGATCGCCGCGGTCCGGGTGGTCGCCGCCGGCGAGGCGCTGCTCGCCCCCTCGGTGACCCGCCGGCTGATCGAGGACTTCGCCCGCACCCGCCCGGCGAAGCGCCGCGACCCCAAGGTCCGGCTCAACGGCCTGACCCCGCGCGAGACCGAGGTGCTGGAGCTGATCGCCCGCGGCCTGTCCAACCAGGAGATAGCCGCCGGGCTGGTGCTCGCCGAACAGACCGTCAAGACGCACATCGGGCGGATCCTCGCCAAGCTCGGCCTGCGCGACCGCGCCCAGGCGGTCGTCCTGGCCTACGAGTCGGGCCTGGTGACACCCGGTCAGTAGTCGTCGCCCGCCCACTCGGGCGAACCCCCTGATACCCGGGTAGCACCCGGGAGTTGGCCCCGCGGTGTGACGTCCGCGGGGCCGTCGCGTTCCTACCTTCCTCTCCACCGGACGCCGAACCGACTCGGCGGCCGCGCCGACGAGGGGGAGCACGGACATGCGCAGGTTCCGGACCAGGCGGGCGATCGCCGCCACCGCGCTGGCACTGGCGGTGGCACTCGGCACGGGCGGCTGGGCCGCCGACACCCAGACCCCCGTCACCGGCCCGCCGCCCGGCAGCGCCGCCTGGACCGCCGACACCTCGCTCGGCGTGCGGCCGCCCGACCCGGCCACCGCCACCCCGGCCCTTGTCGCCGCGTTCTTCGCCGGGCTGGACCCGGCCCGACAGGACGCCCTGGCCGCCCGGCACCCGCTGGTGGTCGGCAACCTGGACGGCGCCCCGGTCGCCCTCCGGTACCGGGCCAACGCCCTCGCCCTGGCCGCCGAACGCACCCGCGAACTCGCCCGGGCCACCGACCCGGCACTCACCCCGCAGGACCACGCGGCCGCCCGCACCCGGGCCGAGCGCTACCGCGCCCTGCTGGACGGCGGCCGCCAGGTCCTCGCCTTCGACCCGCGCGGCCGCGGCCAGGTCGCCGAGGTGTACGGCGACCTCGCCACCGCCCCCCGCACCGCCGTGATCGTCCCCGGCTCGGACATCGACCTGCTCCGCTTCGACCGCGCCTCCGACCCGTACGGCACCCCCGCGGGCATGGCCCGCGCCCTGCTGGACGCCACCGACCGGCAGACCGCCGTGATCGCCTGGGCCGGCTACACCACCCCGCTCGGCCTCGGCCCGGACGCCGCCACCGAGGACCTGGCCCGGGCCGGCGCCCCGCGCCTCACCCGGCTGCTCGACGGACTCGCCGTCACCACCCGCCCGCAGGCCCCACCCACCGTGTTCTGCCACAGCTACGGCTCGGTGGTCTGCGGCCTGGCCCGCCCCACGCCCGCGCAGTCCTCCGGCGTGGTGGTGCTCGGCTCGCCCGGCATGGGCGTCGACTCGGCCGCCGACCTCGACCCGGGCGTCCCGCTCTGGGCCACCGCCCGCAACGGCTCCGACTGGATCGGCGAGGTGCCCAACGTCCGGCTGTTCGGCCTCGGCCACGGCGCCGACCCGACCGCCCCCGGCTTCGGGGCCCGCCCGCTGCCCGCCACCGGATCCCACGGCCACACCGGCTACTTCGCCCCCGGCACCGCCTCCCTCGCCGCCTACGCCGCCGTCGCGCTCGGCCGCGCCTGACCGCCCGCACCGGAAGGAACACCACGCCATGGCAGGCACCACCACCCCCAGCCCGCTCACCGCCCTGCGCCGCGCCGCCGCCCGCGTCGACGCGAAGACCCCGGCCGACCGCGACCGCGCCCTGGACGGGCTGCGCGCCCTCGCCCTGCTCGCCGTACCCGTCGGACACTGGATGCTCGGCGGCCTCACCCGCACCCCCGACGGCGCCCTGCACAACGCCAGCCCGCTCTCCACCCTCGGCTTCTTCGCCCCGCTCAGCTGGGTGCTCCAGATGCTCGGGGTGTTCTTCCTGGTCGGCGGCCACTCCTCGGTCCGCTCACTGGAGCGCGCCCGGGCCAAGGGCCTGGGGACCCGCGACTGGCTGCGGGCCCGTACCGTCCGGCTGCTGCGCCCGGTGCTCGGGGTGGCGGCCGTCTGGGCGGCGCTGGTCCCGCTGCTGCCCGCGCTCGGCGTCCCCGCGGACACCCTGCGCACCGGCGCCACCCTGGTGGTGCAGCCGCTCTGGTACATCGCCGTCTACCTGGGGCTGACCGCGCTCACCCCGCTCTGCGTGGCCGCCGGGCGCCGGCTCGGCGGCTGGTCGGCGGGCCTGCCGGTGGTCGTGGTCGCCGCCGTCGACCTGCTGCGGTACGGGCCGTGGGCCGGGGCGGTGCCGTCCTGGGTGGCGCTGCTGAACATCCTGCCGGGCTGGCTGTTCGGCTACCAGCTGGGCGTGCTCTGGGCGCAGGGCCGGCTCGGCCGCCCGGCGGCCCGGGTGCTGCTGTTCGGCGGCGGCGCGCTGTTCGCCGCGCTGCTGCTGGTCTTCCACTACCCGGCCAGCATGGTCGGCGTGCCCGGGGCCGCGCGGACCAACTCGCACCCGCCGTCCCTGCTGGTGCTCGCCCTGGCCGCGTTCCAGTGCGGCGCCGCGGTGCTGCTGCGGGAGCGGCTGGGCCGGCTGCTGACCCGCCGCCCGCTGCTGTGGCTGCCGGTCGTGGTGGTCAACCTGTCGGCGATGACGGTCTTCTGCTGGCACCAGAGCGCGATGCTCGCGGTCGCGGTGCCGGGCGCGGCCGCCCTGGGCGCCGTCCCGGGCCTGACCACCGCGCCGGACTCGCTCGGCTGGGTGGCCGCCCGGCTGGCGCTGCTGCCGCTGTTCGGCGCGGTACTGGTGGCGGTCGGCTGGTTCACCCGCCGGTTCGACGGCCCGTGGACGGCCTTCTCCAAGGGCGGCAAGGCGGTGGCCGGGGCAGCGGCGGCGCTGTTCGCCGCGTACGCGCTGGGCGTGGTGTGACGGCGCGCCGGCACGAGCCGCCCCGGTGCGCTGTGCCGCGCGCCGGGGGCGCGCTGTCGGTGCCCTGCCCTACCCTGCCGCCATGGTGACGTTCGACGAGTTCCGCGCGATGGGTCTGGCCCTGCCCGAGGCCGTCCAGGAGCCGACCTGGGACATCGAGACGCTGCGGGTCCGCGGCCGGATCTTCGCGATGGGCGCACCCGACGGGGACCGCGTCAGCGTGAAGGCCTCCCCCGAGGACCAGGCCGAACTGCTCGCCGCCGAGCCCGAGGTGTTCTCCTCCGCCCCGTACGTCGGGCGGCACGGCTGGGTGAGCGTCCGGCTGGACCTGGTGGACCGGGACGAACTGCACGACCTGGTCACCGAGGCTTGGCGGCGGACGGCGCCGAAGCGCCTGGTGCGCGAGTTCGACGCCTGAGCGCCGCCCCGCCGGCCCCTGTCGCACCCGGCCGTAGGCACCGCCCGAACCACTGGGAGACGCCGTGGGGACACCCCCGGTTCATGTGATCCATCCCACAGTTTAGGCGTTCCCGCCGCCCCTTCGGGCCCCCTAGGCTTGCGCAGGGAAGTCAGCAGAACCATCGCACCCTCCGGGCACCGCCCGCGAAACGGTGACGGGCCCCAAGGGAGTTGGTGCGGTGCGCAACCGTCGACGCTGGAAGCGGGTACTGATCGGGGCGTTCGCCGGCTGCGCGGTGCTCGCCGACGCCGGAGCCTCCGCCGCCGCGGCCGCGGTCTCCTCCGAACAGCTGGCGATCTCCACGCCTCCGGCCGGCAGCGCCGCCTGGATCCAGGACCACTCCTTCGGCCGCTCCCTGCCCGACCCGGCCACCACCACGCCGGCCGCCGCCGCGGCGTTCTTCGCCTCGCTCGCGCCCACCGAGCTGGACCGGCTGATCCAGGACTACCCGCTGGTCGTCGGCAACTACGACGGCGCCCCGCTGGACCTGCGCTACCGCGCCAACCGGATCGCCCTGGCCGCCGAGCGCGACCAGGCCCGGACCCGCGCCGCCGACCGCAAGCTGGACTCCGACACCCGCGCCCTGGCCGTCTCCCGCGCCAACGACGTCGAGCACCTGCTCGCCCCGGACCGGCAGATCCTGGCCTTCGACCCGCGCGGCCGCGGCCTGGTCAGCGAGGTGTGGGGCGACCTCGCCGACGCCGAACGGGTCTCCGTACTCGTCCCCGGCTCGGACGCCGACCTCGGCCACCACGACCAGGCCGCCGATCCGCTGCGCTCCCCGGCCGGGATGGCCCGCGCCCTGTACGCCGAGGAGCGGCACCAGGCGCCGGGCACCCGGACCGCCGTGATCTCCTGGACCGGCTACGTCACCCCCTCCGGCCTCGGCCCGGACGCGGCCACCTCCCGGCTCGCCGACGTCGCCGCCCCCCGGCTGGAGCGGCTGCTCGCCGGGCTCAAGGAGACCACCCGGCCGGACGCGCCGCCGTCGCTGCTCTGCCACTCGTACGGCTCGGTGGTCTGCGGCACCGCCGCCCCGGACATCCCGCGCGCGGCCGCCTCGCCGTCCGACACCTCCGGCATTACCGACCTGATGGTCTTCGGCAGCCCGGGCATGGGCGTGCAGAGCACCACCGAGCTGGGCGCCGGGGTGCACGTCTGGGCCACCCGCAACCCCAGCGACTGGATCGGCAACGTGCCGTTCCTGGAGGTCGGCGGGCTCGGCCACGGCGCCGACCCGACGGCGAGCGGCTTCGGCTCCGAGCAGATCTCCTCGGCCCGCGCGGTCGGCCACAACGGCTACTTCAGCGAGGGCACCGACAGCCTGCACAACTTCGCGGCAATCTCCCTCGGGCACTACCAGGACGTGCTCCGGCCGAACCCCAACCAGTAGGGGCCCGGCGCCTAGAGGCCCTGCTCCTGGTACAGCCGCAGGGCGTCCGCCGCCGCCCGGGCCAGCTCCCGCCGGGCGGCCGGCGGGGCCAGCACCTCGACCTCCGCCCCGAAGGCCAGCAGCGAGCGGACGGCCGCCGGGGCCGGGAAGGCCATCGCCACCTCGACCCACTCCTCGGCCGGCCCCGGGCCCGGCTCCGGCAGCGGGGCGGTGACCCGGCCACCGTGGATGCGCAGGAACATGTCCAGCCGTCCGCGCCGGACCCGCACCCGCACCGGCACGTCCTTCGGCAGCCGCTCCACCTGCTCCCGCAGCACCGCCCAGACGTCGCCGAGACCGACCCCGGCCCGGCGCCGCACCGCCTCCTCGGTGGTCTCGGCGGCCAGCACCCGGTCGGCCCGGAACAGCCGCGGCTCGCCGTGCAGGTCGGCCACCAGGTACCAGACCGCGGCCTTGCTCACCAGCCCGTACGGGTCGACGGTGTACTCCACCGGCGCGGGCGTGCCGCCGTGCCGGTAGCGCAGCCGCAGCCGCCGGTCGGCGAAGACGGCGTACTGCAGCTCGCCGAGGTCCGGCCCGGCGGGGCCGGCCGCGCCGGGGGTCTGCATCCAGCGGGCCGGGTCGACCAGGATCCGCTCGCTGATCCGCTCGGCGCCGGGCCGGTGCGGGGCCGGCAGCGCCGCCATCACCTTGCGCAGCGCCGAGCCGAGCGCGCCGTCCAGCCCGAGGTCGCTGTGCGCGCCCTGGGCGGAGAGCACGAACAGCGCCCTGGCCTCGTCCGCGGTCAGGCCGGTGACGTCGGTGCGGTAGCCGGGCAGCAGACCGATGCCGCCGTGCCGGCCGCGCTCGGTGAACACCGGCACCCCGGCGGCGGAGAGCGACTCGACGTCGCGGTAGATGGTGCGGACGGACACCTCCAGCCGCTCGGCGAGTTCGGTGGCGGACACCTGGCCGCGGGTCTGGAGCAGCAGGAGGATCGAGAGCAGGCGGTCGGCCTTCATGCGTCAAGAATCCCAGTAATCCTGACGGCAGTTGTCAGGTTTTACTGGGAGATTGCGTTCCGAGCCCGAAAAACCACCCGACACCAGGGAGTTGAGCGCGGATGACCGCCGTCCAGGATGCCCGCCCGCAGTACCGCGGCGCCCTCGACCAGCTGGAGAAGCTGCTCGCCACGATCACCCCGGCCGACCTCGAACGGCCCACGCCCTGCAGCGAGTTCACCCTGCGCGAGCTGCTGAACCACGTGGTCGGCGGCGTCCACCGGTTCGCCTACATGGGCGAGGGCGGCCACGCCCGGGACACCGTGGCCGCCATCGAGGACCCCTCGGACGAGGGCTGGCCGGCCGCGCTGGGCCGGGCCCGGGCCCGGGTGACCGCCGCCTGGGCGGACGACGCCAAGCTCGACCGTCCGACCGTCGCTCCCTGGGGCGAGGTGCCCGGCGCGGCGGCGGTGGGCGGCTACCTGATGGAGCTAGTGACCCACTCCTGGGACATCGCCGTCGCCCTGGACAACGGCTTCGCCCTGGACGACGACCTGGCGCGGACCGCGCTGGGCATCGCCGAGTCCGTGCTGCCGGCCGAACGGCGGGTCCCGGGCGTCCCGTTCGCCGACGTCCGGCCGGTCGCCGAGGACGCCGACGCGCACACCCGGCTGGCCGCCTGGACCGGCCGTACGGTCTGAACCCGACCCGGCGGGGCCGGGGAGCGCCGAACGGACTCCCCGGCCCCGCCGGGCCCTCGGCGTCCGGCTACTCGCGCGCGGCCGAGGTCGAGCTCATGTCCGCATAGCGGTTGCCCGCCACCCGGCCGGCCACCGGCTCCAGCAGCGCCAGCTCCCCGGCGGTCAGCCGCAGCGTCGCCGCCGCGGTGTTCTCGGCGAGCCGGCTGCGCTTGCGGGTGCCCGGGATCGGCACCACGGCCAGCCCGTGCACCTCGGCCCGCTGGTGCACCCAGGCCAGCGCGACCTGGGCGAGCGTCACACTGTGGGCCGTCGCGATCTCCCGCAACGGGGCGAGCAGTTCGCCGTTGGCGGCGGCGTTGTCGCCGGTGAAGCGCGGGAAGTTCCGCCGGAAGTCGTCCGCCGGGAGTTCCTCGGCGTTCTGGAACGCGCCGGTCAGGAACCCGCGCCCGAGCGGCGAGTACGGCACGAAGGCGACGCCCAGCTCCGCGGCGGCCGGCACCGCCGTGCGCTCGACGTCGCGGGCGAACACCGACCACTCGGACTGCAGCGCGGCGATCGGGTGGATCGCGTGCGCCTCGCGCAGCTCCGCCCCGGTCACCTCGGACAGGCCGAGGTGGCGCACCTTGCCGGCCCGCACCAGCTCGGCCATGGCGCCGACCGAGTCGGCCAGCGGGACGGCCGGGTCGCGGCGGTGCATGTAGTACAGGTCGATCACGTCGACGCCGAGGCGGCGCAGCGAGGCGTCGACCGCGGTCCGGATGTACTCCGGGTCGTTGCGGATGCCGCGGACGGAGGCGTCCTCCTCCGAACGCACGATGGAGAACTTGGTGGCGAGCACCACCCGGTCCCGGTTGGCCCGGACGAAGGGGCCGATCAGCTCCTCGTTGCGGCCGGAGCCGTACATGTCGGCGGTGTCGAAGAGGGTGACGCCGGCCTCCAGGGCGGCGTCCAGGGTGGCGAGCGCCTCACCGGTGTCGGTGTGGCCGTAGAACTCGCTCATGCCCATGCAGCCGAGGCCCTGGACGCCCACCAGCGGGCCTCCGGTGCCGAGTTCGACGGTGGGAAGGACGGTCTGAGTCATGCGCTCTGCTCTTCCTCTACACGGATGTTCTGGCATTGGACCGGGGCACCGGTGCGGTCGGCGACCTTCCCGGCATAGAGATCGATCTTGTAGTCCAGGACGGCGAGGGTGGCCTGGAGGTCCACGATCCGCTGCCGGACCTCCTCGCGCTGGGCCTCCAGGAGCAGCCGCCGGTCCTCGTAGGTCCGCTCGCCCTGGCGGGCCATGTCCACGTACTTGAGCATGTCCGCCACGGACATGCCGGTCAGCCGCAGCCGGCCCAGGAAGGCCAGCCGGTGCAGGTCGGCGTCACAGTAGCGGCGCCGGCCTCCCGCGGCCCGGCCGACCGGGTCCAGCAGGCCGATCCGCTCGTACCAGCGCAGGGTGTGGGCGGTCAGTCCGCTGGCCGCGGCGACCTCGCTGATGGTGTGCCGCGGCGAGCGGTCCGGGTCGCCGGCCGGGCTGCTGAACACCTCGGAGCAGCTGCGCAGGTCGATCTCGACGCGTTCGGGTGTGGCCATCGCTCGTTCCCCCTGTCCTGTGCGACGTGAACGACGCTACCGAGTTCGAGTGCACTCCAAGCAAGCCGCTACCCGGGTGGCTGCTCCACCACCTTCTCCGGCGGATTTCCCGGCGACTAGAGTCGGGCCCATGGAGAGCTTGCGGATGATCGAGAACTGGCCGGTGCCCCATGCCGCGGCGGCCGTGGTCCGGGGGGCGGACGGCGCGGTGCTGGGCGCGCACGGGCCGCAGCAGCACCTGTTCCCGCTCGCCTCGGTCACCAAGCTGCTCACCGCGTACGCGGCGCTGGTCGCCGTCGAGGAGGGCGTGTTCGAGCTGGACGACCCGGCCGGGCCGCCCGGGGCGACCGTCCGCCACCTGCTCGCGCACACCTCCGGCCTGGGCTTCGACGAGGACCGGGTGTTCGGCGAGCCCGGCAAGCGCCGGCTCTACTCCAACGCGGGCTTCAACGCGCTGGCCCGGGCACTGTCCGAGGCCGCCGGGATCGAGTTCTCCCGCTACGTCGCCGAGGCGGTGTTCGAGCCGCTGGGCATGACGGACACCCTGCTCCACACCGCGCACAAGTCCCCGGCCGGCGCCGGCGGCCTGTCCACCGTCGCCGATCTCGCCCGGTTCGCCGCCGAGCTGCAGGCGCCCAAGCTGCTGGACCCGTCCACCGTCCTGCGGGCCACCCGCGAGGTCGCCTTCCCCGGCACCAGCGGCGTACTGCCCGGCTACGGCCACCAGCGCCCGAACGACTGGGGCCTCGGCTTCGAGATCCGCGACGGCAAGAGCCCGCACTGGACCGGCTCCGCCAACTCCCCCGGGACCTTCGGGCACTTCGGCCAGTCCGGCACCTTCCTGTGGGTGGACCCGCGGGCCGGCGCGGCCTGCGTCGTGCTCACCGACCGGGACTTCGGCCCGTGGGCGGTCGAGGCCTGGCCCGCCTTCTCGGACGCGGTCCTCAAGGAGCTCGCGAAGGGCTGAGCCGGGCCGTACGGCTAGCCGTACGAGACCGGCGAGTGCATCTCCCAGAGCAGGAGTTCGGCGCCGGTCTCGCCCGCCGCCGGATCGGCGAAGGCCTCGCCGGTGATCCGCACGCTGTCGCCCGGCACCATCGAGCGGCCGGCGCCCTTGGGCCCGGGAACGGTCCGGTAGCCCAGCGAGCCGGCCGTCAGGTGCGCGTACCGCCACGGCGCCTCGGGCAGCGGCGGCAGCGGCTGCCACGGCCCGGCGGTGGCCAGCCAGAGCGCGGCGTCGCCGCGGCGCAGCCGCAGGGTGTCCGTCCCGGCGTCGCGCTCCAGCCCGGAGGCCAGCAGCGTCAACCCGCCGTCCGCGGGTTCCACCTTGCGCAGGCCGTACGCGGGGGGCGCGTCGAACTCGTCCGGTTGGAGCCACATCTGGACGAAGCGGACCGGGCCGGTGGCGCCGCCGACGTTGCGCTCGGTGTGGGTGACGCCGGAGCCGGCGCTCAGGTGCTGGACCATCCCGGGACGGACCACCCCGCTGTGGCCGCGCGAGTCCCGGTGGGCCAGCGCGCCCTCCAGTACCCAGGTGAGGATCTCGGTGTCCCGGTGCTTGTGCTCCTCGAAGCCGGCCCCGGGGGCGAGGAGTTCCTCGTTGCACGCGAGCAGCGCGCCGAAGTGGGTGTTCTTCGGGTCGTAGTGGCCGGAGAAGGAGAACGCGTGCCTGGTCTCGACGCCCTCGGCCGGGGCGGAGCGGTAGCGCTCGGCGGTGCGGCGCAGGTCGGCACGGGGGCGGGCGGCGGCTTCGGTCACGCCCCCACCGTAGTGGGTGGGCGTCGGAGTGTGACTCTTGCCACCGTGCCGCTCCGCCGGGGATTGTGCACGAGCAGTCACTCACGTGAGGCAGTCTTGTCCTTGTGCCAGCCGCCTCCACGAACTCCACCAGCGACCCCAGCCCCAGCCCCGCACCCGACCCCACCGGGAAGAGCCCGACCGCCCGGTCGGGCCGAGACCGCCCCGGCCGCGCGGCGCCCCGCCTGACCGCGCAGGAGCGCAGAAACGCCGCCGAGCGCGCCGAGCGCCGGGCGGCGACGCTCAAGCGGCTGGAGAAGTCCTCCGGCAAGCTGGCCACCGCCGCGATCTCCCGGATGGACGACCAGCTCGGCTGGTACCGGCGGATGCCGCCGGAGCACCGGTCCTGGATCGGCCTGGTCGCCCAGGCCGGCATCGCCGCGTTCACCGAGTGGTACCGCCACCCCGACGCCGCCCAGGCGATCTCCACCGACGTCTTCGGCACCGCCCCGCGCGAGCTGACCAGGGCGATCACCCTGCGCCAGACCGTCGAGCTGATCCGCACCACGATCGAGGTGATGGAGGAGGCCATCGAGGAGGTGGCCGCGCCCGGCGACGAGGCCGACATGCGCGAGTCGGTGCTGGTCTACGCCCGGGAGATCGCCTTCGCGACCGCCCAGGTGTACGCCCAGGCCGCCGAGGCGCGCGGCGCCTGGGACGCCCGCCTGGAGGCGCTGGTGGTCAACTCGCTGCTGTCCGGCGACGCCGACGAGGGCGTGCTCTCGCGCGCCGCGGCGCTCGGCTGGGGCCAGCCCAGCCAGGTCCGGGTGGTGATGGGCAGCGCGCCGGACGGCGACAGCGAGCTGGTGGTCGAGGCGATCCGCCGGGCCGCCCGGTACGCCAAGCTGAACGTGCTGACCGGGGTGCTGGGCAAGCGCCTGGTGGTCGTGGTCGGCGGCGACAAGGAACCGGTGCACGCGGCCAGGGCGCTGATCGGCCAGTTCGCGCCGGGCCCGGTGGTGGTCGGCCCGACCGTGCCCGACCTGCTCTCCGCGACCCGCTCGGCCCACGCCGCCGCGGCCGGCCTGCGCGCCTGCGCCGCCTGGCCGGACGCCCCCCGCCCGGTACTGGCCGACGACCTGCTGCCCGAACGGGCGCTGGCCGGCGACCAGGCCGCGCGCCGTCAGCTGGTGGAGGAGATCTACACACCGCTGGACGAGGCCGGCTCCGCCCTGTTGGAGACGCTGAGCGTCTACCTGGAGCAGGCCTCCTCGCTGGAGGGCGCGGCCCGGATGCTCTTTGTGCACCCCAACACGGTGCGCTACCGGCTGCGACGTGTGACTGACGTCACGGGGTACGCCCCCTCCGACGTACGTTCGGCGTTCACGCTGCGGATCGCGCTGGCCCTCGGCCGGCTGGGCGCCGTCGGAGATCCCGGCTGAGCCGGAGTGTAGGGACCATACAATCCCGGATGGTTTTCTTCGTTACCGTCGCCTACCCGCCCCTGGGCGCCTGGCGAGAGAGGGTTGAACCGTGCTCGTAATCGTCGCCCCTGGACAGGGTGCCCAGTCCCCCGGTTTCCTCAGCCCCTGGCTGGAGCTCGACGGCGTCGCCGACCGCCTGCGCGGCTGGTCGGAGGTCGCCGGGCTCGACCTGGTGCACGCCGGCACCGAGGCGTCCGCCGAGGAGATCAAGGACACCGCCGTCGCCCAGCCGCTGCTGGTCGCCGCCGGTCTGGTGACCGCCCGGGAGCTGTTCCCGGACGAGGACGCCGCCCGCAAGCTGGTCGGCGCCGTGGCCGGCCACAGTGTCGGTGAGATCACCGCCGCCGCGGGCGCCGGAGTGCTCACCGCCCACGACGCGCTGGCCTTCGTGCGCGAGCGCGGCCGGGCCATGGCCGAGGCCGCCACCGTCACCGAGACCGGCATGCTCGCCGTGCTCGGCGGCGAGCCGGAGGAGGTCGCGGCGAAGCTCGCCGAGCACGGCCTGACCGCGGCCAACAACAACGGCGGCGGCCAGATCGTCGCCGCCGGCACACTGGCCCAGCTGGAGGCGCTGAAGGCGGACCCGCCGGAGCGCGCCAAGCTGATCGCCCTCAAGGTGGCCGGTGCCTTCCACACCGAGCACATGGCCCCGGGTGTCGAGCGGCTGGCCAAGCTGGCCCCCACCCTGACCGCGGCCGACCCGCTGGTCCGCTACGTCTCCAACAAGGACGGCGCGGTCGTGGAGTCGGGCACCGAGGTGCTCTCGCGCCTGGTGTCGCAGGTCTCCAACCCCGTCCGCTGGGACCTCTGCATGGAGACCCTCGGGCAGCTGGGCGCGACGGCCGTGATCGAGCTGTCCCCCGCGGGCACCCTCACCGGGCTGCTCAAGCGCAACCTCAAGGGCGTGGCCACGCTCGCCCTCAAGACCCCCGCCGATCTCGACAAGGCCCGCGCGCTCGTCGCGGAGCACGGCGGTCAGGAGCAGGAGACCCAGGCATGACCAAGCCCCAGATCCGCCCGGTGAACGGCGCCCGGTACGCGCGCATCCACGGCGTCGGCGGCTACCGTCCGGTCCGGGTCGTCCCCAACTCCGAGGTCCTGGAGTGGATCGACTCCTCGGACGAGTGGATCCGCACCCGCAGCGGGATCGCCGAGCGCCGCTGGGCCGGCCCGGACGAGTCCGTCGCCGAGATGTCGGTCCAGGCGGCCGGCAAGGCCATCGCCCAGGCCGGGATCACCGCCGACCGGATCGGCGGCGTGATCGTCTCGACCGTCTCGCACTTCAAGCAGACCCCCGCGATCGCCACCGAGATCGCCGAGCGGCTCGGCTGCGGCACCGCCCCGGCCTTCGACATCTCGGCCGCCTGCGCCGGCTTCGGCTACGGCCTGGGCCTGGCCGACGGCATGATCCGCGGCGGCAACGCCGAGTACGTGCTGGTCATCGGCGTCGAACGGCTCAGCGACCTGACCGACAAGTCGGACCGCTCCACCGCCTTCATCTTCGGCGACGGCGCCGGCGCCGCGATCGTCGGCCCGTCCGACACGCCCGGCATCGGCAAGCTGATCTGGGGGTCGGACGGCTCGCAGTCCGAGCTGATCACCCAGACCCAGGCCTGGGACACCGCCTTCGCCAAGTCCGACGCCATCAACGGCGCGGGCGAGGAGACGAAGTGGCCGGCCCTGAAGATGGACGGCCAGCCGGTCTTCCGCTGGGCCGTGTGGGAGATGGCCAAGGTGGCCCAGCAGGCGCTGGACGCCGCCGGGATCACCGCCGACCAGCTCGGCGCGTTCATCCCCCACCAGGCCAACATGCGGATCACGGATGCCATGATCAAGGCGCTCAAGCTGCCGGAGTCGGTGCCCGTCGCCCGCGACATCGCCGAGACCGGCAACACCTCCGCCGCCTCCATCCCGCTGGCGATGGAGCGCATGCTGGAAAGCGGTGAGGCCCACAGCGGGGACCTGGCCCTGATCATCGGGTTCGGGGCGGGTCTCGTCTACGCCGCCGCAGTCGTTACTCTCCCCTAGGCGCGTTCGCGCCATCCACAAGCCTGTGTCCGGCCGCCGGCCGGACACGTTCAACACCGAAGAGGAGCAGCCAGTATGGCTACCAAGGACGAGGTCCTGGAAGGTCTCGCCGAGATCGTCAACGAGATCGCCGGTATCCCGACCGAGGACGTCCAGCTCGACAAGTCCTTCACCGATGACCTGGACGTCGACTCGCTGTCCATGGTCGAGGTCGTCGTGGCCGCCGAGGAGCGCTTCGACGTCAAGATCCCGGACGACGAGGTCAAGAACCTGAAGACCGTCGGCGACGCGGTGGACTACATCCTCAACGCCTGAGCGACCGACTCGTTCGACTCGGCCAGCCCGTCCGGCGTCCCGTACGCCGGCCCGGGCTGACCGGTCGGCCGGGCTCGTCGAGCCTGGTCGACCCTTCCGGCCGGGACGCCCTCACCGGGCGCCCGGCCGGGCCCATCCTCGGCACGCCGCCGACCCCCCGCACACGTGAGAGAAGAAGAAACCAGTGACCGCTGAAAATCGCACCGTGGTCGTCACGGGTATCGGCGCCTTCACGCCGCTGGGCGCCGACGCCGCCAGCACCTGGGAGAACCTGGTCGCGGGCACGTCCGGCGTGGCGGCCCTGACCGAGGAGTGGGCCGAGGACCTGCCGGTGAAGATCGCGGCACGGACCGCCGTCGAGCCGGGCGACATCCTTCCCCGCCCGCTGGCCCGCAAGCTGGACCGCTCGGCCCAGTTCGCGCTGATCGCCGCCCGCGAGGCCTGGGCCGACGCCGGCTTCGAGACCCCCGCCACCGACGAGTCCTCCAAGCTCGCCCCCGAGCGCCTGGGCACCGTCATCGCCTCCGGCATCGGCGGCGTGACCACCCTCCTCGACCAGTACGACGTGCTGAAGGAGAAGGGCGCCCGCAAGGTCTCCCCGCACACCGTCCCGATGCTGATGC
The DNA here is from genome assembly GCF_044763205.1 of Kitasatospora sp. NPDC096204. Lineage (NCBI taxonomy): Bacteria > Bacillati > Actinomycetota > Actinomycetes > Kitasatosporales > Streptomycetaceae > Kitasatospora > Kitasatospora sp. NPDC096204. The sequence continues at coordinate 50,470 of NZ_JBIWFT010000021.1, forward strand.
CCAACTCCCCGGCGGCCAACGTCGGCCTGGAGGTCGGCGCCCGCGCGGGCGTGCACACCCCCGTCTCCGCCTGCGCCTCCGGCGCCGAGGCGATCGGCTACGCGATCGAGATGATCCGCACCGGCCGCGCCGACGTCGTGGTGGCCGGCGGCACCGAGGCGGCGATCCACCCGCTGCCGATCGCCGCGTTCGCCAACATGATGGCGATGTCCAAGAAGAACGACGACCCCCAGCGCGCCTCCCGCCCGTACGACAAGGCCCGCGACGGCTTCGTGCTGGGCGAGGGCGCCGGCGTGGTCGTACTGGAGTCGGTCGAGCACGCCGAGGCGCGCGGCGCCCGGATCTACTGCGAGGCCGTGGGCCAGGGCCTGTCCTCGGACGCCCACCACATCGCCCAGCCCGAGCCGACCGGTGCCGGCGTGGCCCGCGCGCTGGCCGACCTGTTCGAGCGCAACGAACTGGACAAGGCCGAGATCGTGCACGTCAACGCGCACGCCACCTCGACCCCGCAGGGCGACACCGCCGAGCTGAAGGCGCTGCGCAAGGAGCTGGGCGACGACCTCGACCACATCGCCGTCTCGGCCACCAAGTCGATGACCGGTCACCTGCTGGGCGGCGCCGGCGGCGTCGAGACCGTCGCCACCGTGCTGGCCCTGCACCACCGGGTCGCCCCGCCGACCATCAACGTGGACGAGCTGGACGACGACGTGGACGCCGACATCGTCCGCGGCGAGGCCCGCAAGCTGCCCGAGGGCCGGATCGCCGCGCTGAACAACTCGTTCGGCTTCGGCGGCCACAACGTGGTGCTGGCCTTCCGCACCCGCTGACGCCCACGACGAAGGGGCCGGCGCTCTTCACGAGCGCCGGCCCCTTCGCACGTCCCCGGTACGGCCCCGGGGCCGGCCTCAGACCACCTGGTGCAGCCAGCGCACCGGCGCGCCCTCGCCCGCGTACCGGAACGGCTCCAGCTCGTCGTCCCAGGGCTTGCCGAGCAGCCGGGCGACCTCGGCCTCCAGGTCGGACCCCTCGCTGCGGGCGCGCACCAGGACGGCGCGCAACCGGTCCTCGGGGATCAGGATGTCGCCGTGGATGCCGGTGACGGCATGGAAGATGCCCAGCGAGGGCGTGCTGCTGTACCGCTCCCCCTCCGCCGTGGCGCAGGGCTCGCTGGTGACCTCGTACCGCATCAACTGCCAGCCGCGCAGAGCGGAGGCGAGCTTCGAGGCCGTACCGGGCTCCCCCTGCCAGGACAGCTCGGCACGCCAGTGCCCGGGTGCGGCCGGCTGGCGGATCCAGTCCAGGCTCACCCTCACACCGAGCACCCCCGCGACGGCCCACTCGACGTGCGGGCACAGCGCGCGGGGCGCGGAGTGGACGTACAGGACTCCACGTGTCGTCACCGGGACCTCCAGGCTGTGGACGAGGGTCGCCTTCCCCAGCTGCCTCGTGCCTGCAGTTGATCCGCAGTTACTCACGTTAGCTGACATTAAGCTACTAAATTGAGCAAAACGGACAGGCTTTCGCTCAATGCTAGTCGAATCCTCAACGAGGTCTACCCCTCGGCCGGATCTCTCCCCCGAACGGCCCCATCACCGGCCGAACCACCGTACCGCGCGGCAGCGCAGGATGGATGACGCACTTTCGGATCCGGCCGGTATGCGGTAGTGCGACCCCCGGACCCGCGCCCGACCGGGGGCCGCCCATGACGAACGCCCCGCCGCCCGGTCGGGGCGGCGGGGCGTTCGGGATGCGTGACGGCTCGTCAGTCACCCAGGCGGACGACCATCTTGCCGGTGTTGACGCCGCGCAGCAGGTCGAGGAAGGCCTCGACGGCGTTCTCGAAACCGTCCACCACGGTCTCCTCGGTGCGCAGTTCACCGGACTTCAACCAGCAGGCCACCTCCGCGACGAACTGCTCCTGGAGCCCGGCGTGGTCGCGCACCAGCATGCCCTCCAGGCGCAGCCGCTTGCCGATGGCGAGCGCGAGGTTGCGCGGGGCGGCGGGTGCGGCGGTGTCGTTGTACTGGGCGATCGCGCCGCAGAGCACCGCGCGGCCGTGCACGTTCAGCGCGCCGATCGCGGCCTCCAGGTGATCGCCGCCGACGTTGTCGAAGTAGAGGTCGATGCCGTCCGGGGCGGCCTGGGCGAGCTGCTCGGCGACCGGGGCGTCCTTGTAGTTGAAGGCCGCGTCGAAGCCGTACTCGTCCACCAGCTTGGCCACCTTCTCCGCCGAGCCGGCCGAACCGACCACCAGCGAGGCGCCCTTGAGCCTGGCGATCTGGCCGACCAGCGAACCGACCGCGCCGGCCGCGCCGGAGACGAAGACCTTGTCCCCCTCCTTGAGGCCGCCGACGGCCAGCAGGCCGGAGTAGGCGGTCAGGCCGGGCATGCCGAGCACGCCGAGGTAGGCGGAGAGCGGGGCGGCGGCCGGGTCGACCTTGACCGCGTGCCGGGCGTCCAGCGTCGCGTACTCGCGCCAGCCGAGCCCGTGCAGCACCGCGTCGCCCGGAGCGAAGCCCTCGGCCCCGGAGGCGACGACGTGACCGACCGCGCCGCCGTCCATGGCCTGGCCCAGCTGGAACGGCGGGACGTACGACTTCACGTCGTTCATCCGGCCACGCATGTACGGGTCCACCGAGAGGTAGTCGTTGCGGACCAGGATCTCGCCCGGGCCCGGGGTGCGGACCGGGGCCTCGACCAGGGCGAAGTCGGCCGGCACCGGCCAGCCCTGCGGGCGGGCGGCGAGGTGCCATTCACGGGCGGTCGCGGGGGCGGCGGCCTGCTCTGCCATGGGTGTGCTCCTTGCGGTTCGGGTGCGGGTCGGAACGTGGGTTCGAGTGAGGTTCGAACGCCTGAAAGGTTGAGCAACTGAAGTAACGATGGACATGAAAGGTTCATGTTGTCAACTTTTCAGGTAGACTCTCGACCATGGACACCCAGTCGATCGAGGACGCCGCGCCGCAGCCCGACGAGATCACCCGCGAGGTCGTCGACCTGATGGCCAACCTGGTCGCGCTGTTCCACCGCGAGTACGAGGACGCCGCCGCCGCCCGCTCGCTCACCGGCGCCCAGGCCAAGGTGCTCGCCCTGCTGCGGCGCGGGCCGATGCCGATGCGCCAGATCGCCCAGACGCTCAGCTGCGAGCCTTCCAACATCACCGGCATCGTCGACCGGCTCGAATCCCGCGGCTTCGTCACCCGCGAGGCCGACCGGCACGACCGCCGGGTCAAGCTGGTCGCCGCCACCGACACCGGCACGGCCGCCTCCGAGGAGCTCCGCGAGTCGCTGAACTTCGCCCGCGAGCCGCTGGCCGCGCTCGGCCCGGACGAGCGGACGGCGCTGCGCGACCTGCTCCGCAGGATGCTCGCGGGCGCCTCCGGCCCCGGCGCGTGACCAGCATCACAGGACCCCGGGGCTGCTCGTAGGCCCCGGGGGGGTAACCGAACCGCCTCCCGGAACGTCTAACGTTCGAACATCGAACGCGAGAGACCTGAAGACGGGGGGCACGGAGGATGAGCAGCAGCACGCGCCGGCGCCGCTACCTGCGGACCGCCATCGGCCTGGCCGCCGTACTGGTGCTGTCCGTGGTGGGTGCCGGAGCCTGGTTCTACCACCGGCTGGACAACAACATCACCACCTTCGACCCGGGCGGCGTCGCCACCGAGCGCCCGCCGGCCCCCGTCCCGGCCAGCCCGGGTGCCTCCGTGCCGGTCAACGTGCTGCTGCTCGGCTCGGACACCCGCGACGAGGGCAACGACTCGCTGGGCGGCGGCGACGAGGGCGTCGGCCACTCGGACACCGCGATCCTGGTGCACATCTACGCCGACCACAAGCACGCCGTCGGCGTCTCGATCCCCCGCGACACCCTGGTCACCGTCCCGTCCTGCAAGCTGCCGAACGGCACCTGGACGGCGCCGAAGACCGACCAGATGTTCAACTCCGCCTTCACCGTGGGCCTGGCCGAGAAGGGCAACCCGGCCTGCACCCAGAACACCGTGGAGAAGCTCACCGGACTGCGGGTCGACCACACCGTCGTGGTCGACTTCAAGGGCGCGGCCGCGATGTCCGACGCCGTGGGCGGCGTGGACGCCTGCGTCCCCAACGACGTCAACGAGTACGGCATACACCTCAAGAAGGGCCTCCAGAAGCTCTCCGGGCAGTCCGCGGTGGACTACCTGCGGGCCCGCCACGGCATCGGCGACAACTCCGACATAGGCCGGATGAAGCGTCAGCAGGCCTTCCTCTCCTCGATGATCAAGAAGGTGCAGGGCCAGGGCTTCTCGCTGCCCACCCTGCTGCCGCTGGCCGACGCGGCCACCAAGTCGCTCACCGTGGACGAGGGGCTGGGCACCGCGATGAAGCTGGTGGACTTCGCCCACTCGATCCAGGACATCAAGCTCTCCGACGTCTCCTTCGTCACCGCCCCCTGGCGCTTCGCCGGCGACCGGGTGCGGCTGGTCCAGCCGGACGCCGACACCCTCTGGAAGCTGCTGCGCGAGGACCGCACCCTGGACGGGCAGAGCACCTCGGGGACGGGCCAGGCGGCCTCCTCCCCCGCCGCCGACCCGGGCGCCGCCGCGACGGCCCCCGGCACCCCGCTCACCGCGGAGCAGGCCGCGGCGCCGGTCACGGTGGTCAACGGGGTCGGCACGCCCGGCCTGGCCGGCTCCGGCGCCGACACCCTCAAGGCGCGTGGCTTCCGCAACGTCACGCTGGGCCACACCTCCGCCGGGCGGCAGACCACCCGGGTCGCCTACGACCCCGCGCTGAAGGCCACCGCGGACCAGGTCGCGGCGCTCTTCCCCGGCGCCACCACGGTCGAGGAGCCCGGTACGGAGGGGATCACCGTCACCCTCGGCGCCGACTACCGCGCGGCGGGCACCCGGATCGACTCGGCGGCCGCCCCGAGCCCGGAGCCCGGCGTCCCGACCGCCGCCACCCCGGGCGCCGCCCCCGGCAGCACCACGCCGGGCACCACCCCGGGCGTCACCCCCGGCACCGCCCCGGGCACCGCCCCGGGCCTGCCGGGCGGCATCCCCACCGGCATAGCGGAGAACACCCGCAACGCCGACACCGACCCGTGCGCGAACCTGACCTTCGGCTGATCGCGCCCTCCCCGCCGAACGGACGGCCCGCCCTCCCCGCCAACGACGGGAGCGCGGGCCGTCCGCGTCGGAGCCGGGGCAGCCCTACCGCGGGTCCGGCAGCCCGGTGACGACGGCGGTGAGGCGGGTGCCGCGCGGGAAGGCGCCCGCCGCCGTCAGGTCGGCCAGCGCGGCGAGCAGCTTGGCGACGTAGCGGCGCTCCAGCGGGATGCCGTGGCGGCGCTCGAACCGCTCGGCGAAGGCGGCCAGTTCGGCCGGGACCCTGCCGTAGCCGCCGCCGTGGTGCGCGTGGTCGATCCGCCAGTTGTCGAACCCCCGCCCGTAGGCGGCCCGGTGCAGCCGGGTGACCTCCGCCTCCAGGTAGCCCTCCCCGCCGCGCAGCACGGCGATCCCGAGCGCCCGGGCGCCCGCCGGCAGGCCGGCCGCGATGCCGGCCAGGGTGCCGCCGGTGCCGACCGGGCAGCAGACCACGTCCCGCTCGCCGAGACCGGGCAGTTCGGCCGGGATCGCGGCCGCGCCGACGGCGGCCAGGGCGTTGGAGCCGCCCTCCGGGAGCACCAGGCAGGGGCCCCAGCGGCGGAGCAGGGCGTCCGTGCCGTGCTCCCCCTCGGCCCGGCCGGTGGCCTCCCGGTACTCGGCCCGGGTCAGGAACTCCAGCCGCATCCCGGCCGCCTCGGCGGCCCGCAGCGACCAGTTGCGCGGCCGGTCGGCCAGCTCCTCGCCGCGGACCAGCCCGACGCTCTCCAGTCCGAGCGCCCCGGCGGCGGCCGCGACGGCCCGCAGGTGGGTCGAGTAGGCGCCGCCGAAGGTCAGCAGCCGGGTGTGGCCCTGCTCCACCGCGGCGGCCAGGTTGGGCGCCAGCTTGCGCCACTTGTTGCCGGGGACGGTCGGGTGCAGCAGGTCGTCCCGCTTCAGCCGCAACTCCACCCCGGCCCGGGCGTGGGCCTCGTCGGTGCAGTCCACCAGCGGGGTCGGCAGCAGGGCGGGTTCGAGCATCCGGCCAGCTTACGGGCCGGTACGGGGCCGGACGGCCGGGAGCCCGGCCACCGGATCGGTGACCGGGCTCCGCGGCCCCCTCGCGGGCCGTCTCCCCCGTGGAGGGCCCGTCAGCCGAGGGCCGCGCTCTCCGCCGCGTGGCCCGCCATCCGCCAGGCCAGCGCCGTGCCGAGCGCGCGCGGGACCGGGCCGGCCGCCGGGTTCAGCTTCACGATCCGGCCGCGGTGCTCCCGGCGCTGCCTGCCGTTCAGGACCGAGCCGAGCCGGCCCGCCGCGACCAGGGCGGTCATCGCCGCGTCGGCCGGGTCGACCCGGCTGAGCGGCCCGGTCAGCGCCCCGGTGACGGAGGCCTCCAGCGCCTCACGGACCCCCGGGTCCGCCAGGGTGACCAGGGTCACCGGGAACAGCCCGGCCGCCCGGTGCGACCGGAGGGTGAGCCGGCCGGAGTCCGCCAGGCCGTCCCGGACCCGGCGGACCGGCTGGTCGCGGCCGGTGCTCCTGGCGCGGCCGACCCAGGAGTTCCAGCTGTGCGGTCGGCTCTCCCTGATCTGGCCCAACAGACGGGCGCTGTACGGGTCGAGGCCCTTCTCGGCCGCGCCGCCGCGGGCCCGGGCGACGGCCTTGCGGCCCTCCTCGTACAGCAGGCCCCGGCGCAGCAGCTCGGTCAGCGCCGCCGCCTGGAGCAGCAGGTTGAGCGAGGAGTTCCGGGTGGTGCGCTCGCGCCGCGGGTCGTAGGCGAGCAGGTACAGCTTCTCGGGCAGGTTCTCGGGCAGGTCCATCTCGGTCTCCGAAGGTTCTCCGAGCACCGGACCGCGGTCAGTCCTCGCCGGACTCGCCGCTCTCCGGGCTCTCCTTGGGGGGGCGGCCGCGCCGGGGAAGCCGGGCCGCGCCGCTGGGCATCCGGCCCGCGTCGGTGAGGGCGCGGCGGAGCAGGAACTCGATCTGTGCGTTGGTGCTGCGCAGTTCGTCCCCGGCCCATCTGGCCAGCGCGTCGTGAACTGAAGGGTCCAGTCGCAACAGGATCTTCTTCCGTTCCGTCGCCAAGGCCTCGCCTTACTGGTAGAGGGAGCCCGTGTTCACGACGGGCTGGGTGCCGCGGTCGCCGCAGAGCACCACCAGGAGGTTGCTCACCATGGCGGCCTTGCGCTCCTCGTCCAGCTCCACGACATCGCGTTCGGCGAGGCGGTCCAGCGCCTCCTCGACCATACCGACGGCGCCCTCGACGATCAGCCTGCGCGCCGCGACCACGGCCCCGGCCTGCTGGCGCTGGAGCATCACCTGGGCGACCTCCGGAGCGTACGCGAGCCTGGTGATCCGGGACTCGATGACCCGCACCCCGGCCGAGGCGACCCGGGCGGAGATCTCGGCGGAGAGCTTGCGGGCGATCTCGTCCGCGCCGTCGCGCAGCGACAACTGGCCCTCGTGGTGGGCGTCGTAGGGGTAGCTGGTGGCGATGTGCCGTACGGCCGTCTCGGTCTGGATGGCGACGAAGTCGGCGTAGTCGTCCACCTCGAACATCGCCATCGCGGTGTCCTCGACCTGCCAGACCACCACGGCGGCCATCTCGATCGGGTTGCCGTCCGCGTCGTTGACCTTGGTGGTCTCGGTCTCGTGGTTGCGGATCCGGGTGGAGATCCGCCGCCGGCTGGTGAACGGGTTCAGCCAGGTCAGGCCCTCGGCGCGGACGGTGCCGCGGTAGCGCCCGAGCAGCTGGACCACCCGGGCCTGGCCGGGCGAGACCACCGTCAGCCCGCACATCAGCAGCACCGAGCCGAGCACCAGCAGCGGTCCGACGACCACCAGGGCGATGCCCAACCCGTTGGTCTTCACGGTCAGTTGGGCCGCGCCGACGACGAACGAGCCGATTCCGGCGAGCAGGCCGAGCAGGGTGCCGCCGAGCACCGGCAGGCCGGCCGCCCCGGTGATGGCCCGTTCGGTGAACTTGGGGACCGGGAGGTCCAGGACAGGGCCGTCCTCGACGGTGGAACGCGGTGTGGTCATGGGACCGACTCCCCCCAATGGTGATGTCCGCTGCGCGGGTGCCCGCTTCAGCTGTCAAAGTGATATCACTTTTTGCGCGCACGGCGCCAGCGTCCGGCGACGGGGAAGGGGTGACGGGCGCCGCGGGGAGGCGGCGGACAGGCGTCAGGGAGGGCCGGGGCCGATGCCCACGGGCGGGTGAATTCCGGCGCGCCACCCGGGAAAGGGAGTGGTCGCGGCCTAGACTCTGCGACGTCGCAGGCGGTGGAAGGGCGGCGGAGCTCCGGCTCGGCGGCCCGCCCGCGAAAGACCCGTACGACGCTCGTCGTACATCGAGAAGGTGGGGCGGGTGGGACTCGAACCCACGACCAAGGGATTATGAGTCCCCTGCTCTAACCGGCTGAGCTACCGCCCCGGTTCGCCGCACGCGCCGGTCGTCGGCACGGCAGCAGCAGACGGCCCCAGCGAGGCCGTCCCGGGCAGCATAGCCGGTCGATCACCCGTGGTGCGCGCCGGGGGCGCAGCTGGGTGCGCGACGGCGCTCGACTCCCGGTCGGCGCAGCCCGGGTGGCGGCGGGGCGTCCTTCCGGGGCAGCCTGGGCGGATGACGACACGTGGGAGGGGAGCGGCGGCCGCGGCGCTCGCGCTGGTGCTGGCCGCGGCGGGCTGCACCACCGCGGCGGGGCCGGGCGGGAGCACACCGACCGTCACCTCGGCACCGCCCACCGCCGCCTCCACCGACAGCCACGGCTGGAACCGGCAGCGGCTCAGGAGCGCGGCCGACCGGCACACCGGCGTCACCCGCACCGCCAAGCCCACCGTGCTCAACGGCCTGGTCGGCGCGGTGTTCACGCGCAACGCCGACGGCGACCACTTCTGCACCGCCAGCGTGGTCGACAGCGCCGGGCTCAACCTCGTCGTCACGGCCGCCCACTGCGTCTGGGACCCCCGGCTCGGCCGGCGCAGCGACCTGGTCTTCGTCCCCGGCTACCGCGACGGCGACACCCCCAGCGGCGTCTGGCCGCTGCTGGCCGTCACCGTGGACGACGGCTGGAGCGACCACGCCGACCCGGACGTGGACGTCGCCTTCGCGATCGTCCAGGCGCAGAACGGGCTGCAGGTCCAACAGGTGCTCGGCGCCAACCGGCTCGGCGTCAACCGGGGCTACCGGCTCCCGGTGAAGGTCACCGGCTACCCGAGCAGCAGCGGTGTCCCGATCACCTGCTCCAACACCACCACCCAGCAGAGCCCCACCCAGCTGCGGATCGACTGCCCCGACTACACCGGCGGCACCAGCGGCAGCCCCTGGGTCACCGACTTCGACCCGGCCACCAGGACCGGCACCGTGGTCGGCGTGATCGGCGGCTACCAGGAGGGCGGCAACAGCCCGGACACCTCGTACAGCAGCTACTTCGGCGACCGCGTCCAGGCCCTGTACGACCGCGCCACCGGTTGACCGGCGGCGGGCCCGACACGCGGCAGTGGCGCCGCCGGGCGCGGCCTGGTAGATCTTCCTCACGAACGGCGGAACGCACGGCCCCGGTGCCCGCCCCGAGGAACGAGACGGAGCCCCGATGGCCTCCCGCCCGGCCCGGCCCGCGCGCACGGCTCGAACGGCCGCGCTGGCCGCCCTGCTGCTGGCCGCCGGCACCGCGTGCGGAGGGCAGGACGGGGCGCCCACCGCCGAGGTGGCGCGGCAGAGCCCGGCCGGGGACCGGGTGGGCACCCTCTCCATCCGCACCGCGCAGGGCCCGCGGGCCTGCACCGCGAGCGTGGTGCACAGCCCCCGGGGCAACCTGCTGGTCACCGCGGCGCACTGCGTGCAGAGCCGGCGGATCGGCCTGCTGGACGGCCTGGTGTTCACCCCCGGCTACCGCAACGGGTTCACCCCGTACGGGACTTGGCCGGTGAAGGCGATCACGGTGGACCCGCGCTGGGCGGCCGAGGGCGACCCCGAGTACGACGTGGCCTTCGTCACGGTGGGCGCGCTCGAGGGCCGGCAGATCGAGGACGCGGTCGGCGGCAACCCGCTCGGCACCGGCCAGGGCTTCGGGCTGTCCGTCTCGGTCACCGGCTACCCGAACGAGAGCGACGAGCCGATCACCTGCGCGGTCCGGACCAGCTCGCAGAGCCCCACCCAGGAGCGCTTCGACTGCGGCGGCTACACCGACGGCACCAGCGGCAGCCCGTGGGTCACCGGGAACGGCGCGGTGGTCGGCGTGATCGGCGGCTACCAGGAGGGCGGGGACACCCCCGGCACCTCGTACAGCGTCGCCTTCGACCAGCGGGTCGCCGACCTCTACCGGAAGGCGACCACCTGACCCGGCAGCCCGCCGGGGGCGGTGTCGCGTACGTCACTCCGCGAAACCGGAGGACGGAAACACGAAGGCCCCCCGGTCGACCGAGGGGCCTTCGCTCTGAGCAGTCACCGGGCGGACCCGGTGCAGCTCCCGCAATTGGACTCGAACCAATAACCTGCCGGTTAACAGCCGGCTGCTCTGCCAATTGAGCTATGCGGGATCGCGGCACTGAACTTCCGTACCACGGACGGGAAGCAGGATCCCGAGGGGACCTTCTCCCGAGCTCCCCCAATTGGACTCGAACCAATAACCTGCCGATTAACAGTCGGCTGCTCTGCCAATTGAGCTATGGGGGATCGGCTTCCGCTCCGGCTCCCGGTCTCCCGGGCTCCTCGGCGCTCGCTGCGGGACATACATTAGCGCACTCGGGGGGGTGGTCCGCCAATCGCTTTCCCGGCTTGCCGCCCAGCTGCCGCCCGGCGCGCCCCGCGCGCGCCCGCCGGCGGGGGCGGGGATGCTGGGGCGCGGACGGTTCGCCGTCCCGACTGACGGGTAGGGCAATGCGGCAGAAGCCGCCAGGAGAGGGTGGATCCGATCATGTGGAAGCTGTCGTTGGCCGCGGGTTTCGCGGCCGGCTACGTCCTGGGCTCGCGGGCCGGGCGCCAGCGCTACGAACAGATCGCCAAGGTCACCCGGCAGATCGCCCGGAACCCCGCGGTCCAGGGCGCGACCGACCGGGCCCGGCAGCAGGCCGGAGCGGTGGCCGGGAAGGCGGCCGGCGCGGTCGCGGACCGGGTCGGCGACCGGCTGCCGAACGCCGTCACCGACCGGGTGCCGTACTTCAACCGGTCCCGGACGGAGGACGACGGCTGGGGCACGTTCCGCCCGTGACGGCGGGCCGGGGACGTGTGTCACGTGACACACGTCCCCGGCGTCCTACCTCCCGTCCGTGACGGGACGGTGACCACAGGGCGAAGCGAAACCCCACCCGGGGTCGCGAAGCGGCAACGGCCCGCCCGGCCCGGACGCGTCCCGGGCCCGGCTGAGGCATGATCTCGGCATGGCCATCGTCGCGGGGATAGACAGCTCGACCAACCGCACCCGGATCGTGGCGTGCGACGCCGACACCGGTGCCGTCCTGCGCTCCGGCAAGGCGCCCCATCCCGTCCCCGAGGACCAGGACCTGCGCCCCGGCGAGGCCGACCCCCAGGTCTGGCTGCACTCGCTCGGCGACGCCGCGACCGGCGGCCTGCTGGAGGGTGTCCGGGCGATCGGGGTCAGCGCCCAGCAGCACGGGATGATCGGCCTGGACGCCGGCGGGGTGCAGGTCCGGCCCGCGATCCTGTGGAACGACCCGCGCTCCAGCGGCGCCGCCGCCAAGCTGCTGGACGCCTTCGGTGGCGCGGCCGCCTGGACCGCCGCGATCGGCGCCGTGCCCGCCCCCACGTACACCATCGCCAAGCTGCGCTGGCTGGCCGAGTTCGAGCCTGCCAACGCCCGCCGGGTCGCCGAGGTGCTGCTGCCGCACGACTGGCTGGTCTGGCAACTGCTCGGCCACCCCAGGCGCCGCACCACCGACCGCGGCGACGCCTCCGGCACCGGCTACTGGTCGCCGATCACCGGCGAGTACCGGCAGGACCTGGTGGAGCTGGCGCTCGGCCACGAGCTCCGGCTGCCCGACGTCCTGCCCCCGGCGGAGCCCGCCGGGCACACCCCCGAGGGTCTGCTGATCTCGGCCGGCACCGGGGACAACATGGCCGCCGCGCTGGGCCTGGGCCTCGGCCCGGGCGACGCGGTGGTCTCGCTCGGCAGCGCCGGGACGATCTTCGCGGTGCACGAGGAGGCCGTGGTGGACGCCTCCGGTCTGGTCTCCTCCTTCGCCGACGCCAGCGGCCGGCACCTGCCGATGGTCGCCACCCTCAACGCCGCCCAGGTGCTGCGCTCCACCGCCGCCCTGCTCGGCCGGGACCTGGAGGGCCTCAGCGACCTCGCCCTGCACTCCTCCCCCGGTGCCTACGGTCTGGTGCTGCTGCCGTACCTGGACGGCGAGCGCACCCCCGCGCTGCCGCACGCGGCAGGCACCCTGACCGGCCTTCGGGCGGAGGCGATGACCCCTCAGCACCTGGCCCGGGCCGCCGTCGAGGGCATGCTGTGCAACATCGCCGACGCCCTCGACGTACTGCGCGCCCGGGGCGTCGCGGTGAAGCGGGTGTTCCTGCTCGGCACCGCCGGGCGGCTGCCCGCCGTCCGGCACATCGCCCCGATGCTGTTCGGCGTCCCGGTCGTGGTGCCGCCGCCGGGCGCCCACGCCGCCCGCGGGGCCGCCCGGCAGGCCGCCTGGGCGCTGGCGGGCACCCCGGAGCCGCCGGCCTGGGAGCTGCCGGACGCGGAGACCGTCGAGCCCGACGGGGAGCAGGACCTGGCGATCGGCTCGGCGGTGCGTCAGCAGTACCGGGCCGCCCGCGACCAGATCCACCCGGAGGCCGCGGCCTGACCCCGGACGGGGCCGGCCCGCCCCTGGCTCGAACCAGCCCGTGAAGATGCGTCACCCGGTGGCCGGTGGCAGCGTGGGACGGGACACGGCCACCGACGCGAAGGACGACAGGACGCCATGGCGCTGCACAAGGGGGCCGGCGGCGACCGCCGGCTGAGCATGGGCCCGTACCCGACGATCGCGGACCCGCTGGGCGCGATGAAGCTGGCCCCGCCGCTGCACCGGCTCGGCGAGGGCCCGGTCACGGCCGACACCGCGTACCAGCTGGTCCACGACGAGCTGATGCTGGACGGCAACGCCAGGCTCAACCTGGCGACCTTCGTCACCACCTCGATGGAGGCCCAGGCCGCACGCCTGATGACCGAGTGCCTCGACAAGAACATGATCGACAAGGACGAGTACCCGCAGACCGCCGAGCTCGAGCGGCGCTGCGTGTCGATCCTCGCCGACCTCTGGCACGCCCCCGACCCGGACGCCGCGATCGGCTGCTCCACCACCGGCTCCAGCGAGGCCTGCATGCTGGCCGGCATGGCGCTCAAGCGCCGGTGGATGCACCGCAACGCCGACCGCTACGCCGCCGGGGCCCGGCCCAACCTGGTGATGGGCGCCAACGTACAGGTCTGCTGGGAGAAGTTCTGCAACTTCTGGGAGGTCGAGGCGCGCCTGGCGCCGATGGAGGGCACCCGCTTCCACCTGGACGCCGAGCAGGCGGTCGCACTGTGCGACGAGAACACCATCGGTGTGGTCGGCGTGCTCGGATCCACCTTCGACGGCTCGTACGAGCCGGTCGCGGAGATCTGCGCGGGCCTGGACGCCTTCCAGGAGCGCACCGGCATCGACGTCCCGGTGCACGTGGACGGCGCCTCCGGCGGCATGGTGGCGCCCTTCCTCGACCCGGAGCTGGTCTGGGACTTCCGGCTGCCCCGGGTGGCCTCGATCAACACCTCCGGCCACAAGTACGGCCTGGTGTACCCGGGCGTGGGCTGGGCGCTCTGGCGCGACAAGGCGGCGCTGCCGGAGGAACTGGTCTTCCGGGTCAACTACCTGGGCGGCGAGATGCCGACCTTCGCCCTCAACTTCTCCCGCCCCGGCGCCGAGGTGGTCGCCCAGTACTACATCTTCCTGCGGCTCGGCCGGGAGGGCTTCCAGGCCGTCCAGGGCGCCTGCCGCGAGGTCGCCACCTACATGGCCGGGCGGATCGAGAAGCTGGACGGCTTCCGGCTGCTGACCCGGGGCGACCAGCTGCCGGTGTTCGCCTTCACCACCGAGGAGGGCCTCCCGTTCGACGTGTTCGACGTCTCCCGGCGGCTGCGCGAGCGCGGCTGGCAGGTGCCCGCGTACACCTTCCCGGCGAACCGGGAGGACCTGTCGGTGCTCCGGGTGGTCTGCCGCAACGGCTTCTCCCGGGACCTCGCCGAGCTGCTGCTGACCGACCTCGACCGGCTGCTGCCGGAGCTGCGGCGCCAGCCCGTCCCGCTCCAGGAGCTCGGAGTAGCGCCCCGGTCGGGCTTCCACCACTGACCGCTCGCCCTCCCCGCCCGCGCACCCCGTCCGCAGGACCCGTCCGCACACCCCGTCCGCGCGCCCGGGGAGAGGTCACGGCGGGGAGGGGCAGTGAAGCGCCCTCCCCGCCGGAGCGTCCCGGTCGGGCCGGGGCAGCCTCCCCCCGCGAGGCTGCCCCGGCCCGGTGGGGGACCGGGACCGGATGCGGACCGACGACGGATCGTCGATCGGTGTCCGAACCGTTCGCCGACGGGCGAACCGCATCGGCCAGAGAACTCTGCACGACGATCACGTGAATGTTCGAGCGCCTCCGGGGGTTGTGAGACACTTCCGTCCGTCTCAGCGCCGTGACCTGGGGTTTGGGACGGCAGGCCGGTCAGGTTTGAGAAGCGCGGACGCCGGACGGCCCGGGCCCGGACCCGTCGCCCACCCGTCCCCCGCCCCCCGTTTCTCGAGTTTGGAGCGCCGCAGTGGGTTCCGCCTGGAAGCAGCTGCCCGAGGAGCTGACCGAGCCCGCCCGACGCCTGGCGGAGGAGCTCCGGACGATCAAGGACGCCGCCGGGCTTTCGCTGTCCGAGCTGGCCGCCCGGACGCACTACAGCCGGGCCTCCTGGGAGCGCTGGCTCAACGGCAAGCGGATCGTCACCGAGCAGGCGCTGGAGGCGCTGGTCGGGGCGGTCGACTGCGACGGGGCCACGCTGCGGGCGCTGTGGCGCCGGGCGGTGGCGGAGCCGACGACGGTGGCCCCGGCAGTGGCCCCGGGCCCGGGCGGGGCCGAGGGCGAAGGCGAGAGCGAGAGCGAGGGCGGAGGCCCGGAGCGGCCGGCCGTCGCCGAGGAGCACCCGGCGGCTCCCGGGGAAGCCCCCGCAGAGGAACCCGCCGACGAGGCAGCGGTGTCCGGGCCGGAGCCGGGACCCGCCCCGGTCGCCTGGTGGCGGCGCCCCGCGGCGCTGCTCGCCGGCGCGGCCGTGCTGGCGCTGCTGCTGGTCCTGGTGGGCCTGCGGTTCAACCGGCACGACGGGCAGGCCTCGGCGGCCGCCGAACCGGCCGTGTCACCCTCCGCCGCCGCCACCGCCAAGAGCGATCCGGCCTGCCAGGGCGTCGGCTGCGCCCACAAGGACCCGAAGACCACCGGGTGCGGCAAGGACGCCCGGACCCTGCAGACCCAGGTGATCGGCAAGGTGGTCGTCTACCTCCGGTACAGCCAGACCTGCCGGGCCGCCTGGGCGGCCATCACCGAGGGCCAGCCCAAGGACTACGCGACGATCACCGACAGCAACGGCGACAGCGAGACGGCGCTCATCCACTGGGGCTACGACAACTACTCGCCGATGCTGAACGCGGCGGACCCGGCCGTCACCTTCCAGGTCTGCGGGTACCAGCCGGCCGGGCACGACTGCACCGCGGTGGTCGCCGACCTGGCCGCGGTGGTGGCCTCCACCCCGATCCCGATCGGAGCGGCCTCTCCCCCGCCGGGTGCCGGCGCGGGCGCCCCCACGACCCCGGCCCCGGCCACGCCGGCCGCCCCGGCGCCCACCGAACCGGCGGCTCCCACCGAACCGGCGGCTCCCTCCGAGCCGGTGACTCCCGCAGAGCCGGCGGGCCCGTCCCAGGCGGCGGGCCCCACCGAGTCGGCGGGCCCGTCCCAGCCGGCCTCCTAGTCGAGGTAGCCGCGCAGCTGCTCGGCGTAGGCGTGGTCGCGGAGCTTGACCAGGGTCTTCGACTCGATCTGGCGGATCCGCTCCCGCGTCACGCCGAACACCGCGCCGATCTCCTCCAGCGTGCGCGGGCGGCCGTCGTCCAGCCCGTAGCGGAGCTGGACGACCTGGCGCTCACGCTCCCCCAGGGTGGCCAGGACGGCCTCCAGGTGCTGGCGCAGCAGCAGGAAGGTCGCGGACTCGGCGGGCGAGGCGGCGTCGGCGTCCTCGATCAGGTCCCCGAACGCGACGTCGTCCTCCTCGCCGACCGGGGTGTGCAGCGAGATCGGCTCCTGGGCCAGCCGGAGCAGCTCGCGCACCCGCTCCTCGGTCAGCTCCAGGGTGGCGGCGATCTCGGCCGCCGTCGGTTCCAGGCCGCGTTCCTGGAGCAGGGCTCGCTTCGCCCTGACCACGCGGTTGATCAGCTCGACCACGTGCACCGGCACCCGGATCGTCCGGGCCTGGTCGGCCAGCGCCCGGCTCATCGCCTGCCGGATCCACCAGGTCGCGTACGTGGAGAACTTGAAACCGCGGGTGTAGTCGAACTTCTCCACCGCCCGGATCAGGCCCAGGTTGCCCTCCTGGACGAGGTCCAGCAGGGTCAGCCCGCGGCCGACGTAACGCTTGGCCACGGAGACCACCAGCCGCAGGTTCGCCTCGATCAGCCGGCGCTTGGCGATCCGGCCCCGCACCACCAGGGCGTCCAGCTCGCCGGCCAGCGGGTCGGACGGCGGCGGGACGCCGTCCAGCCGCTCCTCGGCGAAGACGCCGGCCTCCACCCGGCGGGCCAGCTCGACCTCCTCCTCGGCGGTGAGCAGCCGGATCCGGCCGATCTCGCGCAGGTACTGGCGCAGCAGGTCGGCGGCCGGCCCGGTGTCGTCGACGGGCCCGCGGCGCTCGTCCGGGTCCTCGGCCCCGGCCCGCGCGTCGAAGCCCGGCTCGGCCCCGGGTCCGGACCCGGGTTCGGACCCCGGCCCTGGGTCCGGGCCGTCCGGGCCGTCCGGGTGGCCTTCCGGCAGTCCCTGGGCAGGGACCCGGGCACCGTCCGGGGGCGCCGCCCCGGCCCGGCCGTGGTGGGTCTCCTGCTCCCCGGCCCCCTGCCGCCCGGCCGGGTTCGCTCTCGTACTGGTGGTGGTCGCTGCGACGACGCCTTGCTCCACGGGCATCCCCTCGGGGCGGGCGCGACTCTGGCGGACCCGCGCTGTACGGAGGTGGGACGCCCTCCAGTGTGCGGTACGCCACACTCCGTGGCCGAGACTCGTGCGCCGACTTTCTGCGCGCGGTTCCCGTGGTGGTCCGCGGGAGGCGCTACAGCGCCGCCGCACCCCGGGTCTTCAGTAGATCGCTGTACTGCTGGAGCTGGAAAAGCTCAGTTTGTACCGCGATCTGCTGCTCAGGGTCGGGTCGCGGGCCGAGCCGTTGAAGGTAGACCCGGACCTCCTCGATTCGCCGGTCCACGGCGAACCGGCGCAGCTTGACCAGGAACTCCCCCGCGTAGATCGCGTCCGCCTTGCGGCGCGAGCGCACCGGTTCGACGGTCAGCTCGGTGACCAGCGAGCGCACCCGGTCGTCCGGGGACGCCTCGCGCACCGCGCTGGTGAAGTCGGGCAGGGTCGCCCCGTACGCGGCGCCGCCGGCCTTGGCGATGGCCTGCCGGACGGCGGTGTACGGCGGGGTCGGGAACTCGTCGTCGCCGTAGTGGTCGAAGGCCGGGCTGACCAGGTCCGGGTGCTGGAGCGCCAGCTTGAGCAGCTCCCGCTCGACGAACTGGGCCGGGTCGCGCGGGTTGAGCCGGAAGGCGGGCTGCGCGGGGCGCTGCGGCTGGACCGGCTCGGGGCGGCGCTGGGCGGCCGCGCCGCGCGGGTTCTGCTGGCGCTCGCGGTCCCAGCGGGCCAGCTGGGAGATCCGGCGGACGACGAACTGCTCGTCCAGGATGCCGAGCATGCCGGCCAGCCGGACGGCGTACTCGTGCTGGATCGAGCGGTCCTTGATCTTGGCGACGATCGGGGCCGCCTCCTCCAGCGCCGCCGAACGCCCCTCCGCGGTGTCCACCCGGTGCCGGGCCACCACCGAGGTCAGTGCGAACTCGAACAGCGGGACCGGGTTGTCGATCAGGTGCTTGACCGCCTCGTCGCCCTGGGCCAGGCGCAGCTCGCACGGGTCCATGCCGCCCGGGCTGACCGCGATGGAGGTCTTGGCGGCGAACTTCTGGTCGTCCTCGAAGGCGCGCAGGGCGGCCTTCTGCCCGGCCGCGTCGCCGTCGAAGGTGAAGACGGTCTCGCCCCGGTACTGCGAGGTGTCCATCAGCAGCCGGCGGATGATCTTGATGTGGTCCTCGGCGAAGGCGGTGCCACAGGTGGCCACCGCCGAGGTGACCCCGGCCAGGTGGCAGGCCATCACGTCGGTGTAGCCCTCGACCACCACCGCGCGGCCCGACTTGGCGATCTCCTTCTTCGCCAGGTCGATGCCGTACAGCACGTGGGACTTCTTGTAGATCGGCGTCTCGGGGGTGTTGAGGTACTTGGGACCGTTGTCGTCCTCGCGCAGGCGGCGGGCGCCGAAGCCGACCACCTCGCCCGCGATGTCCCGGATCGGCCAGACCAGCCGGCCCCGGAAGCGGTCGATCAGACCGCCGCGCTGGCCCTGCGAGGCGAGGCCGCCCAGCAGGATCTCCTTGTCGGTGAAGCCCTTGCCGCGCAGGTAGCGGACCAGGTGCTCCCACCCCACGGGGGCGTAACCGACGCCGAAGGCCGCCGCGGCGTCCTCGTCGAAGCCCCGCTCGGCCAGGAAGCGGCGGCCGATCTCCGCCTCCGGCGAGGCCAGCTGCTCCCGGTAGTAGGCGGCGGCCACCTTGTGCGCCTCGACCAGCCGGGTCCGCTCGCCCTGCTGGTGGCGCGGGCTGTAGCCGCCCTCCTCGTAGCGCAGGGTGATGCCGGCCTGGGCGGCCATCCGCTCGACGGCCTCGGCGAAGGTGAAGTGCTCGATCTTCATCAGGAAGGCGATGGTGTCGCCGTTCTCCTGGCAGCCGAAGCAGTGGAAGACGCCCTTGGCGGGGTTCACGTAGAAGGAGGCGGACTTCTCGTCGTGGAAGGGGCAGACGCCCTTGTACTCGCCGCCGCCACCGTTGGTCAGCTGTACGTAGTCGCCGACCACCGCGTCGATCGGCAGTGCGCTGCGCACCGCCTGTACGTCTTCGTCCCTGATCCGCCCGGCCACCCCGGAAGTCTACTGGGGCGGCCGGGCTTTCCGGCTGCGCCGGCCGGGGCACGGCCCGGTGGGGCCGGGGGCGCCTCCCGGCGGGGGGCGGGAGGCGAGAGGGCGAGCGGGTCCACCGGGGCGGCCGGGCTTTCCGGCTGCGCCGGCCGGGGCACGGCCCGGTGGGGCCGGGCGACTACGCCCAGGCGGCGCCGACGAGCCTGGCGTGCAGGGCCAGGGCCGAGGCGTCGGTCAGGGTGGCGATCTGGTCGATGACCGTGCGCAGGGCGGCACGGTCGTCCTCGGCCTCGCGGTACATGGCGGCGAACACCGGGTCCAGCCCCTCGGGGGCGCGCTGGGTGAGGACGTACGCCAGCTCGGCGATCACGATCCGCTGGCGGGCCCGCAGCTGGGCCTGCTCGTCGCGCTGCATCACGTAGCGGACGGCCACCGCCTTGAGCACCGCGCACTCCAGCCGGACGTCCCTCGGCACCACCAGCTCGGCGCCGTGGCGGGTGAGCCGGCCGGGGCCGTAGCGGGCGCGGGTGGCCTGCTCGGCGGCCAGGCAGAAGCGGCCGATCAGCTGGCTGGTCAGGTCCTTGAGCCCGGCCCGGGCGCGGGCGGTGCCGTCGTAGGAGCTGGGCCACCACTCCTGGGCGAGCAGCCGGTCCAGGGCGGCGGTCAGCTCCTCCGGCTCGGCGTCCCCGGCGTAGCGCTCGGCGACCTTGAAGAGTTCGGCGCGCTCGCTCGGGGCGCGCAGGGCGGCCGGGTCGATGTGGCCGGCCTGGAGGCCGTCCTCGACGTCGTGGGTGGAGTAGGCCACGTCGTCGGACCAGTCCATGACGGTGGCCTCGAAGCACTTGCGGCCGGCCGGGGAGCCGGCCCGCAGCCAGCGGAAGACCGGCAGGTCGTCGGCGTAGACGCCGTACTTGGGCGAGGCCGGGTCGGTGGGGTGGGCGCCCTTGGTCCACGGGTACTTGGTGGCGGCGTCGAGGGCGGCCCGGCTCAGGTTGAGGCCGACGCTGCGGCCCGGCCGGGGGGCGAGCCGGGCAGCGGGCTGCTCCTCCCGGGGCGCGAAGCGCTTGGGTTCGAGCCTGGTCAGGATGCGCAGCGACTGGGCGTTGCCCTCGAACCCGCCGCAGGCCTCGGCGGCCTGGTCGAGGGCCTCCTCGCCGGTGTGGCCGAACGGCGGGTGGCCGATGTCGTGGGCCAGGCAGGCCGTCTCCACGAGGTCCGGGTCGCAGCCCAGGGCGGCACCCAACTCCCGCCCGACCTGGGCGCATTCGAGGGAGTGGGTGAGCCGGGTGCGCGGGAAGTCGCTCTGCATCGGGGCGACCACCTGGGTGGTGCCGGCCAGCCGGCGCAGTGCGGCCGAGTGCAGCACCCGGGCTCGGTCGCGCTGGAAGGCCGTGCGGCCCGGGCGCTTGTCGGGTTCGGGGACCCAGCGGGCCTCGGCGGAGTGGTCGTACGGGATCGGGTCGGCGAGGCGGTGCATGGTGTCGTCCATATGGCTCTCACGGTACGCCCGGCCCCCGACACGCCGGGTGTGCCGCGCACGAAGGAGCGCGGACGGGAGTGTGAATCCTCGCCCACGCACCCGTTACGGGCACCACGGGCCCCAGCCGCGACCCCGGCGGCCGCGGCGGCCGTGCCGGGGCCGCGGCGGCCGTCGGCGTCCTCAGCCCCTGATCGCCTTCAGGACGACCCCGGACACCGCCTCCTGGCCCTTGGCGTTGGGGTGGATCGGCGCCAGCCCCCGGGCGGGGAGCGGCGGCTCCACCCAGCGCTGGTCCTCGCCCGCGCACATGTCGTGCCCGGACGAGGGCCCGGCGAGGTCCACGAAGACCGCGCCGCCCGCCTCGGCGCGCTTCCTGAGCATGCCGTTGAGCTGCTGCTGCTTCTCCACCAGGAAGCCGAGATCGGAGGCGGGCACGGCGTTGCCGAGCACCGGCAGGCAGCTCGCCGGGTCGGCCGGGAGCAGCCCCGGGTACCCGATCACGTAGACCTTGGCGTTCGGTGAGCGCTTCCTGACGTCCTGGAGCACCTGGCCGAGCCGGTCGCCGGCCGCGTCCACCTTGCGCTGGACCTCGTCGGTGCCGTTGCCGCCCGCGTAGTGGTCCCGGCAGGGCGACTTGCTGATCCGCTCCGCGCTGTCGGTGATCACGCCCTTGACGATGTCCACCAGGTTGCTCTTGGCGCACTCCGTCACGACCTCCATGAAGCCCGCGTCGTTGCCGCCGATCCCCAGGGTGACCAGCCGGGTGTCCGCGGTCAGCGCGTCCAGCTGGGCCGGGTTGGTGCCGTCGGCGACCTTCTGCGGGCCGGTCAGGTCCCCGGTGCGGGCGCCGCTGCAGCTGACGTCCTTGAACTGCCCGGCGCCGAGCGAGAGCGCCTTCGCCACCAGGGACGGGTAGTTGGCCCCGGAGCGGGAGCAGCCGCCCGGCTCGCCGACCTGCGGCGGGATCTTCATCCCGGCGGTGTACGAGTCGCCGAGCGCGACGTACGGGCCGGTGGGCGGCGGGGCGGCGGTCGGCGACGAGGCCGCGCCGGCCTGCGCGCGGGCGGGCGTCGCGCCCGCGGCGCTGTTGTTCCGGCTGTCCGAGCCGGTGTCGTCGGTGCAGCCGGCCAGCAGCGCTGCGGCCAGTCCGACGGTCAGGGCGATGGTCGGGCGTGCGGTCCTCGGCATGGTCTCCCCCCGGGGATGCGGGTCACGGTCGGCTCCTCACGGCGGCCCGTCCCCCGGGCACACCAGGGGCCAACGAACGATGCAGGGCGATGACTCCCGCCCCGGGCGAATCGTCTCCCGGCGGGCCCGAACCGGCCGGAATCCGACCCCCGGGCCCGTCCGGATCCGACCCCTGCGCGGTCGTGGCCGGGTGGCCGCGCGGCCGTCGGTACGGCTGCCGCGCTACTCCGCGCCGCGCTCGTGCTCGGCCAGGAACTGCTCGAAGCGCCGCCCCAGTTCGTCCGCCGAGGGCAGGTCCACCGGCTCGGCCAGCAGGCTCTCCCGGCCCTCCGCGCCCGCCACCGCGTCGTACTGGCCCTCCATGCCGCGGATCGCCGAGCGCAGCTCGCCGTCGCCCTGGGACAGCTGCTCCTCGATGTCGGCGTAGACCTCGGCGACCCGCTCGCGCAGCTGGGTGCCCGGCAGCACCAGACCGGTGGCGGACTGCGCCGCCTCCAGGATCTGCACGGCCGCCGCCGGGTAGGCGGAGCGGGCCACGTAGTGCGGGACGTGCACGGCGAAGCCGAGGACGTCGTGCCCGGCCTCGGCCAGCCGGTACTCCACCAGCGCCTGGGCGCTGCCCGGGACCTGCGCCTGCTCGAACCACTGCGGGTAGCCCGGGGCGAGGTCCAGCCGGTTGCCGTGCGGCGTCATGCCGACCGGGCGGGTGTGCGGCACGCCCATCGGGATGCCGTGGAAGTCGATCGAGAGCCGGACCTCGAACCGCTCCACCAGCTCGCGGACGGCGCGCGCGAAACGCTCCCACTCGACGTCCGGCTCGGGGCCGGTGAGCAGCAGGAACGGCGCGCCGGCGGCGTCGTGGACGAGCTGGAGCAGGATCTCCGGCGGGTCGTAGGACGTCCAGCTGTCCTGGTCGAAGACCATCGCGGGGCGGCGGGCCCGGTAGTCCACCAGACGGTCGTGGTCGAAGCGGGCCACCACCAGCGGCGAGCCCGTCTCCAGCAGGTGGGCCACCACCTGGCCGCCGGCGTCCCCGGCGTCCATGAAGCCCTCGAAGTGCTGGAGCAGCACGAGACCGGCACCGGTGTCGCGCAACTGCTCGTTGGCCGCGGCGACGGCGGCCGCGCCCTGCTGATCCAGCTCGTACAGCGCCTGGAAGTCCCGCACCGCGCACCCAACCCCGTTCTCTGCTCGTCCCGGTCGACCGGCTTCTCGTCGTTTCAGCGTGCCGGGCGCCGCCGGAATTCCCGTCCCCGGCCACCGGACCGGTTCCGCTCCTGTTCCGTCCTGTTTCCGCCCGGTCCTGGACCCTGCCCGGGACCCGGCCCGGCTCCTGGCCGGGTCCGGTGGACGATCCGGCCGCGGGACCGCTCCGGAGCCCGTCCGACGGCCCTTCGGAGGGCTCGTCCGACGGCCTCCGCCGACCGTCCCGGACCATGATCGCACCCGGACGAAGAGCCCCTGGTCACGCCCCCGGAACGGGCCCGTCCACGGGGTCCGCGAACGGCCCGCGCGGCCATTCGCGTGCCGCGAAGTGACGCACCGCCTTCTGGCGGGTATCGTCCTCTCGCTGCCTCGCATCGTCGCGTCGTCGTCACGTCGTCCGTAACGCCGTCGGCCACGTCCCGGTCCGGTGCTCGGCCAGCCACCCACGACGCATCTTGCCTTCACCTGGCCGCCTGCTTCCCTTCGCGCTCTCGTACCCTCCTCGGCCATTTCGCGGACGCACACTGTCCCCTCGCTCTTCCCGCCGGACCGGTCCGAGGACCCGTGCCCGTTCCGGCACCCGCGCCGCCCGTTCCGGGCCGCCGCCCCCACCCCGTCCGACCGGACCTCCGGCGTGCGCGGGCACCCGGCCGGCGGACCCGGGCCCAGGCGTACCCCCGCGCCGCACCCGGCACGGGAGGCACCCTCCGACCGATGAAGGACCAAGGTTCCGTGCCCGTACCTGTCATCCTCACCGGCCGCACCGTGCGGCTGGAGCCCCTTGCCGCGCACCATGCCGAGGCCATCGCCGAGGCCGGCGCCGAGGACCGTACGACCTACGCCTTCACCCCCGTCCCGCACGGTCTGGAAGCCGCCCGCGACTACGTCGCGCGGGCGCTCGCCGACCAGGCCGCGGGCCGGTCGCTGCCGTTCGCGACGGTGAGCGTCGCCGACGGCCGGGTCGTCGGCTCCACCAGGTTCCTGGAACTCGACTACTGGCGTGGTCCGCTGGTGTGGCCGCCCACGCCC
Organism: Kitasatospora sp. NPDC096204; assembly: GCF_044763205.1. Lineage (NCBI taxonomy): Bacteria > Bacillati > Actinomycetota > Actinomycetes > Kitasatosporales > Streptomycetaceae > Kitasatospora > Kitasatospora sp. NPDC096204. The sequence goes on from NZ_JBIWFT010000021.1 coordinate 74,661, forward strand.
GGTGTCCCGTTCGGCGACCCGGACACGGCCGTCCCGGACGCGGCCGAGATCGGCAACACCTGGCTCTCGCCGCGCGCCCAGGGCACCGGCATCAACACCGAGGCCAAGCTGCTGATGCTGCGCCACGCCTTCGAGACCTGGGGCGTGCAGCGGATCTCGCTTCGCGCGGACGCCCGCAACCTGCGCTCGCGCACCGCCATCGAGCGGCTCGGCGCGACCTCCGAGGGCGTCCGCCGGGCGCACTCGCGCGGGCTGGACGGCGTGGTGCGCTCCACCGCGTTCTACTCGATCCTCGACGACGAGTGGCCGGCCGTGCGGGACATCATCGAGCTGCGGATCGCCGCCGCCACCTCGCCGAGCGCCCCGGATCCGTCGATCAACCAGGAGTGCCTTAGACAGGGCGGCAGCGGCACCGGGCAGCTGATGATCACGGCCTGAGGCCGGGCAGCCCGTAGCCGGACCGCGCCAGGTCCAGGACGACCGGCAGGACGCTGTGGTCGTCCCAGCCGCGGTGGCGGCCGGGGTCGGCCTCCACCAGCACCTCGGTCGGCCGCCAGCCGCCCCGCACCCGGGCCACCCGGACCCGGTAGATCTCCGCGCCGCCCACGCTGCGGTGCAGGTGCAGGAGGCCCTCGGAGGTGAGGGCGACCCAGCGCTCGTCCGCGTCCCGGGCCCGCAGGCCGCGCCTGATCCGCTCCCAGTCGGCGTCCGACTAGAGCAGGTCGGGCACCGGGTGCGGGCGGGGCAGGCTGATCGGCGTCAGGTGCGGTTCACCGGCCGCCCGGACACTGCCGGGCTCGGGGAACGCCCAGTCCGGCAGCGGTTCGCAGGCGTCCAGCCAACCGCGCGGGATGCCCGCGGTGCCGGTGTGCGCGGCGACCACCCCGCCGGTGATCGCGGCGACGGTGTCCATGTCGCCGCCGGCCGCGATCGCGTCCCGGACGGCGGCGCGGTAGTCGGCCGGGTTCCGGGCCGCGCACCACAGCGCGTACGGGACCGTGTCGGCCGCGGACGTGCGGCTGCCGTTGCCGAGCACCCGCGCGGCGAGCCTGAAGTCCGCCCCGGCGAGCAGTCCGCGGGCCTCCCGGAGGCCGTCCTTGACGGCGCCGTTCGGGGTGAGCGCGGCCACCGCCTCCAGGAAGCGGTCCGGCGTCATCGGTCGGGTGCGGGTCCGCGCGGCGTACGCGGCCGCCACCGCGACCGCGATCGCGCCGTCCACGGCCTGCGGGTGGGTGTGGGTGATCAGGGCGGTGCGGGCGGCGGGGCCCACCACGGCCTTCGGGTCCTCGGCGTACGCGGCGCCGAGCGGGGCGACCCGCATCGCGGCGCCGTTGCCGTAGGAGCCCTGCCCGTCGAAGAGCCCGGCGGCCAGCCGCTCGGCGTCGCCGCCCTCGCGGATCAGCCGCAGCAGGCGGTTGGCGGCCGGGCCGTAGCCGCGGTCGAAGTCGTGGCGCAGGGCGAAGGCGTGGGTGAGGTCGAAGGTGTCGATCGCGCCGCGCTCGGTGTGGGCGGCGTGGACCGAGCAGGCCATCTCGGTGTCGTCGGTCCAGGGCCAGGGGCCGGGGGGTTCGGTGCGGTCGGCGAGGTGGGCCCGGGCGGTCTCCGGGACGAAGAACTGGGCGCCGAGGGCGTCGCCGACGGCGAGGCCGAGGAGCGAGTCCAGCGCGGGGCCGGCGTGCGTGGATGGAATGGTCATATGGACTCCAGCTCAGCGGCTGAGCTGCCGGTCCGTCAACACCCGTGACCGCCGCCCCCACCGACGGGGGACGTTCCGCATACCTCCGATCCGGACGGGCAGGCACCGGGGCATGACCCGCGCACACCCCCTCGACCCGGTCGCCCTGCTGGGCGCCGACCAGCAGCACATCGCCACCCGGTCACAGCTGCGCCGGCTCGGGGTGCCCTCCGGCACCATCGCCCACCGGCTGCGGCCGGGCGGGCCCTGGCAACAGGTGCTGCCCCGGGTGATCTGCCTCCAGAGCGGGCGGCTGACGTTCCATCAGAAGATGCGCGCGGCCCTGGCGTACGCGACACCGAAGGGGCGCGAGCCGCGGACCGGTGAGGTGCTGCTGACCGGCTTCGCGGTGCTGGCCGAGGCCGGGCTGCCGAGCGCCGGGCACCCGGCCGACCTGAACTCCGTCGACATCCTGATCCCGGCTCAACGACGGGTCGGGGACAGGGAGTTCGTCCGGATCCACCGGTCCTCCGGGGCCATGCCCGGCGGCTTCGAGCGGGACGACGGGCTGTGGAGCACCACGGTCGCCCGGGCGCTGGCCGACCTCGCGCCGAAGGAGACGGGGCAGCGCCGGTTCCGGGCGCTGTGCGCGGAGGCCGTCCAGCGCCGGCACTGCGAACTCGGCGAACTGCTCGACCAGTTGCTGTCCCGCCCGGGTGCGCTCGGGCTGCCCCAGGTGGCCCAGGTGGTGGAGGACCTGACGGTCGGGGTGCGGTCGGTGGTGGAGGGCGAGGCCCGCGAGGTACTGGCGCACGCGGGGCTCCCGGAGCCGCTGTGGAACCCGGTGCTGTTCCTGGACGGCCGCTTCCTCGCCGTCCCGGACGCCTACTGGCCGCACGCCTGCGTGGCCCTGGAGATCGACTCCCGCGCCTGGCACCTGCGCCCGGCCGAGCACGAACGGGGCCTGGCCCGCGCCAACCGCCTCGCCGCGGCCGGTCTCCCGGTGGTCCGCACCACCCCGCCCCAGCTCCGCCGCGACCCGGCCCCGGTGCTCCACGAGCTGACCGCCCTGGTCACCACCGGCCCGCACCCGCCGCACCCCCGGATCACCTGGCGGCGGGCGCGATGAGCGGCGAGCGGCGGGGGCGCGGTGAGCGGCGGCGGGCGCGGTGGGGGCCCTGTGCGGCCGTGCTCAGCAGCGGGAGTCGATCTCCAGGAAGGTGGCGTAGTGGTCGGCGGACCAGTACTGCTCGCCGGAGTCGCCGGTCACCACGCGGCGGGTACCGCGGTCGTTGGAGCCCGGGGTGACCACGGTGTACTCGTGGTAGTAGCCGTCGGTCTTCTTGGGGAGGCGGCTCTCCCGGTTCTCGAAGACGATGCCGTCGCGGTTGTACGGGTAGGGCCCGCCCTTGGCGATCAGGGTGAGGGTGTCCACGGCCTGACTGGGGAGCTTGCTGCGGCAGACGTCGGCCAGGGCCGCGTCGGTGGGCACCCAGGTGCCGGCCGGGGCGGGGGCCGTGGCGCCCCCGGCGGGCGGGGTCGGCTTGGGGGCCGAGGGCTTGGGCGCCGAGGACCCGGACGTCGAAGGACCGGCGGTGGCGGCCGCGGTGGAGCTCGCGGCGGCCTTGGGGTGACTGCTCCCCTTGTCGGTGAGGAGGTACCCGACCCCGGCCAGGACCGCGAGGATCAGCACGGCCACGACGACGAGCGGGTTTCTGCGGTTGGTCATGCGTTCCAGCTTGGCAGGCGGCCGGGCCGCCCCGGGACAGCTACACACGTGGCCGCCGCCACACCGGCCGGTGCGTCGGCCGTGCCGTGCCGGGGGCCGGTCCGCGCCCCGCGGCCCGTGCGCGGACGCACGGCCGGGCGGGACAGACGTACGGCCGGGCGGGAACGGACGCCGTTGTCCGTTCCCGCCCGGCCGTGTCACGTACGCCGGTTCTCCTGCGCCGAGCTCCGGTGTACGCCCTCCCGACGGGAGGGGGAGCGGTCAGTCGTACCCGCGCGTGCGGAGGGGATGCCTACCCTCCTCAGCGCGAGTCGCTGCCCGCCGACTCGATGGCGGCGCGGCCGGCCTCCAGGCGCGCCACCGGGATCCGGAAGGGGGAGCAGGAGACGTAGTCCAGCCCCACCTCGTGGAAGAAGTGGACCGAGTCCGGGTCGCCGCCGTGCTCGCCGCAGACGCCGAGCTTGAGGTCGGGGCGGGTGGCCCGGCCGGCCTCGACGGCGTGCTTGACCAGCGAGCCGACGCCGTCGCGGTCGATGGTCTCGAACGGGGAGACCCCGAAGATGCCCTTCTCCAGGTAGGCGGTGAAGAACGAGGCCTCCACGTCGTCCCGGGAGAAGCCCCAGACCGTCTGGGTCAGGTCGTTGGTGCCGAAGGAGAAGAACTCGGCGGCCTCGGCGATCTGCCCGGCGGTCACCGCGGCGCGCGGCAGCTCGATCATGGTGCCGAGCTTGATGTCCAGCTGGATGCCGGTGGTCCGGGCGACCTCGGCGAGCACCCGCTCGCACTCGTCGCGGACCAGCTCCAGCTCCTGGACGGTGCCGACCAGCGGGATCATCACCTCGGGGCGCGGGTCTCCACCGGCCAGCTTGCGCTCGGCGGCGGCCTCGGCGATGGCCCGGACCTGCATGCCGAACAGGCCGGGGATGACCAGGCCTAGGCGGACGCCGCGCAGGCCGAGCATCGGGTTCTGCTCGTGCAGCTTGTGCACCGCCTGGAGCAGGCGCAGGTCGTTCTCGTTCGGGTCCTTGCGGGCCTCGGCGAGGGCGACGCGCACCGACAGCTCGGTGATGTCCGGCAGGAACTCGTGCAGCGGCGGGTCGAGCAGGCGGACGGTGACCGGCAGGCCGTCCATCGCCTGGAAGAGCTCCAGGAAGTCGCCCTTCTGCAGCGGCAGCAGGGTGGAGAGCGCGAGCTCGCGGTCCCTGTCGTTGTCCGCCAGGATCAGGCGCTCGACCTCCTTGCGGCGCTCCTCGCCGAGGAACATGTGCTCGGTGCGGCACAGGCCGATGCCCTGGGCGCCGTAGCGGCGGGCGCGCGAGCCGTCCTCGGCGTTGTCGGCGTTGGCGCGCACGGCCAGCCGGCGGCGGCCGTCGGCGTGCGACATCAGCCGGTGCACGGCCTGGACCAGTCCGCCCTGGACGTCGGCGCCGGCGTGCAGGGTGCCCTCGAAGTACTCGACCACGGGGGACGGCAGGACGGGCACCTCACCGAGGTAGACCTTGCCGGAGGCGCCGTCGATCGAGACGACGTCGCCCTCGTGGATCACCTGGCCGTCGGCGGTGGTGAAGCGGCGGGCCTTGGTGTCGACCTCCAGCTCCTCGGCGCCGCAGACGCAGGTCTTGCCCATGCCGCGGGCGACCACGGCCGCGTGCGAGGTCTTGCCGCCGCGCGAGGTCAGGATGCCCTCGGCGGCGATCATGCCGTCCAGGTCGTCCGGGTTGGTCTCACGGCGGACCAGGATGACCTTCTCGCCGGAGCGGGACCACTTGACGGCGGTGTACGAGTCGAAGACGACCCTGCCGATCGCGGCGCCCGGCGAGGCGGCCAGGCCCCAGGCGATCTGCTGCGACTCGGTGTTGGGGGCGAAGCGGGGGAACATCAGCTGCGAGAGCTGGCCGCCGGTCACCCGCATCAGGGCCTCGTCCAGGTCGATCAGGCCCTGGTCGACCAGCTGGACGGCGATCCGGAAGGCGGCCGCGGCGGTGCGCTTGCCGACGCGGGTCTGGAGCATCCAGAGCTTGCCGCGCTCGATGGTGAACTCGATGTCGCAGAGGTCGCGGTAGTGGTTCTCGAGCTTCTGCATGATCGCCATCAGCTCGTCGTACGACTTCTTGTCGAGCTTCTCCAGCTCGGCCAGCGGCAGGGTGTTGCGGATGCCGGCGACGACGTCCTCGCCCTGGGCGTTGGACAGGTAGTCGCCGTAGACGCCCTGGGTTCCGGTGGAGGGGTCGCGGGTGAAGGCGACGCCGGTGCCGGAGTCCTCGCCGAGGTTGCCGAAGACCATGGTGCAGACGTTGACCGCGGTGCCCAGGTCGTTCGGGATGCGCTCCTGGCGGCGGTACAGCCGGGCGCGGTCGCCGTTCCAGGAGTGGAAGACGGCGTGGATCGCGAGGTCCATCTGCTCGCGCGGGTCCTGCGGGAAGGCCCGGCCGGTCTCGCGCTCGACGATGCCCTTGAACACCTCGACGAGCGCCTTGAGGTCGGCGGCGTCCAGGTCGAGGTCGTTGACGGTGCCCTTGGCGTGCTTGGCCTCGTCCAGGGCCTCCTCGAAGAGCTCGCCGTCGACGCCCAGCACGGTCTTGCCGAACATCTGGACCAGGCGGCGGTAGGAGTCCCAGGCGAAGCGCTCGTTGCCGGACTGGGCGACGAGGCCGGCCACCGAGACGTCGGAGAGGCCGATGTTGAGGACGGTGTCCATCATGCCGGGCATGGAGAACTTCGCGCCGGAGCGCACCGAGACCAGGAGGGGGTTGTCGGCCTGGCCGAGCTTCTTGCCCATCTCCTGCTCGAGGGCGTCCAGGTGGGCGCTGATCTCCTCGTGCAGCGAGGAGGGCTCACTGCCGGTCTCCAGGAAGACCTTGCAGGCCTCGGTGGTGATGGTGAACCCCGGAGGGACGGGGAGGCCCAGGTTGGTCATCTCGGCCAGGTTCGCGCCCTTGCCGCCAAGAAGATCCTTGAGGTCCTTGTTTCCTTCGGTGAAGGAGTAAACAAACTTCTGCTGGGACGGCACGGGTCGGTCTCCTCGTACGCGGTTGCCCTGACGCCGGAGAACATACCCATTTCGAAGGCACTTCTCTGCCCTGAATAGGCCACCCGAGGCTGGTACCGAGTGGTAACCCGCTAGATCGAATGCACATAAAGGCGTTCACTCTGTTGGTGAAATCGTCCGCCTGACGCGAGCCAGTGTTCAATTCTTGAAGACAAGCGGGCTCTGAGATCACACGATCCGGACGCACCGTAGCGACCGCGGAGCCATCGCGTTGCCCCGGCTTGATTTCCTGCACCCGGATCGGCGGATCACCGGCCGACCGACTTCGGGAAGCGATTCACGGCCGACCTGTCCACTTCGTCCACTGACCGGCCGTCAGCCCCCACCGTATGTGGCAAGCGTCACCAGCGCATCTCACGGGTCGAACGTAGAACGCCTGCGCCGATCGTCGCACTGCGTCCAGAAACGTGCTCTCTCCGTGATGTTCGGACGCCGAAAAGGAGCCCTCTTGTCCAGGATGGACAAGAGGGCTGGGACCTGATGGCCATCGGCCCCGAGGGGTCGATTTCGCCGGTCCGTATAGATCATCCGCCAGATGTGTCCGATTCGGCGTCAGCACCCGGTCGGGCGCAGTCATACGGATCGTCCAACCAGCCCTCGGGCAGGACCACCCGGTTGTTGCCGCTGGTCCGCCCGCGCGGGCCGTCCGCACCCTCCGGCCAGCCCTGGGACTGCTCCACCTGGGAGAGGGTTTCGGCCAGTTCGGCCAGCGAGGAGGAGCCGGCGAGCCGCACCCGCAGCTCGGAGCCGACCGAGAAGCCCTTGGTGTACCAGGCGACGTGCTTGCGGAAGTCGATCACGCCGCGCGCCTCGTCGCCCAGCCACTCGCCGAGCAGCTGCGCGTGCCGCACCATCGCCGCGGCCACGTAGCCGAAGTCGGGGCGGGCGTAGTCCACGTCGCCCTCGAAGATCGCGACCAGGTCCTTGAACAGCCACGGCCGCCCCAGGCAGCCACGGCCCACCACCACACCGTCGCAGCCCGTCTCACGCATCATCCGCACGGCGTCGTCGGCCGACCAGATGTCCCCGTTGCCCAGCACCGGGATGTGTGCCGGGACGGACTCGCGCAGCCGGGCGATCGCCGACCAGTCGGCCGTCCCGCCGTAGTGCTGGGCGGCGGTGCGCCCGTGCAGGGCGATCGCGGCCACGCCCTCCTCGGCGCCGATCCGGCCGGCGTCCAGGTAGGTGAGGTGGTCGTCGTCGATGCCCTTGCGCATCTTCATGGTCACCGGCAGGTCGCCCGCGTTGGCGACGGCCTCGCGCAGGAGCTCGCGCAGCAGGTTGCGCTTGTACGGCAGTGCCGAGCCGCCGCCCTTGCGGGTGACCTTGGGGACGGGGCAGCCGAAGTTGAGGTCGATGTGGTCGGCCAGGCCCTCCTCGGAGATCATCCGGGCGGCCTTGCCGACGGTCACCGGGTCCACCCCGTACAGCTGGATCGAGCGGGGCTTCTCACTCGGGTCGAACTTGATCAGCTGCATGGTCTTGGCGTTGCGCTCGACCAGCGCCCGGGTGGTGATCATCTCCGAGACGTACAGGCCCCGGCCGCCGCTCTGCTCCCGGCACAGGGTGCGGAACGGCGCGTTGGTGATGCCGGCCATCGGCGCCAGCACGACGGGCGGCCACACCCGGATCGGGCCGATGTCGAGCGGCGCGAACTCGGTGTCGGGCGCGGTGGGTGCGGGCGTGGCTGTCATGCGCGGCTGACCTCGGGTGATGGGGACGGGACTCTCCATTGTCCCCCACCCGGGTGAGCGGCCTCCGCCCGCGCCGGACGCCGCCCCGCTACGGGGCCGACGGAGGCGCCGCGAGCTCCGGCGCGAACGACGGCTCCGGCTGCTCCGGCTGCTCCGGCTGCGAGGACGTCGACGGAACGACGGTGATCGTCCCCGAGGTGACCGCGGCGTGCAGCCGGTTCGGGCTGGCGGAGTCCGCCAGCACCGGGTCGATCCGGCCGTTGCCGCTGCCGATCTCGCTGGAGACGGCGTACCGGCTGTCCTTCGGCAGGGTCAGTTCCACCGAGCCGGAGGTGGCCGTGGCGTCCACCTCGCGCGGGGTCCTCGCGAAGCCCAGCTGCACGGTGCCCGAGGTGAACTGCGCCGCCACCCGCGACATGCTCAGGTTGGTGCCCTGCACCATCCCGGAGGTGCCGTGCACGGACACGTTCCCGGAGGTGTCGGACAGCAACAGCTGGCCGGAGGTGAGCTCCATCCGCACGTCCCCGCTCAATCCCTCCACCCGGACCGACCCGGAGCCCACCGAGCCGGACACCTCCGTCGCGGCCGGCACCTCCAGCTCGATCTCGGCGCCGCAGCCGAGGTCCGAGAGCGGCAGCACCAGTCGGCAGTGCAGCCCGACCGTGAGCACGTCGCCATCGAAGACGGTGGACACCACCGGCTTGCGCACCAGCCAGTCCAGGCTCTGCCGGACCACCACGTGGCCCTCCCGCCCCGCCCGTACCAGGACCGAGGCGTTGCCGGTCTCCAGCTGGAGCCGGTGGATCGCCCGGTCGTACGGCCGGCTGGTGCTGGTGCGCTGCTGCACCGCCATCGACCAGGTCTGCAGTCCGGCACCGATCATGACCAGGACGATCACGACCGTCCCGGCGGCCCGCCAGGCCCTCGCCCCCTTCACTGCTACCCGACCTCCAGGAAGCGCAGCACCGCCATCACCCGGCGGTGGCTGTCCTCGGCCGGCGGCAGGTCGAGCTTGGTGAAGATCGAGTTGATGTGCTTGGCCACCGCGCTGTCGCTGACCACCAGCGCGCCCGCGATCGCGGCGTTGGAACGGCCCTCCGCCATCAGGGCGAGCACGTCGCGCTCGCGCGGGGTCAGCTTCTCCAGCGGGTCCCGGTGGCGGCGCACCAGCAGCTGGGCGACCACCTCCGGGTCCAGCGCGGTGCCGCCCTCGGCGACGCGCTGGAGCGCGTCCACGAAGTCGTCCACATTGGCCACCCGCTGCTTGAGCAGGTAGCCGACGCCGCTGGTGTTGGTCGCCAGCAGGTCCGCGGCGTAGCGCTCCTCCACGTACTGGGAGAGCAGCAGGACGGCGGTGTCCGGCCACTGCCGGCGGATCACCATCGCCGCCTTCACCCCCTCGTCGCTGAAATCCGGGGGCATCCGGACGTCGGCCACCACCACCTTCGGGCGGTGCTCCTCGACGGCGGCCAGCAGTTCCACGGCGTCCCCGACGGCGGCCACGACCTCGAAGCCCACCGCCTCCAGGACCTTGACCAGGCCGACCCTCAGCAGGACCGAGTCCTCGGCGATCACAGCGCGCACGGCAACTCCACGGTGATGGTGGTGGGGCCCCCGAGGGGGCTGAGAACGGACAGCGTGCCGTCGACCGAGGCGGCGCGCTTGCGCAGACCGGTGAGCCCGGTGCCGCGCGAGGGGTCCGCGCCGCCCACGCCGTCGTCGCTGATGACCAGGCGCAGCCGGCCGTCGGCCGTCCGCACCGAGAGGTCGACGCGGTTCGCCCTGGCGTGCTTGGCCACGTTGGTGAGCGCCTCGGAGACGGTGAAGTAGGCGACCGCCTCGACAGTGGGGGCGACCTGCTCGGAGAGGTCGACGTCCAGGCGCACCGGCAGCGGGGCACGGGCGGCGACGCCGGACAGCGCCGCGTCCAGGCCGCGGTCCTCCAGGACGGCGGGGTGCAGGCCGCGGACCAGGTCGCGCAGCTCGTCGATGGCCGCCTGGGCCTCCTCGTGCGCCTCGACGATCACCTGCATCACCTCGGGCGGCACGTCCTTGAGGGTGCGCCGGGCCAGGCCCAGGTTCATCGCGAGGGAGGTGAGCCGCTGCTGGGCGCCGTCGTGCAGGTCGCGCTCGATCCGGCGGCGCTCGGCGTCCACCGCGTCGACCAGCCCGGCCCGGCTCTCGGCGATCTCCTCGACCCGCCGCTCCAGCGCCTCCGCCCGGTCCGGTCCGAGCAGCCGCCGGGCCACCCACACCTCCAGCCAGGCCAGTCGCGTCCCCACCGGGGGCAGCACCGCCAGCAGCACCACCCCGCCGAGGGTGAGCAGGACGTCCTCCCCGGCCAGGCCGGAGCGCAGCGCGGTGCCGGCGGGCAGCAGCCAGATCCAGCCGTACACGGTGGCCAGCACCACGGCGGCCGCCCAGGCGTACAGCACCGCCAGCGCGCCCGCCGCGAGCAGCGGCCCGGCCACCAGGTGGTGCAGGGCCTGGCGCCAGGTCATCCCCAGCAGCCAGATCTGACGCCCCGTCGGCGGGCGCAGCGGCGGCACCTCCACCCCCCGCAGGGCGCGCAGCCGCCCGCGCTGGAGGGCGGTCAGCGGGCGGGCGCAGAGCAGGACGGCGGCGAGCAGCGGGAAGAGCAGGCTCGACTCGGTGACGGCCAGCCAGACCGGCAGCGCCATGGGTATTCCGGCGGCGGTGAAGCGGACGTCCCGCCAGGCCTCGGGCGACCACGGTGGGCGCCGGAGGCTCCTGACGAGCGCTCGGCGCAACGTGGTGGAGGGCATGCCGGACAGCGTAGGGCTCCGTGATCACGGGCTGCCATGAAGGGGGGTTCCGGGTGGAGGTGTAGCTAGGTACACCCCCGATTCGGTGTGGGGCACCACCGACAGGACGGGGGTCCCGGCGGAAGGCTTGAGGGCATGACGAGCACTGCATCGCACTCCGCCACTCCGCCGCACGGGCGGCCCGGCCCCGGGGGTGCTTCCGGAACGCCGGCGGCGGACGGGGCGCTGCCTGAGGGGAAGCCGGGGGCGGCTCTGCTGCCGGGCGGGGATTCGGCGTCGGCGGCGGATGACACGCTGCCGGCCGGGGCCGGGCCCTGGTCGGTCCGCAGCGTCCGGTCGGGACGCGGCCGGGCCGCGCTGGAGCTGTACCAGCACGGGGAGCTGACCGACGTCCTGGTCGCCGCCCGGCTCACCCCGCAGCTGCTGCGCGGGGCCCGGCGCTGCCCGTCCGCCGGGCGGAGCCGGCACGTGCTGGCCTGGGGCCGGCTGGCCGCCGACGGTGCGGCGCCCGCGGTCGAGTTCACCGGGCGGCGGCCGTTCCGCCGGGCGCGGTCGACGGCCGAGGTGGTCACGGTGGCCGGGCGGTTCTGGATCGCCTGGGCCGAGGGGCCGTTCGACGCGGTACGGGTCGAACACCCGGCGGGCGGGACGGCCGAGCGGCTGCCGCTGGAGCGGGTGCGGGGCCTGGGCCAGGGCCGGGGTGCCGCGTGACCACCGCCGTCCTCGCCGCCCGCACCACCCCCTCGTACGTCCTGCCCGCGCGCTTCGCCCGGCTTCCGGTCCTGGCGGCCGTCGCGCTGCTGCCCTGGCTGGCGATCCTCGCCGTCTGCCACGAGACCCCGTGGGTCGTGCTCGACCTCACCGAGTTCGCCGCCCTGCTCTCGCTGGACGCGCTGCTGCGCCGGCGCAGCCCCGCCGCGCTCTGGGCGGGCGCGGCGGTGGCCCTGCTGCTCACCGGGGACGCGCTGGCCGACATCGCCTGCGCCGGGCCGGGCCTCGCGGTGCTCGCCGCGCTGGCCATGGCCACCTGCATCGAACTGCCGCTGGCCGCGGTGTGCCTGTGGCTCGGGCGGGACGCGGCGCTGCGGGCCTAGGCACGGGTGGGCCGGCTTGGCGCGGGTGAGCCGGCTAGCCGCGGGTGAGCCGGCTGGCCGCGGGTGGGCAGCAGGTCCATCAGCGCGCGGGTCTCGTCGTCCAGCGGGGTGTACGTGATCATCCGCGTCCCCAGCTGCGGGCTGAGCCAGAAGTTGGTGTACTCACAGCGCAACAGGCCGACGCCCGGCACCTGGAAGCGCTTGATCCCGTTGCCCGGCCGCATCACGTCGTGCCGCTGCCAGAGCTCCGCGAACTCCGGCGAGGCCTTGAGCATCCGGGCCAGCAGCGCCTTCCAGGCCGGCTCCGAGCCGTGGTCGGCCATCGCCGAGCGGAACCGGGCCACGATGCCGAGTCGCTCGGTGCGGTAGTCCACCAGCACCTCGCGGAACTGCGAGGGCGTGAACGCCATCCACATCAGGTTCCGGTCCGCGGGGGCCAGTTCGTCGAGGTCGCCGACGATCGCGGTGTACTGGGCGTTGTACGCCAGCACGTCGTAGCGGGAGTTGACCACCATGGCGGGGAACGGCGCCAGCTGCTCCAGCAGCAGCCGTACGCCCGGGGTCACCGAGGGGCAGTCCCGCACCGGCGCCGGGTCCTCCGCGCCGGCCAGGGTGAACAGGTGGGCGCGCTCGCTCGGGTCCAGCAGCAGCGCCCGGGCCACCGAGTCCAGCACCTGGGTGGACACCTGGATGTCCCGCCCCTGTTCCAGCCACGTGTACCAGGTCACCCCGACCGCGGCGAGCTGCGCGACCTCCTCCCGGCGCAGTCCCGGCGTCCGGCGGCGGCCGGTCATCGGCAGGCCGACCTGCTCGGGTGCCAGGCGCTCGCGGCGGCTGCGCAGGAACCCGGCCAGCTCGTGGCGGCGGGCGTCGTCGGGGGTGGCCGGGCCCGGACCGGTCGGACCAGTCGAACCGGTGTGGGCTCGCGTGGGGCCGGCCGGAGCGGTGCGGGCTTGTGCGGGAGGCGTGGCGAGACTCATGCTCCCCAGCATGCGGCAGCCGTCAGCCTGTTGCCAGGTACTTCTTATACCTGGATAACCACACTCTGGTACCAGGGTACGGGGCGACGGATCGTATGACCCGTGACCCAACAACTCGCCGTCGCCCCCGCATCGGCCCGCACCGCGGCCGCCCGTACCGCCTCCCCCGGCTCCACCGGACCCGCCGGACCCGCCGGACCGGTCGCCACCCTCGGCACCGCGGGGCTGGTCACCGTGCTGCTCGGCGCCTTCCTGCCGATGCTCGACTTCTTCATCGTCAACGTCGCCCTGCCCACCATCGACCACGACCTGGCCGCCGGGCCCGCCGTCCTCGAACTGGTCGCCGCCGGCTACGGCATCGCCTTCGCCGTACTGCTCGTCCTCGGCGGGCGCCTCGGCGACAGCTACGGCCGCCGCCGGCTCTTCGTCGTCGGCGCCGTCGCCTTCGCCCTCACCTCGCTGGCCTGCGGCCTCGCCCCGGGTGCGTGGTCCCTGGTCGCCGCCCGGGCCGCCCAGGGCGCCTCGGCCGCACTGCTGATCCCGCAGGTGCTCGGCACCATCACCGCCGCCACCGAGGGCGCCCGGCGCGGCCGCGCGCTCAGCGTCTACGGCGCCGTCGGCGGGATCTCGGTGGTGATCGGGCAGGTGCTCGGCGGGATGCTGGTCGCCGCCGACCTGTTCGGCACCGGCTGGCGCTCGGTGTTCCTGCTGAACGTGCCGTTCGCGCTGCTCGCCGTGGTGCTCGCGGTCCGCTACGTCCCGGAGAGCAGGGCCGCCACGGCCGCCCGGGTCGACGTCCCCGGCACCGTGCTGCTCACCGCCTCCCTGCTCTCCCTGCTCATCCCGCTGATGGAGGGCCGGGCCGCCGGCTGGCCGCTGTGGTCCTGGGTGCTGCTGGCGCTGTTCCCCGTCCTCGCCGTCGCCTTCGGCGTCGTCGAGCGCCGCGCCGAGCGGCGCGGGGACACCCCGCTGGTGCCGCCGTCCCTGCTGCGCATCCCGGAGATGCGGCGCGGCCTCGGCATCGCCCTGCCCTACTTCGCGGGCTTCGGCGGCTTCATGTTCGTCATCGCGGTCGCCCTCCAGCAGGGCCTCCGGCTGGGCCCGGTCGCGGCCGGCTGGGCGCTCGTCCCGATGGCGGTCGGCTACTTCTCCGCCTCGCTCGCCGGCCCGCGGCTGATCGGCCGCTGGGGCAGCCGGGTGCTCAGCGCGGGCGCCGTCGTCCAGGCCACCGGCCTCGGCACCCTCGCCCTGACCGTCCTGGCCGACTGGGCGCACTTCTCCCCGCTCCGGATGGCCCCGGGCGTCGCCCTCGCCGGCATCGGGCAGGGCCTGATCGGCACCCCGCTGTTCCGGGTGGTCCTCGCCAAGGTGCCCGCCGCCCGGGCCGGCGTCGGCAGCGGCGTCCTCGCCACCGGCCAGCAGTCCAGCCTCGCCCTGGGCGTCGCCACCCTCGGCACCCTCTACCTCTCGCTCTCCCCCGTCCTGGGCATGGACCGGGCCCTCGCGCTGTGCCTGGGCATCCAGCTCCTCGGCTCCTTCACCATCCTGTACCTGACCACCCGGCTTCCCCGCTCCATCGGGTGACCCCGGGCCTCCGGGGTCCGGCTCCGAGGTCCGGCTCCGGGGTCCGGGCTCCGGACCTTGACGGGGACGGCATCGGCGAGGGCTCGGCGATCGGCCTCGTGACCGGGACGACCGGTCGCGGGGCCGTCGGCGTTCCCTCGGCGGTCTCTCGGCGTTCCCTCGGCTCTCCCGGCGGCGTTCCCGGCGGCGCGGGTCTCAGTCGCGCGGGTCCCGGTGGGGGCCTAGCCGGTCGAGCCAGTGGCCGAACAGGGTACGGACGGTCCCGGCGGCCTCGACCTGGGGGTTGTGGCCGACACCGTCGAGGACGGCGGCGGCCATCCGGGGGTAGTGGTCGAGCAGGGCGAGCTGGTCGCGCCAGCCGACCAGGGCGTCCTGCCGGGTGGTGACCAGCAGGTGGTGGCCGGTGTGCTGCGGGGCCCGGTGCTCGGGCCAGTGCGGCAGCAGGAAGTCGGCTTCGAGTTCGGCGGCGGCCGCCCGGTCGTGCGCCTCCCAACCGGGCCGGACGTGGCGCTCGAAGAGCCCCCAACTCGCCTCGGTGTGGCGGGCCATGACGTACCGGAACAGCTCGCGGCCGGCGGCCGGGACGCGGGCGAGGAGGTCCTCGTCGCGTTCGACCACGGACTCCTCGGGCAGCGCCCGGTCGGCGCCCCAGCGCACCACCGGCACCAGCAGCGCCGAGCCCAGCACCTGCTCGCCGAACCGCGCGGTCACCGCCCGGGCCAGCTGGCCGCCGAAGGACTGCCCGACCACGGCGAAGGGCCGACGGCCGACCTGTTCCTCGATCCACCCGGAGACGGCCTCGGCCAGGGCGCTCGCCGAGGCCGGGCCCGGCAGCCGGGGGCTGTTGCCGTGGCCGGGGAGGTCGAGGTAGAGGCGGCGCCAGCCGGGCCGGTCGGCGAAGGCGGGTTCGAGCGGGAGCAGGACGCGGTGGTCGACGGTGTAGCCGTGGATCAGGACGATCGGGGTGCCGTCGCCGAAGGCGGTGTGGCGGATCGCGGAGCCGGTCGTGCCGGTCGCGACGGTCGCGTCAGCCGCGTGGTTCGTGCTGGTCGTGTCGGTCATGTCGTTCGTGTCGTTCGCGTCGGTCATGACGACAGCGTCCAACGCTGACACCGGTGGCAAGGTCAAACGGCGGTTCCGACAGCCGGTTCGGGAGAGTTCAGGAGAGGCTCTTGACCACGTCCAGGTACTCCCGGATGGCGTCCCGGTTGCGCGTCAGGCACAGGATCCGGCGGGTCATCCGGTCCGTCTCGGTCTCCAGGGTGGTGAGCATCTCCGGTGTGGCGTCGGCGAAGTGGATCGTCCGCGGGGTGTCCAGGCAGGGCAGGACCTGCTTGATGATCCGGGTCGGCAGCCCCGCGTCCAACAACCCGCGGATCTGCAGCACCCGGTCCACGAGGTACTCGTCGTACGCGCGGTAGCCGTTCGCCTCGCGGCGCGGCGTGATCAGCCCCTGCTGCTCGTAGTAGCGCAGCAGGCGCGGAGTGGTATCCGCCCGCCGGGCGAGTTCGCCGATGCGCATGTGTGACCATCCTCACCCCGGGCCGGCGCCCTGCCGGCTGGACCCTGACATGGATGTCAACGATAAACGATCGGGCCCATGCCCACTCCTGAACTCCATGCCCCCGCACGGCCGGTGGCCGCGACACCGAGGCTGCCCTGGCCCGCGCTGCTGGCCATGAGCGCCGGCGGATTCGTCACGATCATGACCGAGGCCCTGCCCGCCGGAGTGCTGCCCGCGATGAGCGCCGACCTCGGCGTCGGCCAGTCCGCCGCGGGGCAGTCCGTCACGCTCTACGCGGTCGGCTCCATCGCGGCCGCCGTCCCGCTGACCGCCGTCACCGGCCGCCTGCCGCGCAAGCCCCTGCTGCTGGTCGCCGTCGGCGGCTTCGCCGCGGCCAACGCCGTCACCGCCGTCTCGCCGAGCTACCCGCTCACCATGGCCGCCCGGTTCGCGGCCGGCCTGGTCGCCGGGCTGCTCTGGGCGCTGCTGGCCGGGTACGCCCGGGGCATCGTCGCCCCGGAGCAGCGTGGACGGGCGATGGCCGTCGCCATGACCGGCTCGACGGTCGCCCTGTCAGTGGGCGTGCCCGCCGGCACCGTGCTGGCAGGCCTGGTGGGTTGGCGGGCCACCTTCGGACTGATGAGCGCGATCGCCCTGGCGCTGGCCGGCTGGATGCTGTTCGTGCTGCCGGAACCGCCCGGCCGGGCCGACCGGACCGCCCCGGTCCTGACTCCGGTCCGGCGGGTGCTGCGGATGCCGGGCGTCGCCGCCGTGCTGGCCGTCACGGCGACCTTCGTGCTCGCCCACAACGTCCTCTACACGTACGTCGCCGCGCTGCTCGCACCGCTGGGGCTCGACGGCCGGACGGACACCGTCCTGCTCGTCATCGGGCTGTCCTCACTGGTGAGCATCCTCGGCACCGGCGCCCTGATCGACCGGCACCTGCGCCCGCTGACCATCGCCGCCTCCGTCCTCCTCGCCGCCGCCGCGCTGCTCCTCGTCACCGCTCTGCTCGGCTCGGCCGGCTGGCCCGCCTACGCGGCCGCCGCGCTCTGGGGCCTGGGCTTCGGCGGCGCCGCCACCCTCCTCCAGACCGCCGTCGCCGACGCGGCCGGCCCGGCCGGGGACATCGCCCAGTCGCTGCTCGTCACCTGCTGGAACCTCGGCATCGCCGTCGGCGGCCTGGCCGGCGGCCTCCTCCTCGACCGTGTCGGCCCGACGGCCCTGCCCTGGTCCGCCCTCGTCCTGCTGGCCGCCACGCTGGCCGTCACCCTCGGCGGACGGCGCCACGCCTTCCCGGCGCGGGGTGAGCACTCTTCCGCGTGAGATCGACGCACGTTCCTCGTGACCGCCGCACGGTCCGCGTACTGTCGGCCGCATGAACGCCAACGCCTCTGTTCGCCAACTCCACGCTATTGCTTGCTAGTTGATCGACAGAGTCGCGGCCGGCGAACGTACGGGGATCGCCGACGACGGGCGGCTGACCGCCGCCGTCTCGCCGGCCGACCGCGAGCGGCGGGTACTGGCGGACCTCGTTCGCGACGGCACCCTCGGCCCGGAGAACGCCGCCACCGCGCGCGGCCTGGCCGACTGGGCACAGCCCGGGGGCGGCACCGGGCGCGGCACCGGGCTCGGGTCGGCCTCCGAGGCCCTGCTCGCCCGGCGGGAGGAGGGCCGTTGATCTGCGCCGACTCCCGTGATCCTCAAGCTCCTGGCGCCCGAGAACAGCGACGGACGCGCCGGACCAGGTCGAGGGGTGCCACGGGCGCCGCTCCGGGCCGGTGCACCGCAGGAGTCATCGGGCAGGTCGGCCGACCTGCCCGACCGTCCGCGCCGCGTCCGCCGCTCTTCCCCACCCGCTTCGACGGCCCCGGGCAGGGTCGCACTGCCCGTCCCGGCAGCTGCTGTCCACCCGCCCGGTCCCTTCGCGCGGCTCGATCAGTGCTGTCAACCCTGACCATCGTCATGGTCGTTGCCTGACTTTCGGGTCGGGTGGAAAGGGCTCCTCGGCTTCTACCGTCCGGACCATGACGTACACGGACAGGAAGTCCAGGCAATCCACGGCCGGCCGAGGGATCCGGACCGCGGGGGCGGGCAGGCCCGTCCTGGCCGCGGCCCTGCTCTGTGCGGGGGCCGGGGTGGTGGCGTGGCTGGCGCCGGAGCGTGGTGGTGGGGCGGGGCCGGTGCGGGTGTCGGCCGGGTGGTCGGCGGCCGGCTACCGGCGGGTGGCGGAGGCCGTCGGCGATGCCCCGCGTGCGGTGGCCTCGCTGCTGGAGCCGGCCACCGAGGTGGGGCTGCTGGTGCTGGGGCTGCTGCTGGCGTTCTGCTGGTGGACGGCCCGGGCCCGGCGGGCCGCCGGGGCGGTCGCGGGGGTGGCACTGGTCGGGCTGGGCACGGTGCTGGCCTACGGGGCGAGCGAGGTGCTGAAGGTGGTCCTCGACGAGGAGCGGCCCTGCCGGGCTCTGGCCGGGCTCCCGGGCCCGGCGGCGGCCGAGTGTCCGCCGCCGGGTGACTGGTCGTTCCCCAGCAACCACGCCACCCTGGCGGTCGCGCTGGCGACGGGGCTGGTGCTGCTGCGCCCGCGCTGGGCGCTGCTGGCCGTACCCGTCGGCGGTGCCACGGCCGCGTTGCGGGTGGCGGCCGGGGTGCACTACCCGCACGACGTGCTCGCCGGTGCCGCGCTCGGCGGCACGGTCACGGCGGCGGCCGTCCTCGCCCTGCGGCCTGCGGCCACCACCGCGGTGACGGCGCTGACCGGGGTGCCCGTCCTCGGGCGGCTGCTGTCGGCGCCGGCGATACCGTCGGCCCCGGGCGCGAACTCGGGCTCGGGGCCGACGGTCTCAGTCCCGCGGGCCGCCCGCGCAGGTCGCGCCGAGGGTCAGCCCGGCCTCGTGCGCGAGAACGGCGGCGGCCGCCCGGTTGGCCACGCCCAGCCGCGCCAGGATGGAGCTCACATGGGCCTTCACGGTGCCCTCCACCACCCCCAGCCTGCGGGCGATCTGACCATTGGACAGCCCGGCGGCGATCAGCGTCAGTACGTCCCGTTCCCGGGTGGTCAGGGCGGCCACCCGTTCCCGGGCGCCGGCGCGCCGGTCGGCGGGGTCGCCGGCTCCGGTGGCGGCCAGGTGGGCGACCACCCGGGCGGCCACCTTGGGTGAGAGGTAGGCCGCCCCACCCGCCACCGCGTGCACCCCGGCGAGCAGTTCCTCGGGCTCTCCGGACTTGATCAGGAAGCCGTTCGCGCCGCCGCTGAGCGCGCGCAGGATGTAGTCGTCCTCACCGAAGGTGGTCAGCATGAGCACTCCGGTCGCCAGGCCGTTGCGGCGGATCTCGGCGGCGGCCGTGATGCCGTCCGTCCCGGGCATCCGGATGTCCAGCACGGCGACGTCCGGCCGGTGGCGCCGGACCAGTTCGACGGCCTCCCGACCGTCCCCGGTCTCGGCGACGATCTCGATGCCCGGGTCGGTGGCGAGCACGGCGCGCAGTCCGGCGCGGATCATGGGCTCGTCGTCGGCGAGCAGCACCCGGATCGGTGCGGTGGTCATCGGCGGCTCCTGTCGGTCGCTCGGGACGGAGGCGGTACGGGAAGGGAGGTGCGACGGGAGGTCAGGAGACGAGCACGTCGCGGGAGACGAGTCGGGAGTCCCGGAAGCAGAGGCGGTAGGCGTCGCCGGCCCGGTCCACGAACAGTTGGGCGGTGATGGCGTAGTAGGTGCACGAGACCCCTTCCCCCGACGGCGGCGCCGGTGTCGACGAGCCGACCGGCGGGCGGTACGGCAGCCGGTGGCCCGGCAGCAGGCGCTCGACCGAGGCCTGCTCCTGCCCCACCTGGAGGGAGGCGTAGACCTCCGGGTCCAGCACCGACAGGCCGACCACGTAGAGCGTCCATACTCGCAGGGCCACGGTCAGCAGCACGGCCGTCACCAGCGGGACGAGCACCACGGCGACGAGTGTCCGCCCCACCCGGCGCCGGGCCTGCCGCAGTTCGCGCACCGGCGACGGCGGGGCCACGGGCACCGGCGGGACGGGCCCCGCGGCACGGCGCGGCAGGTCGGCCAGGACCTCGAACCCACCGTCCGGGCGGGCCCGGTGGGCGAGGGTGCCGCCCGCGAGCCGGACGCGCTCGGTCAGGCCGACCAGGCCGCGGCCACCGGTGGGCGGCGCGACGGGCGCCGCGGCCTGTGTCGCGGTGGAGGTGGAGGTGGAGGTACCGGCGAGCTTCTCGACGAACGTCGCGGTGGGCGTTGCGCTGCGAGGGGTTGACCCGGGGGCCGGCGACGCCGCACCGCCGGTGGCGCCGGCGGGCACGGGCACGGGCCCGTTGGCCACCCGGAGGCGGGCACCGTCCTCCGAGTAGGCCACCTCCACGGTGACGGTCGCTCGCGGCGCGTGCTTGGTGGCGTTGGTCAGCGCTTCCTGCACCACTCGGAAAGCGGCGTGCTCGGTCGCACGCGGGAGCCCGTCCGGCTCCCCGGTGATCTCCGAGCGGACGTCCAGGCCGGCGGCGGCCGCCTCGGCGACGAGCTGCGGGATGTCCGAGTCGGCGGGCCCGTGGGCCGCGGAGGCCCCCTCGCCGTTCTCGTCCCCGTCGCGCAGGATGCCGATCACCTCGCCGAGCCGGTCGACGGCGGCGGCCGCACCCGCCCGGATCTCCTGGACGGCCTCCCGGTGGGGCCGGGCCAGGCCGGGAGCGAGCTTGAGGGCCCCGGCGCGCAGAGCGATCAGGCTGAGGTCGTGCCCGAGGGCGTCGTGCATGTCCTGGGCGATGCGGGCACGTTCACGCAGTCGGGCCTGCTCGGCGACGAGTCGCTGCTCGCGCTCCAGCCGCTCGGCCCGCTCCCAGCCGGCGCGCACCAGCTCCTGCGACTGCCGCCAGAACCGGCCCAGCAGCCACGGCCCCATCCCGGTGCTCACGGCGAGCGCGATGAACAGCAGGCCCCGAGCGATCCAGGAGGGCACCGACCCGACCACCAGCACCCCGGCCGCCACCAGGACGGCGAACACCACCGCCGCCGGCCGCACCCGCTCCATCCGCAGCCCCGCCAGGAAGGAGAGCCCGATCGCGGGCAGCGCCCACCAGAGGCTGGTGACACCGAGCCCGATACACACCGACGCCGCCACGGGCAGCGCCACCCCACTCGTCCGCATGCCCACGACCCTATGGCCACCACCGTCGCGGCGGATCTGTCGAAAGTCATGCCCACTACGCGGCGCGGGCGGGGGCGGGGCGCCGCGCGCATGCGGGCGACGTACTCCAGCCTGTCCGTCCACCACGGCAACGGTATGATCGGCGACGAGGGGACCCGCAACCGCTCCTGACCCCGCGGCCCGGCCCCGTCTCAGCGGCACAGGGCGGCGTCGACGACGTCCTCAAGGTGCCGGGTGACGGCGTGGTCGGTCGGGACGGTGGTCACCGCGATGTTCACGGCGCGCCCCTCGTCGGTGACGCCACCGCGGGTCTCATAGCCCGGAATGTCACCGCCGTGCCCCCAGTAGACCCCGCCGCAGGAGAGCGGCCGGCTGAAGACGCCCAGTCCGGCGCCGACCCCGCCTCCGATCGGCACCGTGGTGCGCATCTGGGCGAGCTGGGCCGCGGGCAGCAGGCGGTCCGGAACGAGCAGCTCGGTGAAGAACCGGTTGAGGTCCGAGTTGGTGGAGACCATCTGCCCGGCCGCCCAGGCCGCCGACGGGTCCAGCTCCGTGAAGTCGGTCAGCGGCCCGTCGGCGGAGTCCCTGCGGTAGCCCTCGGGGTGGGGCTCCCGGATGGTGCGGTCGCCAACGGCCGGGAAGTAGGTGTGCCGCAGCCCGATGCGCCGGAGGATCCGCCGGTCGATCTCCTCGGCCAGCGGCCGTCCGGTCACCCGCTGGGCGATCAGGCCCGCCAGCACGTAGTTGGTGCTGCTGTAACCGAACTTCTCCCCCGGTGCGGAGGTGGGCTTCTGCCGGAGGGCGAGGTCCAGCAGTTCCCGGGGCTCGAAGTACCGGGAGCGGAGGGAGGCTTCGTCCAGCAGCCCCTCGTAGTCGGGCAGGCCGCTGGTGTGCTGGAGGAGCTGCCGGACGGTGACGCCGCGCCCGTCGGCGCCCTCGCCCCGGGCCACCCCGGGCAGGTAGGTGTCGACGGGGGCGTCGAGGTCGATCCTCCCCTCCCCCACCAGCTGGAGCACCACGACGGCGGTGAAGGTCTTGGTGGTGCTGCCGATCCGCACCTGCCCGTCGACGGGGACCTTGGCGCCGGTGGCCAGGTCCCCCACCCCCGCGGTGTGGTCGCGGCTTCGGCCACGCCCGTCCCGGACGGTCGCGAGGGCGGCGGGCATCCCGTCCGTCCGCACCAGCGCGTCCAGTCCCCGCTGGACGACGTCCGTCGGGGCCGCGGCCGAACCGGCTGCCCCCACGGACCACCCGGACGCGACGGAAACGGCGGTCGAGAGCGTGAGGGCGATTGCCAGGCGGCGGATGCGCGGACGACGCATGAGTCAACTCCTGTGGAATCGTGGGGAGTCGAAGACCCCCGGGGCACGATCGCCAGTCTGCTCGCACGGCGTACGGCCGGCCTCCCCCGATCGAGTGAGCACCGCCCGCCTCGGCGTCAGGGCCGGCCGGGCCCGCGCAGCGGCAGCGTCCGGCTGTAGACGACGTTCGTGGTGGTGCTGCCGAAGCCGGCCAGCTCGTCCACCAGGGTCTCCAGGTGCTCCATGGAGGTCGCGGCCACCTTCAGCGTGTAACAGTCGTCGCCGGTGGTGCGCAGGCACTCCAGGATCTCCCGCCGTTCGGCGAGCAGTCGCCGCAGCGGCTCGTGCCGGTTGCCGGGGTACTTCAGCCGGACGACGGCGAGCACCGGATAGCCGACCTTCGACAGGTCCACCGTCGCGTGGTAGCCGGTGATGACGCCCAGCGACTCCAGGTTCCGCACCCGTTCCGTGGTCGCCGACGGGCTGAGGGACACCCGGCGCCCCAGCTCGCTGAGGGAGACGCGGGCCTCCCGCTGCAGCTGCTCGATGATCGCCCAGTCGGTGTCGTCAAGATTCACGGCCATTCCGGCAATCTACCGGGAGAACCACGGCCGACGACGGCCGAGACCGGGAGGAGTCCGTTCCGTCCGCCATGATCGCGGGGATAGCCTCGGAGCATGCAACTTGGCGTCAACGTACCGAACTTCGGCCCCGGGACGGACCCCGGCGTGCTGCGCGAGTGGGCCCGGACCGCGGAGGGCCTCGGCTTCGACCTCCTCATGGTGTCGGACCACGTGGCGGTGACCGCGGACGTGGCCGAGCGGTACCCGGAGCCGTTCCACGAGCCCTTCACCACGCTGTCCTGGCTCGCCGGGGTCGCCCCCGGTCTGCGGCTGGGCACGACCGTGCTCGTCCTGCCGTACCGGAACCCGCTGCTGGTGGCACGGATGGCGACCACCCTCGACCTGCTCAGCGGCGGCCGGTTCGTCCTGGGCGTCGGAGTGGGCTGGGCGCGCCGGGAGTTCGACGCCCTCGGTGTGCCGTTCGGCGCGCGCGGCAGGCTGACCGACGAGTACCTGGAGACCCTGCGGGACACCTGGGCGGGCACGTCCGGACACCGGAAGGTGCCGGTCTGGGTCGGCGGCCACAGCGAGGCGGCGCTGCGCCGGGCGGTCCGGTTCGGCGACGCCTGGCACCCGCTGCGGCTCCCCGTCGACCGGATGCGGTCCGTCCTGGCCGAGCACCCGATGCCGGGCTTCGCACCCCGCATCGCCCTGCGGCCGACCACCGCGCCGGTCGACGGCCCCGAGCGGCCCGCCGGCGTCGGCACCGTCGACCAGATCCTCGACGACCTCCGCCGACTGCGCGAACTCGGCGCCGGGACCGTGGTGTTGGACCCCTACCACGGGGACCCGGAGGAGACCCGCCGACCGGAACGGGCCTGGCAGGCCCTCACCACCGTCGCCACCCACTGGAGGACCGCGTGATCACCGAAGCCGACGAGACCCTCCTGCGCCGCGCCATCGCCATCGCCGTACGGGGCGTCGCCCAGGGCGACGCCCCGTACGGCTCCCTGCTGGCCGGCCCGAACGGCGAGATCCTCGCCGAGGCCCACAACACCGTGCGGCGCGACGACGACATCACGGCCCACCCGGAACTGAAGCTCGCCCGCTGGGCCGCCCGCGAACTCGACCCGGACACCGCCGCGCGCACCACGATGTACACCAGCTGCCAACCCTGCGGCATGTGCGAAGGGGGCATCCTCCGCTCCGGCATCGGCCGGGTCGTCCACGCGCTCTCCACGGAGCAACTCGTCGCCCTCAACCCCGACTCGGGCGCCTGGCCACCGGTGACGACGGACGGCCCGGCCCTGCCCGCCGAGGCCGGGGTCCCGATCTCCGCCTACTACCGGCCCGCTCGACCCGCAGAGGCCGCTCGCTAGACGAAGACCACCAGGAGCCAGCCGACGGCCGAGAGGGCGGCCGCCGACCCGCCGAGTACGGCCGGTCGGTGGCCGTACTCGGCGCCCCGGGCCCGTTGGAAGGCGGCGACCGGCGGGGCGATCCCCGCGATCGGCAGCACGATCCCGAGCAGCAGGCAGTCCGGACGCCCGAACCCGACTCCGCCCAGGAGCAGCAGGACTCCCGCGACCACCGCCGCGAGCCCGACCGCGCACCCGGCGACGACGGTGGCGGC
Organism: Kitasatospora sp. NPDC096204; assembly: GCF_044763205.1. Lineage (NCBI taxonomy): Bacteria > Bacillati > Actinomycetota > Actinomycetes > Kitasatosporales > Streptomycetaceae > Kitasatospora > Kitasatospora sp. NPDC096204. The sequence goes on from NZ_JBIWFT010000021.1 coordinate 99,401, forward strand.
CCGGAAGCCGCCCGGACGGGCGCAGCCGAGCGGCACGGCGCAGAGGGCGACGCAGACCGTCGCGACCACGGCCGCGATCGAGAGGCGGAGGCCGAACCTCGCCGTGACGAGCAGCATCGGAAAGGCGATCACCGCGATCGCCACCCCGATGAACCCCCGGGCACTCGCCGGCACCGCCGCCATGCTTCTCCCCTCCCGTCCCGGGAACCCGTGTCACGATCCACCGGCGTGGACATCGACCGGCCCGACCGCGGTTCCCGGCCCTGCCGCCGGCGCCGGCGCCGATGTCAGTGGCACCGGGCACACTCGGTGGTCCGCGCCACCGAGAAGGGCAGCCCACGGATGCCGATCCACATCGCCGACCGCCGCCGCACGACGGCCGCGCTGAACGCCGCGTTCCCCGGTGCGGAGATCATCGACGTCACGTCCAGGGCGCCGGACCCGTGGGTCCGGCTGAGCCCGTTCTTCCCGCACGGCGGCATCCCCGTCCCGTACGGCGACGGCCTGACCAGCGAGTCGGTGGAGGGGATCTGGCAGGCTCTCAAGGTCTTCCGGGACGCCGACGTCGACCCCGCGAAGCTGCGCATCACCTCGATGAAGGGCCTCAAGCGGACGGTGCGCCGGTTCGGCCCCGTCGAGGGCCACCGGACCGGCCCGCACGGCGACCGGCTCCTGCCGTACGAGACGGCCCGGCGCCGCATCTACCTGCCCGCCTACCGGTGGGTCCTCGAACACCGCACCGCCGACCTGGTCGAGCGGCTCCGGGGGATGGACGAGGTCGTGCTCCTCGACTACACCACCAACGGCGACGTCGCCGACCCCTCCAGCCCCCTGTCCCACGCCGCACTCGTCCGGCTGTACGTCGAGGGCCGCTGGCCCGCCGAGGAGCACCCGGACGCTCCGGGCTCCGCGCCAGGTCGCCCGCTCTGAAACTCCCTCTCCCCTTGCCGGGAAAAGCAGTTGGTCCGAACGCAGGATGAGTCCGACAATCGCCGGATGACCGATGACCAGAGCGAGTTCCAGCGGCGCCGCGCAGCCCGCATGACCTGCAAGCGCTTCCTCTCCGCCGACCGCGTCCCGAGCATCCGCGAGCGTCTCGCCCAGCTCTCCGCCATGGACGGCCTGGACACCTGTCCCGACTTCTACGGCAACGACGGCCCGGTGCGACAGCTGGAGGAGAGGACCGCCGCACTGCTCGGCAAGGAGGACGCGGTCTTCTTCCCCACCGGGACGATGGCCCAGCAGGTCGCCCTCCGCCACCACGCCGAGCGCACCGGCAACACGGCCGTCGTCCTGCACCCGCTCAGCCACATCGAGCGGCACGAGCGGCACGCCTACACCCAGCTCACCGGCCTGCGCGGCCTCTGGCCCACCACCGCGCAACGCCAGCCGACGCCCGAGGAACTCGCCGCGCTGGGCGAGCCGTTCGGCACCCTGACGGTCGAACTCCCGCTGCGCGACCCCGGTTACCTCCTCCCCAGCTGGGACGAGCTGACCGCCCTGGTCGCCGCCGCCCGCGAGGCCGGCGCCCGGGTGCACTTCGACGGCGCACGCCTCTGGAACACCACGGTCCACTTCGACAAGCGGCTCGACGAGATCGCCGCCCTCGCCGACAGCGTCTACGTGTCGTACTACAAGGACCTCGGCGGACTCAGCGGAGCCGCCCTCGCCGGCGACGCCGCCCTCACCGCCCACGCCCGCACCTGGCGCCACCGCTACGGCGGCCAGATCTTCCAGCAGTGGCCCGCCGCCCTCGCCGCCCTCCACGGCCTGGACACGGTGCTGCCCCGCGCGGCCGACCACACCCGCCACGCGGCCACCCTCGTACCGGCCCTGGCCTCGCTGCCGGGCGCCCGGCTCTACCCGGAGGTCCCGCCCACCCACGAGTTCCAGCTCTGGCTGCCGGGCCCGGCCGAGGCCCTGAACGCCGCCCACCTGGCCCTCGCGGAGGAGGAGGGCCTCTGGTTCATCTCGCACTGGGAGGACGCCGCCCCCGGCCTCGCCATGGCCGAGGTCAGCCTCGGCGAGCCGGCGCTGGGATGGACGGCGGCGGAGGTGCGGGAGGTCGGGCTGCGCTTCCTGGAGCTGGCCGCCAGGGCCTGACGGAAGGGGCCTCCCGGGGCGCCGGGCCGGCGCTGACCCCTGGTCAGCCGGAAGCCGATCCCTTCGGCCTCACCAGTCGACGCCCGTGCGGAGTTCCCGGAATCCGGACGTCCACTCCGAGGGGTGATTCGCCGGGAAACGGTTCGCGGCGAATCACCCTTCATGTCAGACTGACGATATGAGCGAGATGCACGTGGGGGACCTGGCCGCCGTCCGCAGCCGCGAGGAGTTGGTCGCGCTGATGGCCGACGGGGTGCGGCCGAAGTGGGTGATGTTCTGGGGGCACACCGAGCGCAAGGGCGGCGGGACGCGCCAGGAGTGCCTGAGCCAGTGGTGGCCCGGCGAGTTCACCGTCGACGGGGTCGGCTACGCCTCCGCCGAGCACTGGATGATGGCCGGCAAGGCCCGGATGTTCGGCGACGAGGAGATCGCGCAGCGGGTACTGGAGGCCCGGACGCCCGGCGAGGCGAAGAAGCTGGGACGGCTGGTCAGGGACTTCGACAACGAGACCTGGACGGCCGGCCGCTTCGAGCTGGTGGTGGCGGGCAACGTCGCGAAGTTCGGGCAGGACGAGGCGCTGCGCGACTACCTGCTGGGCACGGGCGACCGGGTGCTGGTCGAAGCCAGCCCGCTGGACCGGATCTGGGGCATCGGACTGGCCGCCGACGACATCCGGGCCCAGCAGCCCGCCGAGTGGCGCGGGTTGAACCTGCTCGGCTTCGCGCTGATGGAAACGCGGACGCGACTGGGTGCGTGAGCGCGATCGCCCCACTGCCGGACGGGACGGTGGTGGCCCCGGCCGCGGCCACCCTGTTCCTTGCGCCGAGCCCAAGCCCGACGCCAAGCCCGAACCCGCCCCCGGCGCCGAACCCACCCGGAGCCTGCTCCGCCTCGCCCTCGACCTGGCGGTCGGATACGCCGTCGCGGCACTCGCTCCCGGCTCGTACGACGAGGCGGCCCTACTACGGAGCGCGACCGGCGCACTTCTCGCAACGACCGCCGTCTGCGCGCTCCTTGACACCACTCGGACACAACTGGTCGTGCGCTCTTAACTCCTACGCCACATACTGACGCGAGGATGTCACACAGTCAGGGTCCGAATGGACAGGTTGGGGCGATCATGCGCATGCGGCCGACGGCACAACCCGCAGGCCAGCAGCCGGAAGGCGAGCAGCAAGCCGCCGAACTCCGCGCAGAACTGGACGAGTTACTCCGTGCGAGCCGCTACGCGAGCCAGCGGGAACGGCGCCTCAACGAGGCGATCCGCGCAACCCCCGGTCGACAGCGGCCGGCCGGGGAACTGCTGCGCCAGCTCGCCCAGGCCCGCACGCTCCGTGAGGGGCTGGGCGCCCGCTGCCTCCAACTCAGCGACCAGCTGGAGGCGTTGGAGAGCCGGATCAGACACCGACAGCAGCCTCCGCCACCACAGCAACCCCAGCACCCCCACTTCCCGCAACAGCAACAGCAACAGCAACAGCAACAGCAACAGCAACAGCAACAGCAACGACAGCAGCCTTCACAGCAGCCCTCACAACAGCAGCCCCCGCCGCCCCCCACCCGCCCCGACCTCGGTGCCCTCACCGAGCGGATCATCGCCCTCCACCGGGCCGGCTCCCTCACCGAGGTCGCCGAGGTGATCGACGCGGCCGCCGCCCGCCTCACCCCCGCCGACGCCTCGCTGCTGGTCGGCATGCTGACCCGGTACGGCCCGAACGGCAGCTCGCTCCACCTCGCCCGCTGCATCTCCCGGTCCGCTCCGGACCACTCCGTCGCCGTGCTCGCCGAGCTGCGCGAACTGGGCCTGGCCGAGGAGGCGGCGGAGGTGTTCCACGCCTTCTGGAGTTACCCGGCCGCCTCCGTCCCCGGTCTGCTCTCCGCGCTGGACCGGGCCGGACTGGCCGCCGACAGCGCGACGCTGCTCTGGGAGTGGGGGTCGGCGCCGATGACCGAGCTGACCTCCCTGGCCGCCTGCCTCCAGCAGCACGGCCGGGCCGCCGACGTCCGGACCCTGCTGCGCCAGGCCGCCGGCCGCTCCACCGCCGACCTCGCCGACCTCGCGGCCGGGCTGCCGCCCGCGCTGGCCACCCTGCTGCTGAACGAACTGGCCGTGCTGCGCCCGCCCGTCGAGGTGGTCCGGCTGGCCACCGCCCTGAACGGCGCCGGCACCTCCGAGCTGTACGCGCAGTTGCTGGCCGCGCTGCTCGCCGACGAGGCCCGCCACCGCACCACCCTCGCCGCCCTGCGCACCGCCGGCCTGCCGACCCGCCCGGCCGCGGCCCCTCGCTCCCGCTGGGGACGGCGTTAGGGCGGCCCGCCGCGGGGCCACCTCGACCGCCCCGCCCCGGGCAGCAAGGAGCCCCCGCCTGCCCCACCAGGGCGGACGAGGGCTCCCGAGCCGATCAGGCCCCCGCTAGCAGCCGATCAGCCGCGCGCCGAGGTACGCCTTGACCTGGTCGAGCGAGACGCGCTCCTGCGACATGGTGTCGCGGTCGCGGACGGTCACCGCGTTGTCCTCGAGGGTGTCGAAGTCGACCGTGACGCAGAACGGCGTGCCGATCTCGTCCTGGCGGCGGTAGCGCTTGCCGATGGCGCCGGCGTCGTCGAACTCGACGTTCCACGCGGTGCGCAGGTCGGCGGCCAGGCCGCGGGCCTTCGGGGACAGCTCGGCGTTGCGCGACAGCGGCAGGACGGCGACCTTGACCGGGGCCAGGCGCGGGTCGAGCCGCATGCCGACGCGCTTCTCCATGACGCCCTTGGCGTTCGGCGCCTCGTCCTCGAAGTAGGCGTCGATCAGGAAGGCCAGCATGGCGCGGTTGAGGCCGGCCGCCGGCTCGATGACGTACGGGAAGTACCGCTCGCCGCTCTCCTGGTCGAAGTACCGGAGGTCCTTGCCGGAGGCCTCGCTGTGCACCCGCAGGTCGTAGTCGGTGCGGTTGGCGACGCCCTCAAGCTCGGAGAACTCGCTGCCGCCGAAGTTGAAGCGGTACTCGATGTCCACCGTGCGCTTGGCGTAGTGGGAGAGCTTCTCCTTCGGGTGCTCGAAGAAGCGCATGTTCTCGGTGCGCATGCCGAGGTCGACGTACCAGTCCCAGCGCTGCTGGAGCCAGTACTCGTGCCACTGCTCGTCCTCGCCGGGCTTGACGAAGAACTCCATCTCCATCTGCTCGAACTCGCGGGTCCGGAAGATGAAGTTGCCGGGGGTGATCTCGTTGCGGAAGCTCTTGCCGGTCTGGGCGATGCCGAACGGCGGCTTCTTGCGCGAAGTGGTCTGGACGGCGCTGAAGTTGGTGAAGATGCCCTGGGCGGTCTCCGGGCGCAGGAACGCCAGGCCGCTCGCCTCCTCGGTGACACCGAGGTGGGTCTTCAGCATGCCCGAGAAGTCCTTGGGCTCGGTGAACTGGCCCTTGGTGCCGCAGTCGGGGCAGTTGACGTCCTTGAGGCCGTTCGGCGGCGGGAAGCCGTGCTTGGCCTCGTACTTCTCCTCCAGGTGGTCGGCCCGGTGGCGCTTGTGGCAGGAGAGGCACTCGGTCAGCGGGTCGTTGAAGGTGGCGACGTGGCCGGAAGCCTCCCACACCTCGCGCGCGAGGATCACCGACGAGTCGAGTCCGACGACGTCCTCACGGGCCTGGACCATCGTGCGCCACCACTGGCGCTTGATGTTCTCCTTGAGCTCGACACCCAGCGGCCCGTAGTCCCAGGCGGCACGCGTGCCGCCGTAGATCTCGCTGCAGGGGTAGACGAAGCCACGGCGCTTGCTCAGGCTGACGATCGTGTCGATCTTGTCGGCGGCCACAGTGCTCTCTTCAGTACGTACGGCACGGTCAGGGCACGGCTGGTTGCGCGTACCCGAATACCTCAGGTTACCGGCCATACGGGTACGTGATTCAAATCGGTATCGTCCGGCCGCCCCCGCCCTCGGCCACCCTCCGTTCACCCGCCCGAGTGATTTGACAATCATTTCCATGTGAGATGAGAATGATTGTCATGATGATCGGACTGCCTCGACTCGGACTGACTCGCCGGACCCGTCGTTCCATGGCCTTCGGCGCCACCGCCCTGGCCGCCTCCCTCGCCCTCACGGCCTGCGGAGGCAGCAGCAGCGCCGACAGTGACACCGGTCGGCTGAAGGTCGTCGCGTCCTTCTACCCGATGGAGTTCCTGGCCCAGCAGATCGGCAGGGAACACGTCGCGGTCACCGATCTGACCGCCGCCGGCGTCGAGCCGCACGACCTGGAGCTCACCGCCAAGCAGGTCGGCACGGTCCAGAAGGCCGACGCGATCGTCTACCTCAAGGGCCTGCAGCCCACCGTCGACCAGGCCGTCGCGCAGTCGTCCAGCAAGCACAAGATCGACGCCACCGCCGCCAGCCCGCTGGTCGACCACCACCTCGACGAGGGCACCGAGGACGCGGCCCACGGGAACGAGGCCCAGGGGGGCGACGGCCACCGGCACGAGGGCCCGACCGGCGACCCGCACATCTGGCTCGACCCGACCCGCTACGCGGCGATCGCCAAGAGCGTCGGCGACGAGTTCGCCAAGGCCGACCCGGCGCACGCCGAGGACTACCGGAAGAACACCGACGAGCTGGTCACCAAGCTCACCGCGCTCGACCAGGAGTTCCGGGCCGGGCTGAAGGACACCAGGACCAGGACCTTCGTCACCAGCCACGCCGCCTTCGGCTACCTCGCCGACCACTACGGCCTCACCCAGGTCGCCGTCAACGGCGTCGACCCGGAGTCCGAGCCCACCCCGGCCCGCCTCGCCGCGGTGCAGAAGGCCGCCAAGGACAACGGCGTCACCACCGTCTTCTTCGAGACCCTCGTCAGCCCCAAGCTCGCCGACACCGTCGCCAAGGACCTCGGCCTCAAGACCGCCGTCCTGGACCCGCTGGAGGGCGTCAAGGACCCCGCCAAGGACGACTACCTGACGGTGATGAAGCAGAACCTGGCCAACCTCCAGGCCGCCCTCGGCGCCCCGGCCACCCCGGCCGGAACCGCCGGAGCCGCCCCCTCGACGGACCCCGCGACCGCCCCCGCGACCGACGCCGCCACCCCTGCCGCCACCAGCTGACGGGACCAGCACCATGACCGACCCGATACCCCCGGCCGTCCGCCTCCGTGACGCCGTCGCCTCGCGCGGCGGCCGGCCGGTGCTGCGCGGCGTCGACCTCACCGTCCGCCCCGGCGAGGTCGTCGCCCTGCTGGGCGCCAACGGCTCCGGCAAGTCCACCACCGTCAAGGCCGTGATCGGCTCCGTCCCGCTGGAGCAGGGGAACCTGGAGCTGTTCGGCACCCCGTACGGCTCCTTCCGCGCCTGGCACCGGATCGGGTACGTCCCGCAGCGCACCACCGCCGCCTCCGGCGTCCCCGCCACCGTCCGCGAGGTGGTCTCCACCGGACGGCTGCCGCAGCACCGGCTGCTGCCCTTCCGCCGCAAGGACCGCGAGGCGGTCGACCGCGCGCTGGCCGCCGTCGGCATGCTGGACCGGGCCTCGGACGGCGTGGCCGACCTCTCCGGCGGCCAGCAGCAGCGGGTGCTGATCGCCCGCGCCCTGGTCGGCTCCCCCGACCTGCTGATCATGGACGAGCCGATGGCCGGCGTGGACGCCGCCAGCCAGCAGGTGCTCGCCGACACCCTGCGCGCCGAGGTCGGCCGCGGCGCCTCCGTCCTCCTCGTGCTGCACGAACTCGGGCCGCTGGAGCCGCTGATCGACCGCGCCGTGGTGCTGCGGGACGGCTGCGTCGCCCACGACGGCCCGCCGGTGCCCAACACCGGCCTGCACGCGCTGCCCGGCCACGACCACGTCCACCCGCACGCCGACCTGACCCCGCCGAGGCTGCTCGCATGATCGAGATGTTCTCCTACGACTTCATGCAGCGCGCCCTGCTCGCCGCCGTCCTGGTCGGGGTCACCGCCCCCGCCGTCGGCATCTACCTGGTGCAGCGCCGCCAGGCGCTGATGGGCGACGGCATGGGCCACGTCGCGATGACCGGCGTCGGCCTCGGTTTCCTCTTCCAGACCAGCCCGGTCTGGATGGCCGTGCTGGTCTGCGTGCTCGGCGCCGTCACCATGGAGCTGGTCCGCTCGCGCGGCAACCAGCGCGGCGACATCGCCCTCGCGATGCTCTTCTACGGCGGCATGGCCTGCGGCAAGCTGCTGGTCTCGATGTCCGCCCAGGCCGGGGCCGGCTCGCTGGAGAGCTACCTGTGGGGCTCGATCCTCACGGTCGCCCCCGCCGACCTGGCCACCATCGCGGTGCTCGGCGCGGTGGTCATCGCGGTCACCGTCGGCCTGCGCCGCCAGCTCTTCGCGATCTGCCAGGACGAGGACTTCGCCCGGGTCACCGGGGTGCCGGTGCGCACCCTCAACCTGCTGCTCGCGGTGATGGCCGCGGTCACCGTCACGGTCGCCATGCGGGTGGTCGGGCTGCTGCTGGTCAGCGCGCTGATGGTGGTCCCGGTGGTGGCCGCCCAACAGCTCACCCGCTCCTTCGCCGCCACCCAGGCCGCCTCGATCGCGCTCGGCGTGGTCGTCTCGCTGGCCGGCGTCACCGGCTCCTACCACCTCGACGTGCCCTCCGGCCCGGCCATCGTGCTGCTCGCCATCGCGGTCTTCGCGGTGTTCAGCCTGCTCGCCGCGCCACTGGCCCGGCGACGCCACCGCGGCGCGGGCGAGCAGGGACCGAAGGTCTGCGACGTCGAGCTGCCGGGACAGGCCACCTCCGGGCCCTCCGGCACGAGCACCCCTGAGGGACGGGCGGGGCTGGCACAATGATGTGCGAGACGCCCACGACCCCAGGAGGACCCACGGTGACCACCGCAGGCCCGTCGCCGCGCGCCCGATCGACCCGGCAGCGTGCCGCCGTCTCGGCGGCCCTGGACGAGATCGCGGACTTCCGCAGTGCCCAGGAGCTTCACGACCTGCTCAAGCACCGCGGCGACTCCGTCGGTCTGACCACGGTCTACCGCACGCTCCAGTCGCTCGCGGACGCCGGTGAGGTGGACGTGCTGCGCACCGCCGACGGCGAGGCGGTCTACCGCCGGTGCAGCAGCGGGCACCACCACCACCTGGTCTGCCGGCACTGCGGCGCGACCGTCGAGGTGGAGGGCCCCGCGGTGGAGCGCTGGGCCAACTCGGTCGCCGCCGAGCACGGCTTCAGCGACATCGCGCACACCCTGGAGATCTTCGGGACCTGCGCGGAGTGCGCCAAGCGGATCTGAGCCCCGTACACGACGGCCCGTACGACGGAGAGGACCCACCGGGATGATCCCCGTGGGTCCTCTCCGTCGTACGGGTGGCGCGGAAGCGAGAGGCTCCCCGGCTCCGAGGGGCCCCGGCGCCGCGGGGCTCCCCAACGCCGCGGGGCTCCTCAGCGCTGGGACGGCACCGGCGCGCCGACCTCGTTGGGGATCGCCCCGCCGAAGCGCCGGTCACGCATCGCGTACTGCTCGCAGGCGCGCCACAGGTCACGGCGGTCGAAGTCCGGCCAGAGCACGTCCTGGAACACGAACTCGGCGTAAGCCGACTGCCAGAGCAGGAAGTTGGAGGTGCGCTGCTCACCGCTGGGGCGCAGGAACAGGTCCACGTCCGGCATGTCCGGGTGGTACATGTACTTGGCCAGGGTCTTCTCGTTGACCTTCTTCGGGTCGAGCTTCCCGGCCGCGACGTCCATGGCGATCGCCTGCGCCGCGTCGGCGAGTTCGGCCCGGCCGCCGTAGTTGACGCACATGTAGAGCGTGACGGCGTCATTGCCCTTGGTCTGCTCCTCGGCGACCTGCAGCTCCTGGACGACGCTCTTCCACAGCTTGGGCATCCGGCCCGCCCAGCGGATCCGCACGCCCATGGCGTCCATCTCGTCGCGGCGGCGGGCGATGACGTCCCGGTTGAAGTTCATCAGGAACTTCACCTCGTCGGGCGAGCGCTTCCAGTTCTCGGTGGAGAACGCGTACAGCGAGATGTTCTTGACCCCGAGCTCGATGGCGCCCTTGAGGACGTCCAGCACCACGGACTCGCCGACCTTGTGGCCCTCGGTGCGCGGCAGCCCGCGCTCCTTGGCCCAGCGGCCGTTGCCGTCCATGACGATCGCGACGTGCTGGGGGATCAGCTCGCCGGGGAGCTTCGGGGGCTGTGCGCCGCTGGGGTGCGGGGTCGGGGGGACGTACGCCCGCTGCTTGCCGCCGCCGAAGAGCCGTCGCGCTGCCATGTGCTCACTTCTCCACGTATCTCATCGAGCGGATGCCCCGCTCCAGGTGCCACTGCAGATAGGCCGCGACCAGGCCGCTGCCCTCCCGCCAGTACCGCGGCTCGCAGGCGTCGGCCGTCTGCCAGTCCCCTGACAGCAGCGCCCCGAGCAGTACCAGTGTCTCAGGGGAGGGTACGGCACATCCGGGCACTCGGCAGTCGCCGCAGAGCACCCCGCCCGCGGGAAGGGAGAAGAAACGGTTCGGCCCCTCCAGGCCGCACTTGGCGCAGTCGGTGAAGCTCGCGCCGTACCCGTTCACCGCGAGCGAGCGCAGCAGGAAGGCGTCCAGCACCAGGTGCGACTCGTGCAGCCCGGCCGCCAGCGTGCGCAGCCCGCCGACCAGCAACAGGTACTGCTGGACGGCCGGCTCGCCCTCGTTCTCGGCGAACCGCTCGGCGGTCTCCAGCATCGCGGTGCCGGCCGTGTAGCGGCCGTAGTCGGTGACGATCGAGCCCCCGTACGGGGCGATGGTCTCCACCTGGGTGCAGAGCGGCAATCCGCGGCCGACCAGCTCACTCCCCCGGCTGAAGAACTGGACGTCCACGTGCGAGAACGGCTCCAGGCGGGCGCCGAACTTGGACTTGGTCTTCCGCACCCCGCGCGCGACCGCCCGCACCTTGCCGTGCTGGCGGGTCAGCAGGGTGATGATCCGATCGGCCTCGCCGAGCTTCTGCGCCCGCAGCACGACGCCGTCGTCCCGGAAAAGACTCATGGGGACCATTGTCCCCCACCCCCGCCCTGCGCCGGACAGCCGTGTTGCCCGCACCGGCGGCCGTGGGGGAGGCCTGCGGTGCGGGTCACGGCGGGCCCGGGGTGGGGAGTCCAAGGCCCGTTGTGGGGGATTCGGAGGTGGTCTGCGGATTCCGGAGTCGCGGTGCGCGGTGCGCGGTGCGCGGTGCGCGGCGATCGACGGACGGTGCGACAGGACGGACGGTGTGATCGACGGACGGTACTGGACGGACGGTGCACGAGCGGTGTGCCCGACGGACGGTGCTACTTGTACGGCGCCCTGGCCGCCGCCTCCAGCAGCGCCCCGACCCGGGCCTTGGGCAGGTCCAGGCAGCCCCCGACCGCGGCCAGCGCGTCGCGCTCCTGCGGCAGGTAGCGCCCGTCCGCCAGCGCGATCGCCGCGCCCTGCAGCAGCAGCCGCTCGCGGCCGTGGTGGGCCAGGTGCGGGGTGAGCGGTTCGAGCACCGCGTGCAGTTCGACGGCCAGGCCGCCGGACATCCCGCGGGCGTCGTGGAGTTCGCCGCCGAGCCCGGAGAGCGCGGCGAGCGCGGCCAGCACCTGGGCCTCGCCGCAGTCCTCGAACCCGGCCTCGCGCACCGCCGTGCAGGCCGCCTCGCGGGCCGCCCGGTGGGCGGTGCCGCCGGCCGCGAGCAGGGCCAGCGCGATGGTGTACTGGGCGTCCCGCAGCATCGCGCCGAGGCGCACGCTGGTGGGCTGCTCCAGACTCTCGACGCCGTACCGGCCGTGGCAGCCGGTGCACTGCACGCTGCCGATGACCGGGCCGAGCGGGACCACCGGGGTCCCCAGCAACCGCAGCCACCGCCGGCCGTGCTGTCGGCGGTAGTTGCGGTCCCCGCCGCAGCCCGGACAGAAGAAGTCACCGAGAACGTCAGTCCGCCACCGCGGGCGAACACCCCACAACCTGGTCACGGCGCCACTCCCCAGACATGGCAGGCGGCCTGCTCGACAATGGGCAGGTCACGCGACCGGACACCGAGGCCGTCCCACCGACCCGGCTTTCCGGTGGATCGATGTTGCCACGGTTACCGGCACGTGTCAGTACCTCGAACGGCTTCCGATTCGAAAAAATGTGGCGCAGGCCACAGTGCCAGGTGGGGACGGCGAAGGGCCGCCCCGCGGGACGGCCCTTCGCATACCACCCGTTCGAATTAGCCGCGCTGCGAGCGGTTGACGGCGCTGATCATGGCCTTCAGCGAGGCCAGCACGGTGTTGCCGTCGATGCCCACGCCCCACATCACCTTGCCGTCCACCGCGCACTCCACGTACGCGGCGGCCTGGGCGTCGCCGCCCTCGCTCAGCGCGTGCTCGGCGTAGTCCAGGACGCGTACGTCCACGCCGATCCGGGCCAGCGCGTCGGCGAAGGCCGAGACCGGGCCGTTTCCGGTCCCGGTCAGGGTCACCGGGGCGCCGTCCACCAGGGCCTCGGCGGTCAGCGCGTCCCGGCCGTCCTCGGTGGTCAGGGTGCGCGAGCCGCTCAGCGAGATCCGGCCCCACGGGTTGTCGGTGGTCGGCAGGTACTCGTCCTCGAAGACCCGCCAGATCTCGGCCGGGCTGACCTCGCCGCCCTCGGCGTCGGTCTTGGCCTGGATGATCCGGGAGAACTCGATCTGCATCCGGCGCGGCAGGTCCAGCTTGTGGTCGTTCTTCAGCACGTACGCCACGCCGCCCTTGCCGGACTGGCTGTTGACCCGGATGACCGCCTCGTAGGTGCGGCCGACGTCCTTCGGGTCGATCGGCAGGTACGGCACGCCCCAGGTGTGCTCCTCCACCGGCACGCCCGCGGCTGCGGCGTCCGCCTCCAGGACGTCGAAGCCCTTCTTGATGGCGTCCTGGTGCGAGCCGGAGAAGGAGGTGTACACCAGGTCGCCGGCGTACGGGTGGCGCGGGTGCACCTCCATCTGGTTGCAGTACTCGGCGGTGCGGCGCACCTCGTCGATGTCGGAGAAGTCGATCTGCGGGTCGATGCCCTGCGAGAACAGGTTCATCCCCAGCGTCACCAGGTCGACGTTGCCGGTCCGCTCGCCCTGCCCGAACAGGCAGCCCTCGATGCGGTCGGCGCCCGCCATGTAGGACAGCTCGGCGGAGGCGACGGCGGTGCCGCGGTCGTTGTGCGGGTGCACCGACAGGCAGACGTGCTCGCGGCGCGACAGGTGGCGCGACATCCACTCGAACTGGTCGGCCTGGACGTTCGGGGTGGCCCGCTCGACGGTGGCGGGCAGGTTCAGGATGATCTCGCGGCCCTCGCCCGGCTGCCAGACGTCCATGACCGCCTCGCAGACCTCCAGCGCGAAGTCCAGCTCGGTGTCGACGAAGATCTCCGGCGAGTACTGGTAGCCGAAGACGGTGTCGTCGCCCAGCAGCTTCTCCGCGTACTCCATCACCAGCCGGGTGCCGTCGGTGGCGATCGCCTTGGTGGCCGCCCTGTCGTTGCGGAACACCACCCGGCGGAACAGCGGCGCGGTCGCGTTGTACAGGTGGACGGTCGCGCGCGGGGCTCCGACCAGCGACTCCACGGTCTTCTCGATCAGCTCCTCGCGGGCCTGCGTCAGCACCGAGATGGTGACGTCCTCGGGGATCGCCCCCTCCTCGATCAGCGACCGCACGAAGGCGTGGTCGGTGGCGCCGGAGGAGGGGAAGCCGACCTCGATCTCCTTGTAGCCCATCTTCACCAGCAGGTCGAACATCATCCGCTTGCGGGCAGGCGACATCGGGTCGATCAGCGCCTGGTTGCCGTCCCGCAGGTCGGTGGACAGCCAGCGCGGCGCCTTGGTGATCACCGTGTTCGGCCAGGTGCGGTCCGGCAGGTCGACGGTGCCGAACGGCAGGTAGCGCCCGTGCCGCATGCCCGAGGGCCGCTGGCGCACCGAGGCGGCGGTGATCGGGGTGGGGCGGTCGACGAAGGGCCGGCCGGCGGGAACGGACGCGGCGGAGTTCTGCTCGGTCATGGAGGTGACTCGGCTTCCTGTGATGCGTGATGCGGGCGGGTCGGGGTGGTCGACACGTGGTCGAAACCGACTGGCCGGCCTCGGCTGCCGCTCGCGATGCACCATTGGATCGCCGATTGCGCGCACAGCTCGTTCCCCGCGGCGAGGGTGCCGGCCCGGTGGACTACAGGCCCTCGACGCGGCAGCTAAGAAGAAGCAGCCCGTTGCGCATGATGGCCCCAGCGTAACCCAGCGCCGCGCGCCCCCGAAGTGATCCGGGCTTCCGTTCCACTCCTTGAGACGCGGCTGATCACGCCGGAGGTGGTGACAACCGGTCATGAAGGCTCCACCCTGGGTCACATGACTGCAGCAGTACCGATCTGCACGATCGTCCCGCCGTACGTCCTGGACCGCCTCGCCGAGGCCGGTCACGAGCCCGCCGTCCACTCCCTGGCCCTCGACGCGGCGCACCGCGCGGCCCGCCTCGACCCGCCCCCGTCCGTCGCCGCCTCCGTCCCCGGCCTGAGCCGGGTGGTGTACGACGCCGGCCACGGCCAGCGGCTGCCCGGGCGCAGCGTGCGCACCGAGGGCCGGGCCGCGTCCTCCGACAGCTCCGTCAACCACGCCTACGACGGCCTCGGCGCCACTTTCGCGCTCTACGCCGACGTCTTCGGCCGGCACTCGATCGACGACCGGAACCTGCGGCTGGACGCCACCGTCCACTACGGCCGCAACTACGACAACGCCTTCTGGAACGGCCGGCAGATGGTGTTCGGCGACGGCGACAACGTGGTGTTCGGCGACTTCACCGCCTGCATCGACGTCATCGGCCACGAACTCACCCACGGCGTCACCCAGTTCACCGCCGGGCTGGACTACCAGGACCAGCCCGGCGCGCTCAACGAGTCGGTCTCCGACGTCTTCGGCTCGCTGGTCAAGCAGTACGCGCTGCACCAGGACGCCGCCGACGCGGACTGGCTGATCGGCGCCGGGCTGCTCGCCCCGGGCGTCCAGGGCATGGCACTGCGTTCGATGAAGGCGCCCGGCACCGCCTACGACGACCCGCAGCTCGGCAAGGACCCGCAGCCCGCGCACATGCGGGACTACGTGCAGACCTCCCAGGACAACGGCGGGGTGCACGTCAACTCCGGCATCCCCAACCACGCGTTCTACCTGCTGGCCACCGCGCTCGGCGGCTCGGCCTGGGAGCGCGCGGGGCGGATCTGGTACGACGCGCTGACCGGGCGCACGCTGCCCGCCGACGCCGACTTCACCGCCTTCGCCCGGGCCACCGTGGCCGCCGCCAAGGCCCGCTACCCCGACGACCGGTCGGTGGTGGACACCGTCACGGCCTCCTGGGCGCAGGTCGGGATCAGCCCGGGGTGAGCCCGGGGCGAGCGCCGGCCGGGGTCACCGGAGCGCGTCCGGAGGATGGTTGAGACCGGGTCGAGGCGGGCTTGAGGTCACGGTCCGGGAAAAGCCCGGCAAACCCCCTCCCCGGGTAGCACCATGGACACCATGCGCATCCAGGTGACCCGGACCGGCGGCTTCGCCGGGATCGTCCGCCAGGCGGAGATCGACACCGCCGACCGCACGGACGCCCCGCACGTGCACGCACTCGCCCGCGAGGCCGTCGCGGGCGGGCTGCGCGCGCCCTCGTACGGGGTGCCGGACGGCTTCCACTACGAGATCACCGTCGACGGCCGGTCGGTGTACTGCGCCGACCCGAAGCTCACCGACTCCCAGCGCGAGCTGGTCTCCCTGGTGCTGCGCGAGGGCGCGTAGCGCCGGGGCCGAGCCCCCGGAGTCGGCGAAGCCCGCCCGGACGCACCGCGTCCGAACGGGCCCCGGGCCTCCCGGCGACTCGAACTCTCCTGTCGGGAGCGCCGGTTCAGAATCCCAGCTTGCGCAGCTGCTTGGGGTCGCGCTGCCAGTCCTTGGCGACCTTGACGTGCAGGTCCAGGTAGACCGGCGTGCCGAGCAGCGCCTCGATGTGCTTGCGGGCGGTGGTGCCGACGTGCTTGAGCCGCGAGCCCTTGGCGCCGATCACGATGGCCTTCTGGCTCTGCCGCTCGATGTAGACGTTGGCGTGGATGTCCAGCAGCGGGCGGTCCGCCGGGCGGCCCTCGCGCGGCAGCATCTCCTCGACCACCACGGCCAGCGAGTGCGGCAGCTCGTCGCGCACGCCCTCCAGCGCGGCCTCGCGGATCAGCTCGGCGACCATGATCTGCTCGGGCTCGTCGGTGAGGTCGCCGTCCGGGTAGAGCTGGTCGCCCTCCGGCAGCAGCTTGGTGAGCAGGTCGGCGACCAGCTCCACCTGCTTGTCACCCACGGCGGAGACCGGGATGATCTCGGCCCACTCGAAGCCCAGCTCGACGCCGAGCTGCTGGATGGCGATCAGCTGCTCGGCCAGGCGCTTGGAGTCGACCAGGTCGGTCTTGGTGACGATGGCGACCTTCGGGGTCTTCTTGATCCCGGCGATCTCCTTGGCGATGAACTTGTCGCCGGGGCCGATCTTCTGGTCGGCGGGCAGGCAGAAACCGATCACGTCGACCTCGGCCCAGGTGGTGCGGACCAGATCGTTGAGGCGTTCGCCGAGCAGGGTGCGCGGCTTGTGCAGACCGGGGGTGTCGACCAGCACGAGCTGGGCGTCGGGGCGGTGCACGATGCCGCGCACGGTGTGCCGGGTGGTCTGCGGGCGGTCGGAGGTGATCGCGACCTTCGTCCCCACCAGGGCGTTGGTCAGGGTCGACTTGCCCGCGTTGGGCCGGCCGACGAAGCACGCGAACCCGGAGCGGTACGAGGAGGAAGGGGCATTCATGGGCTCCATTCTCCCTGATCACCGGAGCCCCGCCGTCCCGGCCCGCCCCCGGGGCGTCCGGAGGGCGCGTTCAGCCCTTCTTCGCGGTCTTGTTGCCGCTCTTGCCGCCCTTGCCGTCGGTGGGGACCAGCGAGATCACCACCAGCACCAGCAGGAAGCCGAGCGAGCCGAACAGCCAGAGGTCCGAGCCGGTCTCCTGCCACTTGCCGAGCCCCATCACGAACAGCAGCAACCCGGCGAAGAACGCCACCGCCCCCATGCCCCAGTCCCCCTCACCGAGTCCACTCCCCCGGTGAGATTATCTGCCGGGCCTGGGCCGAGACCATGCCCTCCGGCGGGGCCGCCGAAGCCCCGCGGCACGGACCCCCGACGGCCCGGCGAAGCCCCCGCGCGGGGCGCGCGAACGGGCCCCGCACGGCAGGCCCGTACGGCGCCTCAGCGGGCCTCGGCGGCCACCCGCAGCGTCCCGTCCGGCCCGGCCAGCAGCACGGGCGTCCCGGCCCCGCCCAGGTCCCGCACGGCCGCCAGGTCCGCCTCGGCCGGCTGCTCCGCCTCGCTCACCACGGCCGCCGCCTCCAGCGACCTGGCGCCGCTGGCCACCGCCATCGCCACCGCCGTCTGGAGGGCGCTCAGCCGCAGCGACTCCAGCGCGACCGTCCCGGCCACGTAGGTGCGCCCGGTCTCGTCACGCACCGCGGCCCCCTCGGCGACGCCGTTGCGGGCGCGGGCCGAGCGGGCCAGGGTGATGATCTTCTTGTCTTCGGGGTCGAGCTCGACGATGTCACTCATGCCGCCGAGCATAGGCACCCGGCGCCGGTCAGTGGCCGACCGGGTGGGTCGGCCCCGGGTTCGGATGGAGGACCTTGACGAAGGTCTTCGCCGCACCGGACGGCAGCCCCTCCTCGTGCTCGGTGCGCTTGCGCCAGTACGGGTTGTCGTGCGGCAGGTGGCTGCTCACCCGGCCGTACATCCCGAAGGTCGTCAGGACGGTCCCGAAGATGAACGCGAACAGCACGTTCGACATCCGGAAGTTGAGGATGTTCGCGTCCGGCCGGCCCAGCACCGTCAGGCCGTAGAAGCCGGACAGGACGAACAGCACGCCCACCACCATGTTGAGGTTGGACGCGAAGTTCCCGCCGATCGCCGCCCCCACCAGCAGGACCGCGCCCGCCACGATGGACAGGATGGCCAGCGCCCCGTTGGTCGACAGCCCGGCGACCCGGTCGCCGTGGGTGGCCAGGAACCCCGGGTGGTCGGCCAGCCCCAGCACACCGAACACGATCAGGAAGATCCCCCCGGCCCCCGCCCCGATCCGCCACACCATGGCGAGCCGGCGGTCGACGGGCTTCAGCGAGTCTTGCAGCTTCATGGCGACCTCCAGAGCTCGGCCATGGTCTAGCTGTAGGGATGGAGCTTCTCCATGTGCGGCGTCTCGTGCATGTAGAGCGAGCCGCACTGCTGGCAGCAGCGCAGCCCGGTGCCCCACTCCTCCTCGGGCCGCGTCTCGGCATCGTCCGGCATGGTCCGGCCGCAGAGCGCCGCCGACAGGTCCTCGTCCCGCACCACGTGCCAGGACTTGACTCCGCCGGCCGCCCCCTGCGGGCCGTACTCCGCGCGAAGTTTGTGCGTCATGCCCTCCATGGTCGCTCGGCACCCGCCCGGCCGCTACTCGCCCGAGGGCTCCTCGGGGTCCTCGGTGTGGCGGACGGGGGCGGCGACCATGGAGCCGATCCGGTTGCGGCGGCCCGCCGAGGACTCGGCGGTCAGCAGGATGCCGGTCAGGCCGCCGTCGACCGGCTCGGGCAGCGGGATCTCGCAGGAGGAGCCGGGGATCGGCACCCGGCCCAGGTGCTTGGCCAACAGGCCGCCGACGGTCTCGACGTCCTCGTCCTCCAGCTCGATGCCGAACAGCTCGCCCAGGTCCTCCACCAGCAGCCGGGCGGTGATCCGGTACGAGCCGTCGCCGAGATCCTCCACCGGGGCGATCTCCCGGTCGTACTCGTCGGTGATCTCGCCGACGATCTCCTCCAGGATGTCCTCGATGGTGACCAGCCCGGCCGTGCCGCCGTACTCGTCGATCACGATCGCCACGTGCGAGCGGCGCTGCTGCATCTCGCGCAGCAGGTCGCCGGCCGCCTTGGAGTCCGGGACGAAGACGGCCGGGCGCATCACCGCGCCGACCTCCTCGGACTCCGCCTCCCGGTTGATGTGGGTGCGCCGCACCAGGTCCTTGAGGTAGACGATGCCGACCACGTCGTCCTCGTTGTCGCCGACCACCGGGATCCGCGAGAAGCCCGAGCGCAGTGCCAGGGTGAGCGCCTGCCGGACGGTCTTGTGCCGCTCGATCATCACCAGGTCGGTGCGCGGCACCATCACCTCGCGCACGATGGTGTCGCCCAGCTCGAAGACCGAGTGCACCATCCGGCGCTCCTCGTCCTCGATCAGGTCGTCCTTCTCGGCGAGATCCACCAGGGACCGCAGCTCCGCCTCGGAGGCGAACGGACCCTCCCGGTAGCCCTTGCCCGGGGTCAGCGCGTTGCCGAGCAGGATCAGCAGCCGCGGGATCGGCCCCAGCACCGCGGCCAGCGGCAGCAGCACGAAGGAGGCCGCGGTCGCGGTGGTGATCGGGTGCTGGCGCCCGATCGTGCGCGGCGAGACCCCCATCGCGACGAACGACACCAGCACCATCACGCCGAACGCCAGCAGCACGGCCTGCCAGGTGGGCGTCACGTTGCGCACGCACACCACGGTGACCAGCACCGCCGCCGCCATCTCGCTGGCCACCCGGATCAGGGTGGCCAGGTTGAGGTAGCGGATCGGGTCGGAGGCGACGGTCAGCAGCCGCGCTGAACCGCGCCGGCCGCTGCGCACCGCCTCCTCCGCCCGGAACCGGGAGACCCGGGAGATGCCCGCCTCGGCGCACGCGGCCAGCCAGCCGAGCACGACGAGCAGCACGGCACCGAGGATGAAGCTCGTACTCTCACCACTCACAGGGGTTCGGGCTCCGCGCTCAGTGGGTGGTGGGAGCCGGGGAGATGCCGCCGAGGCCGCGGCCCGCCCGCCAGTCGTCCAGGATGCGCTTCTGGAGGGCGAACATCTCCTCCTCTTCCTCCGGCTCCTCGTGGTCGTAGCCGAGGACGTGCAGCACGCCGTGCACGGTGAGCAGCTGCAGCTCCTCGTCCATCGAGTGCTTGGAGGGGGCCGCCTTGCCCTGCTGCTCGGCGACCTCGGGGCAGAGCACGATGTCGCCGAGCAGGCCCTGCGGCAGCTCCTCGCCCTCCTTGCCGGGACGCAGCTCGTCCATCGGGAAGGACATCACGTCGGTGGGCCCTGGCAGGTCCATCCACTGGATGTGCAGCTCCTCCATCGCCGCTCCGTCCACCAGGATCACGGACAGTTCGGACTGCGGGTGGATCCGCATCTTGTCCAGTGCGAAGCGGGCGACGTCGAGGATGGCTTCCTCGTCGGCCTCCCAACCGGACTCGTTGGCGATGTCGATCGACATGACGGGCTCTGTGCTCAGCTTTCGGTGCGATGGGACTGTCGGGGTGCGCGGGGCGCGCGGGGTGCGGTGGCCTTGCCGGGGCGCCGCTGGGCGGGCTTGCGGGCCGCCGGTGCGGCGTCCTCGGCCTCCTGGCGGGCGTCCCAGCGCTCGTAGGCGTCCACGATCCGGCCGACCAGCTTGTGGCGGACCACGTCGGTGCTGGTGAGGACGGAGAAGTGGATGTCGGGCACGTCGGCCAGGATCTCCTGGACGACCTTGAGCCCGCTGCGGGTGCCGCCCGGGAGGTCGATCTGGCTGGTGTCGCCGGTGACCACCACCCGGGAGTTGAACCCGAGGCGGGTGAGGAACATCTTCATCTGCTCGGGCGAGGTGTTCTGGGCCTCGTCGAGGATGATGAAGGCGTCGTTGAGGGTGCGGCCGCGCATGTACGCCAGCGGCGCGACCTCGATGGTGCCGGCCGCCATCAGGCGCGGGATGGAGTCCGGGTCCATCATGTCGTGCAGCGCGTCGTACAGCGGGCGCAGGTACGGGTCGATCTTCTCGTAGAGGGTGCCGGGCAGGAAGCCCAGCCGCTCCCCCGCCTCGACCGCCGGGCGGGTCAGGATGATCCGGTTGACCTCCTTGGCCTGGAGGGCCTGGACGGCCTTGGCCATCGCCAGGTAGGTCTTGCCGGTACCGGCCGGGCCGAGGCCGAAGACGATCGTGT
This sequence comes from Kitasatospora sp. NPDC096204, assembly GCF_044763205.1. NCBI lineage: Bacteria > Bacillati > Actinomycetota > Actinomycetes > Kitasatosporales > Streptomycetaceae > Kitasatospora > Kitasatospora sp. NPDC096204. The sequence goes on from NZ_JBIWFT010000021.1 coordinate 120,452, forward strand.
GCTTGTCGATCGCCTCGACGTAGCGCTGCTGGTTGAGGGTCTTCGGGCGGATCGTGCGGCCCCGGTTGGACAGGATGTTCGCGGTGAACACCTGGGAGGGCGCCGGGCTGTCCGGGTCCTGCTCCTGGCTGCGGAGCATGGCGATGGAGCGCTCCACGGAGTCCTCCGTCAGGGGCTGGCCGGTGCGCAGCACCAGCATCATCTCGTTGAAGAGCCGCTGTACGAGGGCGACCTCGGCCCGCACCCCGGTGGCCGTCACCTCGTTGCCGCGGACGTGGATGTCGGCGGCGGGGAAGCCCCGCTCGATCACGCGCAGCAGCGAGTCCGCGGTGCCGAGCAGGGTGACCATCGGGTGCTTCTCGGGGATGACGATCCGGGCGCTGACGCGGCCGTCGTCGGCCGGTTCGGGGCGCGACTGTCCGTTCGTACGGGTCTGCGATGTGTCACTCATAGGTCGGCGCTGGGGCCTGCCTCATCCCATCCGTGGTGTCGGGTGCCGCTCGGTGTCTCCGGGGCACCAGGGTACGCCGCGAGCGTGATCGCCGTGGCGGGCGGCGGGGCCGCACCCGACGATGCTGCGGCAGATCGCAGGCCGATGCGAGCCCTTTTCCCGGGTTCGCGCGGTTCGGTCCCGTTCACGACGGACGGCGGGGCGGGACGGGCACCCGGTCGAGGTCGGCGGCCAGCACCAGTTCGCCGTCGAAGTGCTTGCGGGCGTCGGCCAGGTGCTGGCCGAGGTCCGGGTAGCGCTGGGAGAAGTGGGTCAGCACCAGGGTGCGCACCCCGGCCTCGGCGGCGACCTTGGCGGCCTGCCCGGCGGTGAGGTGGCCGTGCTCCTCGGCGAGGCGGGCGTCGGCGTCGGTGAAGGTCGCCTCGACGACCAGCAGGTCGGCGCCCTCGGCGAGGGTGTGCACGCCCTCGCACAGCCGGGTGTCCATCACGAAGGCGAACCGCTGGCCCGGCCGCGGCTCGCTGACCTCGGCCAGGGTGACGGTGCGGCCGTCCACCTCGATCGCGCCCTCGTGCTGGAGCCGGCCCACCGCCGGGCCGCGCACGCCGAACGCGGCGAGCCGCTCCGGCACCAGCCGGCGGCCGTCCGGCTCGGACAGCCGGTAGCCGAAGGACTCCACCGCGTGGTCCAGCCGGACGGCGTCCAGCGCGAAGCGGGCGCCGGGCGCGGGCAGCGGTCCGGGCTCGTCGATCGGCCGGGGCCGCAGCACGGCCGTCTCGTGGTAGGCGGTGGAGTGCCGCAGCCGCTCGAAGTAGACCTCGCCGGAGGCCGGGAAGTAGACGTCGACCGGGTGCGGGACCCGGTCGAGGTTGATCCGCTGGATCACCCCGGCGAGGCCCAGGCAGTGGTCCCCGTGGAAGTGGGTGACCGCGATCCTGGTGATCTGGGTGGCCGTGACCCCGGCGTGCAGCATCTGGCGCTGGGTGCCCTCGCCGGGGTCGAACAGCAGACCCTCGCCGTCCCAGCGCAGCAGGTAGCCGTTGTGGTTGCGGTGCCGGGTGGGCACCTGGCTGGCGGTGCCGAGGACGACGAGTTCGCGCTGGGACACGGTGGGTCAGACCATGCGCTCGGTCATCGACATCCCGCCGAGGACGTGGACGTGCGCGTGGAAGACGGTCTGTCCGGCGCCCGCACCGGTGTTGAAGATCAGCCGGTAGTCCTCGATGCCCTCGTCCCGGGCCACCGCGCCCGCCTCGGCGAGCAGTTCGCCGGCGATCTCCGGCTCGGCGGCGGCCAGCGCGGCCGCGTTCGGGTAGTGCACGTGCGGGATCACCAGCACGTGCACGGGCGCCTTGGGGGCGATGTCGCGGAAGGCGAGGGTGCGCTCGGTCTTGCGCACCACGGTCGCCGGGATCTCGCCCGCCACGATCTTGCAGAACAGGCAGTCGGGCTGCGGCTCGCCGGCCATGGCGCTCTCCTCGGGATCGGTACGTCGGGTGTGGTGGGGCCGTACGGGCGCAGCCTAGCCGAGCCGGGCGACGGCCTGCTGGTACTCCTGGAGGTGCTTCCAGCGCACCGAGCGCACGCCGACCAGGTCGCCCTCGTCGCTGTCGTAGTCCTCGGTGAGGAGGTTGACGGCGAGGATGACGAAGCCGAGCAGCCAGCGCCTGGTGAGCCGCCAGGTGTCGGGCCGCATCACGCCCTTGCGGCGCACCACCCGCATCGCCATGATCCCCTTGCCCACGCTGAAGCCGGTCAGCCGGGCGAGCACCACCTGGTTGAGGAAGGACGCGCCGAGGCCGACGGCCAGCAGCGCCACGAAGTACGGCACCACCGGGCCGCCGCTCTGCACGGCGTGGCCGGCCACGTGCTCGGTCCTCGGGCGGCTCGCGGCGTTGGCGGCGACGAAGCCGAGGCCGATCGCGAACAGCCAGTCCAGCACGATCGCCAGGAACCGCCGGCCGCCGCCCGCCTCCTTGGGGCAGGGCGGCAGCGCCCGGCCCTGCGGCTGCGCGTAGGCCGGGGGCTGGGCGTAGGCCTGGGGCGGGTACGGCTGCTGGTAGGGCTGCGGCTGGTGAGGCTGCGGGTACGGCTGCGGGTACGGCTGCGGCTGCGGCTGCGGCTGTTGGTACGGCTGCTGGTACGACGGCGCCGGCGGGTACGGCTGCTGCGGCTGCTGTGCGTATGGATTCCGGCCGTACTGCGGCGGCGGGTAGCCCTGCGCCATGTCTTCCCCCGTGGACTGTGGATCAAGAAGCAGCCCCGCATCCTACCCACGCCCCCGCACACCGGAGTGGGAAGTCGGCCGGGCCGACCTCCCACTCCGGCTTCCCGCTACCAAGCCCCGCCACCAGGCCCCGCTACGCCCAGGGCAGCGGCGGCGCCGTGCGGGCCGGGGTCTCGGCGAGCCCCGCCAGCGCGAGCCGGACGCCCTCGGCCAGCTGGGGGTCCTCGCCGGCCGCCCAGTGGTGCGGGGCGAACGGCACCTCGACGTCCGGGTCGACGCCGTGGTTCTCCAGGCCCCAGCCGTAGTTCTCCATCCAGAGCGCGTACTTGGGCTGGGTGACCAGGGTGCCGTCGACCAGCCGGTAGCGGCTGTCGATGCCGATCACCCCGCCCCAGGTGCGGGTGCCGACCACCGGGCCGATCCCGAGCGCCTGGACGGCGGCGTTGACCACGTCGCCGTCCGAGCCGGTGAACTCGTCGGCGAGCGCGACCACCGGGCCGCGCGGGGCGTCCGCCGGGTAGGGCACCGGGTGGTCGGTGTCCCGGATGACGTCCCAGCCGATGATCCGGCGGGCCAGCTTCTCGATCACCAGCTGCGAGGTGTGGCCGCCCCGGTTCCCCCGGACGTCGACGACCAGGCCCTCCCTGGCCATCTCGCTGCGCAGGTCGCGGTGCAGCTGGGCCCAGCCGGCCGTCTGCATGTCGGGGATGTGCAGGTAGCCCAGCCGCCCGCCGGACAGCTCGCGCACCGCGGCCCGCCGCCCGGCCACCCAGTCGTGGTAGCGCAGCGCCTCCTCGTCGGCGAGCGGGACGACCACCGGGTGACGCCGGTCGGTGCCGTCCTTCCCGGCCACGGTCAGCTCGACCGGCTGCCCGGCGGTGCCGGCCAGCAGCGGCGCCGGCCCGGTGACCGGGTCCACCGGGCGGCCGTTGACGGCGAGCACCGCGTCGCCCGGGCGGATCGCGGCGCCGGGCGCGGCCAGCGGCGAGCGGGCCCTGGGGTCGGAGGACTCCCCGGGCAGGATCCGGGCGATCCGCCACCGCTCGCCGTCCCGGACCAGGTCGGCGCCGAGCAGGCCCTGGCGCCGGGCGGGCTCGGTGTACCGGCCGTACGGCATCACGTAGGCGTGGGAGGTGCCGAGTTCGCCGTGCACCTCCCAGAGCAGGTCGACCAGTTCGTCGTGCGAGCCGATCCGCTCGACCAGCGGCCGGTAGCGCTCCAGCACCCCGGCCCAGTCGACGCCGGAGAGGTCGGGGCGCCAGAAGTTGTCCCGCATCAGCCGACCGTTCTCGGCGTACATCTGCCGCCACTCGGCGGCCGGGTCGACGGTCACCCGCAGCCGGGCGAGGTCGACGGCACTCTCCTCGTCGTCGCCGCCCTTGTGGTCGGCCGGGACGACCCGCAGTTCGCCCCCGTCCAGCACGGCCACCCGGGTCCCGTCCGCGCTGACCGCGAAGTCGTCGACGCCGTGCACCAGCTGCTCGACCCGGCGCTTCCTCAGGTCGAAGCGCTCCAGCACCGGGCGCGGCCGGTCGTCGTCCAACGAGGCCGCCTCGTCGCCGAGTTCGCCCGTCAGCGGGGCCCTGGTCCAGAGCACGCCGTCCTTGGCGGCGGCCAGCTCCTCGAAGCGGCCGCCCTCGACCGGGAACGGGACGATCCGGTCGGCGATGCCGTCCAGGTCCACCCTGGTCACCGGCGCGGCGCCGGCCGCCGCCTCGCCGTCCGCCTTCCCGGCCTTCGGCTCGTCCTCCTCCCCGCCGAGCGGGCGCCCGGCCCGCCGCGGGCCGAACGGGGAGGGGGTGTCGGCGGCCAGCGTGACGAGGTAGGGGCGGCAGCCGTTTGGGAACGACAGGTCGAAGACGTGGGCGTCGTAGACCGGGTCGAAGTTGCGCACCGACAGGAAGGCCAGGTAGCGGCCGTCCGCCGTGAAGGAGGGCGAGGTGTCCACGAAGCGCGGCTGGGTGACCTCGCCGACGGTCCGGGTGGCCAGGTCGGCCAGCACGATCTGGCGCAGCGAGTGCGGGCCCATCCCCCGCACCGGGCGTGACCAGGCCAGCCAGGCCGAGTCCGGGCTGAAGACGGGCCCGCCGGGCTCGCCGTCGGCGCTGCGGTCCAGCTCGTGCACGGCGCCGTCGGCCAGCGAGACCAGCAGCACCCGGCCGTCGTGCACGCCGAGCGCGGCCCGCCTGCCGTCCGGGGAGACCGTCAGCGAGTTGACCCGGCCGAGCCGCCCCGCGGCCAGCCGGCGGCGCTCGGCGCCGTGCAGGTCGGGGGCGAACTCCAGGGCGTCCTCGCCCTCGGCGTCGGTCACCCACAGCACGCCCTGGGCGCCGTCCTCGCAGGGCACCACCCGGGCCAGGCGCCCGCGCACGCCGGGGGTCTCGTCCAGCACCCGGGCCGGGCCCTCGCGGTGGGTCAGCCAGTGCACGCTGCCGCGCACCACCACGGCGCTGCCCCGGCCGGTGCGGTCGGGGGCGACGGAGTCCAGCCAGTGCGCGGCGGGCACCGGGCGAGGGCGGCGCCCGGCCCGCGGACCGGCGAGGCGGACGTCCAGCCGGCGCGGCTCGGCACCCGTCAGGTCGTCCAGCAGCCAGAGGTCGCCGGCCCGGTGGAAGACCACCCGGGTGCCGTCGGTGGTGGCGCCCCGGGCGTAGAAGCCGTCCGGGTCGGTGGAGTGGCGGCGCAGGTCGGTGCCGTCCGGGCGGCTGGACCACAGCTCGCCGACGCCCTCGTGGTCGGACAGGAAGGCGATCCTGCCGTCCCGCCCGTCCTCCCCGGCCACCCACAGCGGCGAGTCCAGCTGCCCGTCCAGCTCCGCGTGGACGCGGGCGAACTCGTCCCGGCCGAGCCACAGCTTGCCGGCCCGCCCGCCCCGGTACCGCTTCCACCAGGCCGGGTCACGGCCGTTGACGCTGTTCAGCAGCACCCGGTCCCCGCCCGGCTCGAAGGCGAGGGCGCCGACAGGACCGTACGGCAGCCGCTGCGGCTCGCCGCCGTCCAGCGGCACGGCGTGCGCCCAGGTGCGGCGGGAGCTCGACTCGCCGGCGGCGGTGGCGGCGATCGGGCGGCCGTCGGCCGTCCAGCCCAGCACCCGGGTCTGGTGACTGCCCCAGTGGGTGAGCCGGCGCGACGGGCCGCCGTCCACCGGCACCACGTGCACCTCGGGGGCGCCGTCCCGGGTGGAGGTGAAGGCGAGGTGACGCCCGTCCGGGGAGAACCGCGGGTGGTGGACCGGCAGGTGGTCCGCCGTCAGCCGCCAGGCCCGGCCGCCGTCCAGCGGGGCGAGCCAGAGGTCGTCCTCGGCGACGAAGGCGACCAGGTCGCCGTGCAGGTGGGGATGGCGCAGGTAGGCGCCCGCCGAGCTGTTCGGGGAGGTGCTCAGGGAGTCCGTCACCCGGCCAGCCTAGGCAGCCGCGCGTACGGTCCGCGCCGTTTTCCGCAGACTCCCGGCGCCGCCCGCGGACGGCCGTCGCACCGCCCCGACGGGCCCTACGACCAGCGGCCGGTGCGCCCCAGCAGCAGTGCGCCGGCGGCGACCCCGGCGGTGGAGGTGCGTAGCACCGAGGGGCCCAGCCGGTACGGCTTGGCGCCCGCCTCGGCGAAGGCGGCCAGCTCCTCCGGGGAGACCCCGCCCTCCGGGCCGACCACCAGCACGATGTCCCCGCCTTCCGGCAGGCCGGCGTGCGCCAGCGGCTCGGCGCCCTCCTCGTGCAGCACGGCGGCGAACGCGGCCCCCAGCAGCACCGGCGCCAGCTGCCGGGTGGTCATCACGTCCCGGACCACGGGGAAGCGCAGCCGGCGGGACTGCTTGCCGGCCTCCCGGGCGGTGGCCCGCCACTTGGCGAGCGCCTTGGCGCCGCGCTCGCCCTTCCACTGGGTGATGCAGCGCGAGGCGGACCACGGGATCACCACGTCCACGCCGACCTCGGTCATCGTCTCCACGGCCAGCTCGCCGCGGTCGCCCTTGGGCAGCGCCTGGACGACCACGATCCGCGGCGCGGGCTCCGGCTCCCGGCGCACGGCGGCGACCGCCACGTCGATCGCGTCCTTGCCGAGCACCTCGGCGACCGTGCCGTCCACGCCGAGCCCCAGCCCGTCGGCCAGGGTCACCGCCTCGCCCGGCTCCAGCCGCTTGACCGCGGCCGCGTGCCGCCCCTCCGGGCCGTCCAGGCGCACCACGGCCCCGGGCGCGGCGGCGGCGATCCGCTCGGTCTCGACGAAGAAGACGGGCGCGGTCATGACGGAAAACCTCCAGAAGTGGGACGGACACACGGAAGGGGTGCCGGGGGCGGGACGGATCCCGAGCCCCCGGCACCCCTCCGCGGACGGCTACCGGCCGTTGAAGGCGTCCTTCAGCCGGGAGAAGAGGCCCTGCTGGCCCGGTGCGAACTGGCCGGACGGACGCTCCTCGCCGCGCAGCACGGCGAGGCGGCGCAGCAGCTCCTCCTGCTCGGCGTCGAGCTTGCTGGGCGTCTTCACCTCGACGTGCACTATCAGGTCGCCCCGGCCACCGCCGCGCAGGTGGGTGATGCCCCGGCCGTGCAGCGGGATCGACTGGCCGGACTGGGTGCCGGGCCGGATGTCGACCTCCTCCAGGCCGTCCAGGGTCTGCAGCGGCACCTGGGTGCCGAGCGAGGCCGCCGTCATCGGGATGGTGACGGTGCAGTGCAGGTCGTCCCCGCGCCGCTGGAAGATGTTGTGGGTGGTCTCGGCGATCTCGACGTAGAGGTCGCCGGCCGGGCCGCCGCCGGGGCCGACCTCGCCCTCGCCGGCCAGCTGGATCCGGGTGCCGTTGTCGACACCGGCCGGGATCTTGACGGTCAGGGTGCGGCGGGCGCGCACGCGGCCGTCGCCGGCGCACTCCGGGCACGGGGTCGGCACGACGGTGCCGAAGCCCTGGCACTGCGGGCAGGGGCGGGAGGTCATGACCTGGCCCAGGAAGGACCGGGTGACCTGGGAGACCTCGCCCTTGCCGCGGCACATGTCACAGGTCTGCGCCGAGGTGCCGGGGGCCGCGCCCTCGCCACTGCAGGTGGTGCAGGTGACGGCCGTGTCGACCTGGAGCTCCTTGGTGGTGCCGAAGGCGGCCTCCTCCAGGGTGATCTCCAGCCGGATCATGGCGTCCTGGCCGCGGCGGGTGCGCGAGCGCGGGCCGCGCTGGCCGGCCGCGGCGCCGAAGAAGGCGTCCATGATGTCGGAGAAGCCGAAGCCCGCCGCGCCGGCACCGAAGCCGCCCGCACCGCCGCCGCCCGGGGACAGCGGGTCCCCGCCGAGGTCGTAGACCTGACGCTTCTGCGGGTCGGAGAGCACCTCGTAGGCGGCGTTGATCTCCTTGAACCGCTCCTGCGTCTTCGGGTCCGGGTTGACGTCCGGGTGCAGTTCGCGTGCCAGGCGCCGGAACGCCTTCTTGATCTCGTCCTGCCCCGCATCCCGTCGGACGCCGAGTACCGCGTAGTAGTCCGTGGCCACCAAATGCTCCGCTTGTTCCGCCTGTAGTAGTGCTGCGACTGGACGTCGCCGTCGGAGGCCCGACGGCGACCCTTGCTAGGACTCGGCCAGGATCTGGCCCACGTACCGCGCCACCGCTCGCACCGCCCCCATTGTGCCCGGGTAGTCCATCCGGGTCGGACCGATCACACCCAGTTTCGCCACGCTCTCGTCGCCCGAACCGTAGCCGACCGAAACGACCGAGGTGGAATTCAGCCCCTCGTAGGCGATCTCCCGCCCGATCCGGACCGTCATCCCGGCGTCCGCGGTCTCACCCAGGAGACGGAGCAGGACGACCTGCTCCTCCAGGGCCTCCAGCACCGGCTGGATGGTGAGCGGGAAGTCGTGCCCGAAGCGGGTCAGGTTGGCCGTGCCGGCCAGCATGATCCGCTCCTCGTTCTGCTCGGCGAGCGTCTCGAACAGTGTCGCCAGGACCGTGCTGACGGTCGGCCGGTCGTCCTGCTCGAACTGCGCCGGCAGCTCCTCCAGCAGCCCGGGGACCTCCGGGAGGCGCCGGCCGACGGCTCTCGCGTTGATCCGGGCCCGCAGGTCCGCCAGCACCGTCTCGCCGACCGGGCCCGGGCAGTCGACCATCCGCTGCTCGACCCGGCCGGTGTTGGTGATCAGCACCAGCATCACCTTGGCCGGGGCCAGCGCCACCAGCTCGATGTGCCGGACGGTGGAGCGCGTCAGCGACGGGTACTGCACCACCGCGACCTGCCGGGTGAGCTGGGCGAGCAGCCGCACGGTGCGGGCGACCACGTCGTCCAGGTCCACCGCGCCGTCCAGGAAGTGCCGGATGGCCCGGCGCTCGGGGGCGGTCATCGGCTTGATCTCGGCGAGCTTGTCGACGAAGAGGCGGTACCCCTTGTCGGTGGGGATCCGGCCGGCGCTGGTGTGCGGCTGGTGGATGTAGCCGTCCTCCTCCAGCGCCGCCATGTCGTTGCGGACGGTCGCCGGGGAGACCCCGAGGTTGTGCCGCTCCACCAGGGCCTTGGAGCCGACCGGCTCCTCGGTGCCCACGTAGTCCTGCACGATCGCGCGGAGCACCGCGAGCTTGCGTTCGTCCAGCTGGCGGACCTCACCGGCCATGGGGCACGCACCTCCGTCCTCGCACGTCGTCCGACCGTGTCCCTCGCTGCGGGCCGTTCCGGGGCCCTCGGCCTTGGCACTCTGAACGTACGAGTGCCAGAACCGTACCTGCCAGTGTACGGCCCGGGTCCTGTGGCAGGAACGGCCCGACCGGGGTGATCCTCCCCGCAGTTCCGGACACGGCCCGCGGGGCCCCGCCGGTTCGATCCTCCCGGCGCCGGAGTGGTGCCGGGAGGCCGTCCGGGTGGCAGCATCGAAAGCGACGGCGAACGGAGGAGCAAGCGATGTCGAGCTCGGGCCAGCACACCCGTTTCGCGCCCGACCGCGGCCTGACCAGCCGCATGGTCGCGACGATGTTCGTGATCGGGCTGCTGTACGTCGGTTTCACCGGCCTGCTGATCGCGCTGCTGCGCGGCGCCTGGCCACTGATCGTCCTGATCTCCGGCGGGCTGTTCGTGGCCCAGTTCTGGTTCAGCGACAAGATCACCGAACGGGCGATGGGCGCCCGCCAGGTGTCCCCGGAGCAGTTCCCCCAGCTGCACGGCACCGTCGACCGGCTCTGCGCCCTCGCCGACATGCCCAAGCCCCGGGTGGCGGTCGCCGACAGCGACATGCCGAACGCCTTCGCCACCGGCCGCAACCCGCAGAACGCGGTGGTCTGCGTGACCACCGGGCTGCTGCGCCGGCTGGAGCCGGAGGAACTGGAGGGCGTCCTCGCCCACGAGCTGTCGCACGTCGCCCACCGGGACGTCGCGGTGATGACGATCGCCGGCTTCCTCGGCGTCCTCGCCGGGGCGATGACCCGGATCGCCGTGTACGGCGGGTTCATGGGCGGCGGACGCAACAACAACGACCAGAACGCGGCCATCCTGGCGCTGATCATCCCGCTGGTGTCGATCGTCGTCTACGCGATCAGCTTCCTGCTCACCCGGCTGCTGTCCCGCTACCGCGAACTGGCCGCGGACCGGGCCGCCGCCCAGCTCACCGGGCGGCCCAGCGCCCTGGCCTCGGCGCTCACCAAGGTGACCGGGCAGATCGCGGCCATCCCCAGCAAGGACCTGCGCCAGGCGCAGCCGTACAACGCCTTCTACTTCGCCCCCGCGCTGAGCGCCCGGGAGACCGCCTCGCAGCTGTTCTCCACCCACCCGACGCTGGAGAAGCGGCTGGAGCAGCTGGCGAGGATCTCCGGGCAGCTCGGGCAGTGAGCCCGTTCTGTCCGGCCCCGTCCCGACCCGCCCCGACCCGACCCATCCCAGCCGATTCCGTCCCAGCCGATTCCGTCCCGTTCCGTCCCGAAAGGACCGCCGTGGGATTCCTGGACACCCTGTTCGGCCGCTCCAAGCCCGTCAAGCCCGACCTCGACCAGCTGTTCGGCGTGCCGTCCGCCGCGCTCACCCTGGAGGCCGGGGCCGGGTTCACCCCCACCGGGCTCGGCTCGGTCTGCTTCGCCGCCGTCGAGGGCGCGGCCTTCGTCCAGGTCGAGCAGCAGGTCAGGGCACTGCTGGACGCCGACACCGAGCGCGGCGGCGTCCCGGTGGAGGCCTCCAAGGACGGCTACGGCTACTCCTGGCTGCTCGCCCGGCACCGGCCCGAGGAGCTGCCGGAGCTGGTGAACGACCTGCACGCGGTCAACAGCGAACTGGAGGCGAACGGCTTCGGGCCCCAGCTGCTCTGCTCGCTGGTGGCCTTCCGCAACCCCGAGGGGCAGTCGCTGGCCCTGGTCTACCTCTACAAGCGGGGGACGTTCTACCCCTTCGCCCCGATGCCCGGCGGCGGGGAGCGGCGCAACAGTCCGCTGGAGCTGCAGGTCAACGCGATGCTGGGGAACGACCTGCGGCTGGAGAAGGACCTCAGCCGCTGGTTCCCGGTCTGGGGCGCGCCGGGCCTGTGACGGTCCGTCCGTAGACTCGCGACCATGCGCAGCCGCCAGTACGGACCCGACCTGACCCCGCCGTGGAAGAAGCAGGCTCCCGCCCCTGAGGTGCCCGCCGAGCGGGACCTGGTGGTCGAGGAGGCGGCGAGCGGCTTCTGCGGGGCGGTGGTGCGCTGCGAGAAGACCGCCGAGGGGTTCACCGTCACCCTGGAGGACCGGTTCGGCAAGCACCGGGTGTTCCCGCTGGTGCCGCGCGGCTTCCTGCTGGAGGGCCGGGTCGTCACCCTGGTCCGCCCGGCCGGCCCGGCGGCGCCCCGCACCCCGGCCCGTACCGCCTCCGGCTCGATCGCCGTCCCGAACGCCCGCGCCCGGGTCGCCCGCGAGTCCCGGATCTACGTCGAGGGCCGGCACGACGCCGAGCTGGTCGAGCGGGTCTGGGGCGACGACCTGCGGATCGAGGGCGTGGTCGTCGAGTACCTGCGCGGCATCGACGACCTGCCCGCGATCGTCGCCGACTTCGCCCCCGGCCCGGGACGGCGCCTCGGCGTCCTGGTCGACCACCTGCTCCCCGGCACCAAGGAGCACCGCATCGCCGCCCAGGTCACCGGCGCCTCGGTGCTGGTCGTCGGCCACCCCTACATCGACATCTGGCAGGCCGTGAAGCCCGCCAGCGTCGGCATCCCCGCCTGGCCGGCCGTCCCGAGGGGCGAGGACTGGAAGGAGGGCACCTGCCGCCGCCTCGGCTGGCCGGTGGACACCCCGGCGGCCTGGAAGCACATCCTGTCGAAGGTGAACAGCTACAAGGACCTGGAGCCCGAACTCCTGGGCCGGGTCGAGGAGTTGATCGACTTCACGGCCCTGCCGGGTCCGGAGTAGGTCTTGAACTCCGAGGTGTCGAGTGTGATGCCCGGCAGGTCCAGCGGAACGGGTTCGCCGAACTTGGTCGTCCGCTCCACCGTGCAGTCCGGGAGTCCGGAGGCGCTCGCCCGGGTCGGCTCGGTCAGGAGCTCGGCTCTGAAGCCTTCGGGGACCTCCAGGTTCTCGAAGATCCCCGTCACCCGGTCATCGACGGCGGTCATGGCGCGCTCCCTCCGACGGCTGACACCACCTTGACGACACTCAGTCCACCAGGTCGCGTACCACCGCGTCGGCCAGGAGGCGGCCCCGGAGGGTGAGGGCGGCGCGGCCCCGCTCGTAGGGGCCGGGGGCGAGGAGGCCGTCGGCGAGGTGGCGGGCGGCCCACTCGCGGCCGGTGGCGGTGAGGAGGTCCAGGGGGACGCCCTCGACGAGGCGCAGTTCGAGCAGGACGCGCTCGACGCGGCGGTCCTCGTCGGCCAGCAGCTCGCGGGCCTGGGCCGGGGTGCGGTGCTCGGCGAGGGCCCGGGCGTAGGCGGCGGGGTGCTTGGCGTTCCACCAGCGGACGCCGCCGACGTGGCTGTGGGCGCCGGGGCCGGCGCCCCACCAGTCGGCGCCGGTCCAGTAGAGCTCGTTGTGGCGGCAGCGGCCCTCGGGGGTGGTGGCCCAGTTGGAGACCTCGTACCAGGAGTAGCCGGCGGCGCTCAGCGCCTCCTCGGCGATCAGGTAGCGGTCGGCGTGCACGTCGTCGTCGATCATCGGCAGTTCGCCGCGCTTGACCCGGGCGGCGAGCCGGGTGCCCTCCTCGACGATCAGCGAGTACGCGGAGACGTGGTCGGGCCCGGCGCCGATGGCGGCGTCCAGGGAGGCCCGCCAGTCGTCGTCGGACTCGCCCGGGGTGCCGTAGATCAGGTCGAGGTTGACGTGCTCGAAGCCGGCCGCGCGGGCCTCGGCCACGCACGCCTCGGGGCGGCCCGGGGTGTGGTGGCGGTCGAGCAGCTTCAGCACGTGCGGGCGGGCGCTCTGCATGCCGAAGGAGAGCCGGTTGTAGCCGCCCTCGCGCAGTTCGGCCAGGTACGCCGGGTCGACCGACTCCGGGTTGGCCTCGGTGGTGACCTCGGCGTCCTCGGCGAGGCCGAACTCGTCGCGGATCGCGGCGAGCATCCGCACCAGGTCGCGGGCGGGCAGCAGGGTCGGGGTGCCACCGCCGAGGAAGACCGTCCGCACCGGGAGGTCCGTGTCCCCCAGCACCTTCCGGGCCAGGCGGATCTCGGCGACCACGTTGTCCGCGTACGTGTCCTGCGAGGCGACCGCCCCGGAGGAGCGCAGCTCGGTGGCGGTGTACGTGTTGAAGTCGCAGTAGCCGCAGCGGCTGGCGCAGTACGGCACGTGCAGGTAGAAGCCGAACGGCCGCGCGCCCAACCCGTCGAGGGCGTGCGCGGGCAGGGAACCGTCGGACGGCACCGGTTCGCCGTCGGGGAGTGCGGAGGGCATGAGCCCATTGTCCCGTACGGCCCGACCTAACCCGGCGGGCCGTACGGGAGCGGGGGTGCTCAGGCCTCGTTGGCGCCCGCGTACATCGCGGCCACCGCGTCCGCGTAGGTCCGCTCGACCACCGGGCGCTTGATCTTCAGGCTCGGGGTGAGCTCGCCGTGCTCGATGTCGAGGTCGCGCGGCAGCAGGTGGAACTTCTTGATCGTCTGCCAGCGCTGGAGGTCGCCGTTGACCCGCTTGACGAAGCCCTCGATCAGGCGGTGCACGGCCGGCTCGGCGGCCAGCTCGGCGTAGGACCTGCCGGCCAGGCCGTGCTCGGCGGCCCACGGCAGCAGGACCGCCTCGTCCAGGCCGATCAGCGCGGTGCAGTAGTTGCGGCCGTTGCCGATCACCAGGATGTTGCTGACGAACGGGCAGACCGCCTTGAACTTGCCCTCGACCTCGCTGGGCGCCACGTACTTGCCGCCGGAGGTCTTGAACAGGTCCTTCTTGCGGTCGGTGATCCGCAGGAAGCCGTCCGGGGTGAGCTCGCCGATGTCCTCGGTGTGGAACCAGCCGTCCGGCTCCAGCACCTCGGCGGTCTTCTCCGGCAGGTTGTGGTAGCCGCGCATGACGCCCGGGCCGCGCAGCAGGATCTCGCCGTCCTCGGCGATCCGCACCTCGGTGCCGGGCAGCGGGCGGCCCACCGTGCCGATCCGCACGTCCTCCGCGCGGTTGACGCAGGAGCCGGCGCTGGTCTCGCTCAGGCCGTAGCCCTCCAGGATCGGCACCCCGGCGCCGAGGAAGAAGTAGCCGATCTCCGGGGCGAGCGCGGCGCTGCCGGAGACCGCGCCGCGCATCCGGCCGCCGAAGGCCGCCCGGATCTTCGCGTACACCAGCCTGTCGGCGAGCGCGTGCTGGGCCCGCAGGCCCAGCGGGGCGGAGTCGGTCCCGGTGGCGACCCGGTTCTCCTGCACCACCCGGGCGTACTCGCGGGCGACCTTGGCCGCCCACATGAAGATCTTGTACTTGGCGCCGCCCTCGGCCCGGGCCCTGCCCGCGATGCCGTTGTAGACCTTCTCGAAGATGCGCGGCGCCGAGGCCATGATGGTCGGCCGGATCGCCGGCAGGTTGTGGATGATCCGGTCCACCCGGCCGTCCACCGCCATCACGTGCCCGGTGGCGATCTGCCCGGAGATCAGCGTCTTGCCGAACACGTGCGACAGCGGCAGCCACATGAACTGCACGTCGTCGGGGCCCAGCAGCCCGCTGGCCTCCTGCGCCCGGCCCTCGTACGCCCAGCAGTCGTGCACCAGGCGCACGCCCTTGGGGCGGCCGGTGGTGCCGGAGGTGTAGATCAGGGTGGCCAGCTGCTCCTTGTCGAGCCCGTCGACGGCCTTCTCCACCGCGCCCGGGTGCTCGGCCAGGTGGCGGTTGCCGCGCTCCTCCAGCTCGGCGAGGGTGATCAGGTCGAGGCCGGCGGTCTCGGGGGCCTCGGCGGGCGCGTCGAAGAGGATCACGGTGCGCAGCTCGGGCAGCCGGTCGATCTGCTCGACGGCCTTGGCCAGCTGCGCCGCGTTCTCGGCGAACAGCGCCCGGGAGCCGGAGTCGGAGAGGATGAACGCGGTCTCGTCCGCGTTGGTGCTCGGGTAGACGGTGGTGATCGCGGCGCCCGCGCACATGGCGCCCAGGTCGGCGACGATCCACTCGAGCCTTGTCGAGGAGGCCAGGGCCACCCGGTCCTCGGGCCGGATGCCGAGCGCCATCAGGCCGGCGGCCACCGCCTTCACCCGGGTCGCCGTCTGGGCCCAGGTGAGCGAGCGCCACTGCTCGGCGCCGGGCGCGCCGTCGGCGGCCTGCTCGTCCACGGGCGAGGGGTAGCGGTAGGCCTCGGCGTTCGGGGTCAGGGCGACCCGCTCCAGGAACAGGTGGGCGACGGAGGCGGGACGCCCGGCGACGAGGTCGGGCCTGCCGGAGTCGATCAGGGACTGCGCGGAACTCAACGAGGACCTCCGGTGGCGGGTGGCCGTGTGAGGGATTGTCGCGGCGTCCATGGGGGGCGGCCGCCGGGCCCCCGGTTCACCTGAGCGGTACCGGTCAGTAACAAAGGGGCAATCAGCAGCCTAGGGGGAAAGCGGTCATTCCGTAAGAGGGCAGCACCCGACGGCACGCCCCCGCACCCCCCGTGCCGCACCCGGCCGTAGGGCAAAGGCCGGGCAAACCCCCGGTTCCCACACGCCGAATGGCCCGCGCGGCACCATGGACCACCCAGAATTAGGGGTGGCCAACCCGACCGGCGACGACAAGAGTGTGCTAGTGCTGATCAGACTGCTGAGGGCGTACCTGCGCCCGTACTCCCGACCGATCACCCTGCTGGTGCTGCTCCAGCTGGTGTCCACCCTCGCGGCGCTCTACCTGCCGACACTCAACGCCGACATCATCGACGACGGTGTGGTCAAGGGCGACACCGGCTACATCCTGCGCGTCGGCGGGGTGATGATCGCCGTCACCGTCGTCCAGGCCCTGTGCTCCATCGGCGCCGTCTTCATCGGCGCCCGCACCGCCATGGCGTTCGGCCGCGACGTCCGCGCCGCCGTCTTCGACCGCGTGCAGAGCTTCTCCGCCCGCGAGGTCGGCCAGTTCGGCGCGCCCTCGCTGATCACCCGCACCACCAACGACGTCCAGCAGGTCCAGATGCTCGCCCTGATGAGCTTCACGCTCATGGTCGCCGCACCGATCATGTGCGTCGGCGGCATCATCATGGCGCTCAACCAGGACGTCCCGCTGTCCGGCCTGCTGCTCGCCGTCATCCCCGCGCTCGGCGTCGTCGTCCTCCTCCTGGTCCGCGCGCTGCGCCCCAAGTTCCGCAGCATGCAGGAGCGGATCGACACCGTGAACCGGGTGCTGCGCGAGCAGATCACCGGCATCCGCGTCATCCGCGCCTTCGTCAAGGACGACCAGGAGCAGGCCCGCTTCGCCGGCGCCAACGAGGACCTCACCGACGTCGCCCGCCAGGTCGGCCGACTGATGTCCGTCATGTTCCCCGCCGTCATGCTGGTGGTGAACGTCTCCAGCGTCGCCGTGCTCTGGTTCGGCGCCCACCGCATCGACAGCGGCGCCATGGAGATCGGCGCGCTCACCGCGTTCCTCTCCTACCTGATGCAGATCCTGATGAGCGTCATGATGGCCACCTTCATGTTCATGATGGTGCCGCGCGCCGAGGTCTGCGCCGAGCGCATCGAAGAGGTCCTCGGCACCCACAGCAGCGTCGTCCCGCCCACCACCCCCGTCACCGAGACGGCACGCCGCGGCAACCTGGAACTGCGCGACGTCGACTTCCGCTACCCCGGCGCCGAGGCCTCGGTGCTGCGCGGCATCGACCTCACCGCCCGCCCCGGCGAGACCACCGCCATCATCGGCTCCACCGGCAGCGGCAAGTCCACCCTGCTCGGCCTCGTCCCCCGGCTCTTCGACGCCACCTCCGGCCGGGTCCTGATCGACGGCGTGGACGTCCGCGAGCTCGCCCCCGCCGCGATCGCCGAGAGCGTCGGCATCGTCCCGCAGAAGCCCTACCTCTTCTCCGGCACCGTCGCCAGCAACCTCCGCTACGGCCGGCCCGACGCCACCGACGAGGAACTCTGGCACGCCCTGGAGATCGCCCAGGCCAAGGAGTTCGTCGAGAAGCTCCCCGAAGGCCTGGACGCCCCCATCGCCCAGGGCGGCGGCAACGTCTCCGGCGGCCAGCGCCAACGCCTGGCCATCGCCCGGACCCTCGTCCGCCGGCCCTCCGTCTACCTCTTCGACGACTCCTTCTCCGCGCTGGACTACGCCACCGACGCCAAGCTCCGCAAGGCCCTCGCCCGCGAGACCTCCGACGCCACCGTCCTGATCGTCGCCCAGCGCGTGTCCACCATCCGCGACGCCGACCGGATCATCGTCCTCGACGAGGGCGCCGTCGTCGGCACCGGAACCCACCACGAACTGATGGCCGACAACCCGACGTACCGGGAGATCGTGCTCTCCCAGCTCACCGAGCAGGAGGCGGCGTGACCAGCCCCGGAAAGCCCGAACTGAACAAGGGCCCGGCCCCGAGAGCCGCCGCCCCCGCGGACGCCCCCGAGCAGGCCGGCCTCACCAAGGACGCCCCGACGGCCGACCTCGCGAAGGACGCCCCCAAGCCCGCCGAACTGCCCAGCGACTCGCAGGCCGCCGCCGCCCGCCGCGGCCCGGCCGGCCCCGGCCGCTTCATGGGCGGCCAGGGCGCCGAGAAGTCCATGGACTTCAAGGGCTCCGGCAAGCGCGTCCTCGGCCTGCTGCGCCCCGAACGCAACACCCTGATCGGCGTCCTGATCCTCGGCGTGCTCGGCATCGGCTGCGCCGTCATCGGCCCCAAGATCCTCGGCGACGCCACCGACCTCATCTTCGCCGGCGTCATCGGCGCCCGCTTCCCCGCCGGCGCATCCAAGGACCAGGTCATCGAAGGGCTCCGCGCCCACGGCGACGGCGGCGTCGCCGACCTGCTCTCCGCCGTCGACTTCACCCCCGGCCAGGGCATGGACTTCGGCGCCATCGGCACCGTCCTGCTCTGGGTGCTCGGCATCTACGTCGTCTCCGCCCTCTTCGGCATCGTCCAGGGCCGGCTCGCCACCCGGGCCATCCAGGCCGCCGGCTACCGGCTGCGCCAGGACGTCGAGGCCAAGCTCGCCCGGCTGCCGCTCAGCTACTTCGACAAGCAGCCGCGCGGCGAGGTGCTCAGCCGGGTCACCAACGACATCGACAACATCGGCCAGTCCATGCAGCAGACCCTGGGACAGGTCGTCAACTCGCTGCTCACCGTGGTCGGCGTGCTCGCGATGATGTTCTGGATCTCCCCGCTGCTCGCCGTGATCGCGCTGGTCTCGGTGCCCGTCTCGGTGGTCGTCGCCACCAAGGTCGGCAAGCGGGCCCAGCCGCAGTTCGTCCAGCAGTGGATGTCCACCGGCCAGCTCAACGCCCACATCGAGGAGATGTACACCGGCCACACCCTGGTCAAGGCGTTCGGGCGCCAGCAGGAGTCCGCAGAAACCTTCCGCGCGCACAACGAGGCGCTCTACCAGGCCAGCTACAAGGCCCAGTTCATCTCCGGCATCATCCAGCCCGCGATGATGCTGATCGGCAACCTCCAGTACGTGCTGGTCGCCGTCGTCGGCGGTCTGCGGGTGGCCAACGGCGCGCTGTCCATCGGTGACGTCCAGGCGTTCATCCAGTACTCGCGGCAGTTCAGCCAGCCGCTCACCCAGGTCGCCAGCATGGCCAACCTGGTGCAGTCCGGCGTCGCCTCCGCCGAGCGCGTCTTCGAGCTGCTGGACGCCCCCGAGCAGAGCCCCGAGCCGGCCATGCCCGAACGGCCCGGCGTGGTGCACGGCCGGGTCGCCTTCCAGGACGTGTCCTTCCGCTACGACCCCGAGAAGCCGCTCATCGAGGACCTCTCGCTCAAGGTCGAACCCGGCCAGACCGTCGCCATCGTCGGCCCCACCGGCGCCGGCAAGACCACCATGGTCAACCTGCTGATGCGTTTCTACGAGGTCAGCTCCGGACGGATCACCCTCGACGGCGTGGACATCGCCGCGATGTCCCGCGAGGAACTGCGCTCCGGCATCGGCATGGTGCTCCAGGACACCTGGCTGTTCGGCGGCAGCATCGCCGACAACATCGCCTACGGCGCCGAGTCGGCCACCCGCGAACAGGTCATCGAGGCCGCCAAGGCCGCCCACGTCGACCGCTTCGTGCGCACCCTGCCGGACGGCTACGACACCGTCATCGACGACGAGGGCGCCGGCGTCAGCGCCGGCGAGAAGCAGCTGATCACCATCGCCCGGGCGTTCCTCGCCCAGCCGTCCATCCTGGTCCTGGACGAGGCGACCAGCTCCGTCGACACCCGCACCGAGGTGCTCATCCAGCGGGCCATGGCCCGGCTGCGCACCGGCCGCACCAGCTTCGTGATCGCCCACCGGCTCTCCACCATCCGGGACGCCGACGTGATCCTGGTGATGGAGAACGGCTCGATCGTCGAGCAGGGCTCGCACGACGAACTGATCGCCGCCGACGGCGCCTACGCCCGGCTCTACCAGGCGCAGTTCGCCGAGGCCGTGGTCGAGATGGACTGACGTCCCACCAGCCGGCGGGCCGGGGCGGGGACTTCCCGCCCCGGCCCGCCGCGTTTCGGTCCGTCGCGTTTCGGCCCGTGGTGCTTCGGCCCGTGGTGCTTCGGCCCGTGCTGCTTCGGTCCGTCGCGCTTCGGCCCGTCATGCTTCGGCCCGTCGCGCTTCGGCCCTGCGCGCCCCGGTCGTTTACGCCCCGGGCACCGCGCGCTACCTTGGGCCGGTGATCGACGACCAGGCCCCGGACGGCCCGGACGGCCCGGACTCCTCCGGCGCTCCGGGCGGCCCCGGCACTCCGGACGCTCCGGGTGGCACGGACGCCTTCGAGGCGAACCGCCGCTACCTCGGCTCGGTCGCCTACCGGCTGCTCGGCTCGTTCACCGACGCCGAGGACGTCCTCCAGGACGCCTGGCTGCGCTGGCAGGCCGCCGACCGCACCGCCGTCGCCGACCCGCGCGCCTTCCTCACCACCGTCGTCACCCGGCTCTGCTACGACCAGCTGGGCTCCGCCCGCGCCCGCCGCGAGGCCTACTACGGCGAGTGGCTGCCCGAACCGGCCGTCACCTACACCGACGGCCCCGACTCCCCCGCCGAGCTGGCCGAACGCGGCGAGTCCGTCTCGCTCGCCCTGCTCGCCGTGCTGGAGCAGCTCACCCCCGCCGAACGGGCCGCCTTCGTGCTGCACGACGTCTTCGCGGTCGGCTTCGAGGAGATCGGCACCTCCCTGGAACGCACCCCCGACGCCGCCCGGCAGCTCGCCTCCCGGGCCCGCCGCCGGGTCCGCGACGGCGGCCGGACACAGGAGCGCCCCCGGCGCACCGGCGGGGCCGACCGGGCCGAGCACCGCCAGGCCGTCGAGGCCTTCGCCGCCGCCAGCACCCGCGGCGACATCCTCGCCCTGATGGAGATCCTCGACCCCGACGTGGTCTGGCACTCCGACGGCGGTGGCATCGTCCGCGCCGGGGTCCGCCCGATCCACGGCGCCGACCGGGTCGCCCGGATGGTCGCCGGCCTGGTCGCCAAGTGGCTCACCCCCGACCTGGACACCACCGGCGCGGTGGTCAACGGCGAGCCCGGACTGGTCTGGTACGACCGGGCCACCGGCGCGGTCGGCGGCGTCCTGGCCTTCACCGTGGCCGACGGCCGGATCACCGAGGCGTACGTCGTGGTCAACCCCGAGAAGCTCGCCCGCATCCCCGCCGTGGAGCTGTGACACGGGTCACGGTCACACCCCGGCCGGCCGCGTCGTCCCCTTCCCGAACAGCGCTCCACCGGAGCGCCCTCGCGAGGAGGCGGACGAGATGAGCAGCACCACCACCGGGCAGCGGATCGTCGTACTGGGCGCCGGCTACGCCGGGCTCACCGCGGCCAAGGGCGCCGCACGGCAGCACGCCGTCACCCTGGTCGCCCCCGAGGAGCGGATCCTGCACCGCATCCGCCGGCACGAGACCGCGGCCGGCCGCGGCCGCGACTGGCCCACCATCGGCGAACTCACCCGCGGCGGCCGGGTCACCCACCGCCGGGCCCGGGCCGTCGGACTCGACCTGGCCGCGCACAGGGTCCAGCTGGACGACGGCAGCACCCTCGCGTACGACACCCTGGTCCACGCCCTCGGCAGCCGCACCGCCTGGCACGGCGTCCCCGGCGCCGAACAGCTCGCCTACTCGGCGGAGCGCGCCGACGAACTGCGCCGCCGGATCGGCGCGACCGACCGGCCCGGCACCCTCGCCGTGGTCGGCGGCGGCGCCACCGGCATCGAACTGGCCACCGAACTCGCCGAGGCCCATCCGGACCTGCAGGTGCGGATCGTCGCCTCCGGCCTGGTCGGCGGCATCTACTCGGCCAAGGGCCGGGCCCACGTCCGGCGCGTCCTCGCCCGGCTCGGCGTGACCGTCCACGAGAACGCCACCGTCACCGAGGTCACCCCGGACGGGCTGCGCACCACCGCCGGCCCGGTCGACGCCGACCTCACCGTCTGGGCGGCCTCGCTGGAGCCGCACCCGCTGGCCGCCGAGGCCGGACTGGCCGTGGACGAGCGCGGCCGGGCCCTGGTGGACGACCACCTGCGGTCGGTCTCCCACCCGGACGTCCATGTGATCGGCGACGCCGCCGCCGTCACCGTCCCCGGCGTCGGCACCCTGCGGATGGGCTGCGCCACCGCCCTGCCGCAGGGCCAGTACCTCGGCAAGCTGCTGGCGGGGCGCACCTCGGACCCGTTCTCGTTCCGGTACGTGGTGCAGTGCGTGAGCCTCGGCCGGCGGGACGGGCTGCTCCAGGTGGTCCGCCCGGACGACTCGATGCGGCCCACCGTGTTCACCGGCACCGCCGGGCGGCTGGCGAAGGCGGCGATCGTCACCGTGGTGCTCAACAGCCTGAAGTAGCCCGCCGGACGGGCGCGGGCGGAGGGGCCCCGGAAACGCCGGAAGGGCCCGGGCGGGTGCCCGGGCCCTTCCGGCGCGCGTCGCCGCCCGCCGCCGTTACTTCTTCTCCTTCGGCGGCTCGGCGTCGGTGGACAGCGCGGCGATGAAGGCCTCCTGCGGGACCTCCACGCGGCCGACCATCTTCATCCGCTTCTTGCCTTCCTTCTGCTTCTCCAGCAGCTTCCGCTTACGGGAGATGTCACCGCCGTAGCACTTGGCGAGGACGTCCTTGCGGATCGCGCGGACCGTCTCGCGGGCGATCACCCGGGAGCCGATGGCCGCCTGGATCGGCACCTCGAACTGCTGGCGGGGGATGAGCTTCTGGAGCTTGCCCGCCATCATGACGCCGTAGTTGTAGGCCTTGTCCTTGTGGACGATCGCGGAGAAGGCGTCCACCGCGTCGCCGTGCAGCAGGATGTCGACCTTGACCAGCTGGGCAGTCTGCTCGCCGATGGGCTCGTAGTCCAGCGAGGCGTAGCCGCGGGTCTTGGACTTCAGCTGGTCGAAGAAGTCGAAGACGATCTCCGCGAGCGGCAGGGTGTAGCGCAGCTCGACCCGGTCCTCGGACAGGTAGTCCATGCCCTGGAGGTTGCCGCGGCGGGACTGGCAGAGCTCCATGATCGCGCCGACGAACTCGTTGGGCGCGAGGATGGTGCCGCGCACGACCGGCTCGTACACCTCGGCGATCTTGCCGACCGGGAACTCGCTCGGGTTGGTGACGGTGTGCTCGCTGCCGTCCTCCATGATCACCCGGTAGACCACGTTCGGGGCGGTGGAGATCAGGTCGAGGTTGAACTCGCGCTCCAGGCGCTCCCGGATGATCTCCAGGTGCAGCAGGCCGAGGAAGCCACAGCGGTAGCCGAAGCCGAGCGCGACCGAGGTCTCCGGCTCGTACACCAGGGCGGCGTCGTTGAGCCGCAGCTTGTCCAGGGCGTCGCGCAGCAGCGGGTAGTCCGAGCCGTCCAGCGGGTAGAGGCCGGAGAACACCATCGGGCGCGGGTCCTTGTAGCCGCCGAGCGGCTCGGTGGCACCCTTGTGCATCGAGGTGATCGTGTCACCGACCTTGGACTGCCGGACGTCCTTCACACCGGTGATGATGTAGCCCACCTCGCCGACACCGAGGCCGTCAGCGACCTTCGGCTCGGGCGAGATGACGCCGATCTCCAGCAACTCGTGGGTGGCGCCGGTGGACATCATCGAGATGCGCTCGCGCTTGGTGAGCTGGCCGTCGACGACACGGACGTAGGTGACCACGCCGCGGTACGAGTCGTACACCGAGTCGAAGATCATCGCGCGGGCCGGGGCGTCCTTGACGCCGACCGGGGCCGGGATGGTGTTGACGATGTGGTCGAGCAGGTCCTCGACGCCCAGGCCGGTCTTGGCGCTGACCTGGAGCACGTCGGAGGGGTCGCAGCCGATGATGTGGGCGATCTCGGCGGCGTACTTCTCCGGCTGGGCGGCCGGCAGGTCGATCTTGTTGAGGACCGGGATGATCGTGAGGTCGTTCTCCAGCGCCAGGTACAGGTTGGCGAGGGTCTGCGCCTCGATGCCCTGGGCCGCGTCGACCACCAGGATGGTGCCCTCGCACGCGGCGAGGGAACGGGACACCTCGTACGTGAAGTCCACGTGGCCGGGGGTGTCGATCATGTTGAGGATGTGCGTCGTCCCGGCGTTCGGCCCGGTCTTCGGCGCCCACGGGAGGCGGACCGCCTGCGACTTGATGGTGATGCCGCGCTCACGCTCGATGTCCATGCGGTCGAGGTACTGGGCGCGCATCTGCCGGGGGTCGACGACGCCGGTGATCTGCAGCATCCGGTCTGCGAGCGTCGACTTGCCGTGGTCGATGTGGGCGATGATGCAGAAGTTGCGGATCAGCGCCGGGTCGGTACGGCTGGGCTCTGGCACATTGCTGGGGGTCGCGGGCACCTTGGTCCGATTCTCCGTTGGTCCGGGGCCGGGGGTGTCCGGGTCATCGCTGACCGGTTTTCCCGGGGACCGGACAGTCTCGTCCGATCGAAATAGTTCCTCCCATCTTCCCACGAGCACGGGGTGGGCTGCCGGTCGGGCACGGGAGGGGCCCGGTCGGGCGCTGTGCGGGCCCCGGTCGGGCGCCGGGAGGGGCCTTCCGCGGGCGGCCGGTTTGGGGTGCGCAGCGGGCCCCTGGTAGCGTGGGCTGCTGCACCTGGCCTCGGCATGCCCTCTCAGCTGGACCGAAGGCCGCCGGGTGTGACCCCGTTCAAATCTTTCAGACAGACTGAGGCTCCTTCGTGGCGAACATCAAGTCCCAGATCAAGCGCAACAAGACCAACGAGAAGGCGCGCCTGCGCAACAAGGCCGTCAAGTCCTCGCTGAAGACCGCTCTGCGCAAGGCCCGTGAGGCCGCTGCCGCCGGCGAGACCGAGAAGGCCACCGTGCTGGCCCGCGCCGCCTCCAAGGCGCTGGACAAGGCCGTGAGCAAGGGCGTCATCCACGCCAACCAGGCCGCCAACAAGAAGTCGGCCATCACCAAGCGCGTCAACGCGGCCGTCCAGGCCTGACGCCCCTGGGGGCTGTGCCCCCACCGCTTCGGGTCGACCGGCCCTCTACCCGGACCCCGAGGCGCGTAAGACTCGCACCGCACGCGGCCTGCGTTCGCCACGCGGGTGCGGTGCAACGAAGCAATGCGGCAGGCGCCGCAGTCGGCCTCCTCTCCGGAGGCCACTGCGGCGCCTGTCGCGTTTCGCGGTCCGGCCGCTATGGTCGGTCAGGTTCGACCGGGGTGCGGGGAGCACTCCGGCGCCAGGTTCAGGGGGACTTCCATGACGACGCCACCGCCGCCGCCACCGGCACAGAACGGACCCGGATACGGCTTCCCGCCGCAGCAGCCGGGCGGGGGCGCGCAGCCCGCACCGGGGGCTCTCGGGGCTCCGGGGGCTCCGGGGGCTCCGGGACCGGCGGGAGCCGGCGGCTTCGGACCGCCGCCTGGGCTGCCCACCGCACCCGGCATGGCCCCCGTCTCCGGAATGCCCCCGGGAGCCGCCCCCGCGAGGAGTGGGAACCTGCGGCGCAACGCCGTCTGGGCGTTCGTCGGCGCGGTGATCGTCTCGGCCGGCTGGGCCGCCGCCGTGATGGCGATCCCCGGCCTGGTCAGCAGCGACTCCTCGCCGCGCGGCCTGCGCGGCTACCACCTCTCCGACGACTTCTGCACCACCGGGAAGCCCACCAAGCTCCTCCAGACGTACTCCGTCTCGGACAGCTCCGCGCCGACCCACCACACCGACCGGCACCCGGCGCTGGACAGCATGAACTGCTCGATGTCGCTCAAGCGCACCGGTGGCAGCGACAGCGAGTACGCCAACCTCTACATGCGCGCCGACCTGCACAAGGCGGTCAACCCGGCGCCCGAGCTGGCGGCCAACAAGGAGCTCTACCGGGCGCGCGGCTACCAGGTCACCGACATCGCGGGGATCGGCGAGGAGGCGTACTTCCTGTACAAGGACGACGGCTCGGGCCAGTACCACAGCGTCTACGCCGAGCTGGACATCCTCGACGGCGGGATGACGTACTACATCAACTACACGGCCAGCTACACCGAGGGCAAGGGCAAGCCACCGTCCAGGGAGGAGCTGCGCGGCGCCCTCCAGTCCGACGGGCAGGACGCCGTGCGGGCCATGAAGAAGTAGGCCCGGGCCTCGCCGCGCCGTACGTCGGCCGCTTCCGGGCGTGAGCCGCTCTCGGACTCCGGCGGACGGGCAGGCCGACAGGCGGGCGCCCCCGGTGCCGACAGGCGGGCCGGTCAGTAGGCGGGCCGGGAGCCCGCCCGGGCGGCCCGGGCGACGGCGACCACCGCGCGCTCCAGGGCGTAGGCCGGGTCGTCCGAGCCGCCCTTGACGGCGGCGTCGGCCTGGGCGATCGCGGTCAACGCGGTGGCCACGCCGTCACCCGTCCAGCCGCGCATCTGCTGGCGGACCCGGTCGACCTTCCACGGCGGCATGCCCAGCTCGCGCGCCAGGTCACCCGGACGCATGTTCCGCCCGGCGCTCGCCAGCCGGCCGATGCTGCGCACCCCGGAGGCCAGCGCGTAGGTGATGCCGGTCGGCGGCTGGCCGACGGCCAGCGCCCAGCGCAGCCGCTCCAGCGCCTCCGCGGCCCGGCCGGTGACGGCCAGGTCCGCCACCTCGAAGCCGGTCGCCTCGGCGCGGCCGCTGTAGTAGCGGGCCACCACCGTCTCGTCGATCGTGCCCTCGACGTCCGAGGTCAGCTGGTGGCAGGCGGCCGCCAGCTCGCGCAGGTCGCTGCCGAGCGCGTCGAGCAGCGCCTGGCAGGCCTCCGGGGTCGCCGAGCGGCCCAGGGTGCGGAACTCGCCCTTGACGAAGGCCAGCCGCTCGCTCGCCTTGGCCAGCTTGGCGCAGGCCACCTCGCGCCCGCCGGCCTTGCGCCCGGCGTCCAGCAGCCCCTTGCCCTTGGCGCCGCCGGCGTGCACCAGCACCATGATCACTTCCTCGGCCGGGGCCTCGATGTACGCCTTGACCTCCTTCACGGAGTCGGCGGAGAGGTCCTGCGCGGCCCGGACCACGATCACCTTGCGCTCGGCGAACAGCGACGGTGTGGTCAGCTCCGCCAGGCTGCCCGGCTGCAGGCCGCCGGGGGGCAGGTCCCGCACGTCGGTGTCCGGGTCCGCCGCCTTCGCCGCCGCCACCACCTGGGCGACCGCACGGTCCAGCAGCAGCTCCTCCTGGCCGACCGCGAGGGTCAGCGGGGCGAGCAGGTCGTCGGGTGCACTCTTCCTGGCCATCGCGTACCAGCATCCCACGGTCCGCGGACACTCCCGACGGACCGCTGGCGCTCCCGCCCGACGCAGCGGGCGGCCCGACCTGGACAATGACGGGGTGACCGAGAACAGCACCACCGATCTCCCGGACGTCGACGACCCGTACGCCCGGCAACTGCTCGTCCTGCCCGACCGCGACACCGCCGAGGAAGCCGCCGAGGAGCTCGGCGCCACCCAGCCCGACCTCGGCGAGCTCGAAGTCGTCCGCGACGCGCTCGCGGGCGAGGACGACGCCGAGGACGCCCAGTGGCTGATCGTGGCCGAAGCCCCGGAGAACGGCTGGACGCCCGCACTGCTCCACGCCCTCGACACCCTCGCGGCCGGCTACGAGGGCTGGCGCGAGGACGCCTGAGAGCAGCAGGGCCGGTGCCCGGCGCCTTCCGGATCAGAGGCGCGGGAGACCAGGGGCACCCAGGCGACCACTCCCCCGCACGGTCTGAACCGCGGATCCAGGGCCCTCACCTCTGCTGCCCTGGAGTGCCGCGGCGCTCTGCCCCCGGGCCGGGCTCCAAGGGATGAGGCTCTTCGCGGCGTGCTCCGGGCCGGGCCCGGAGCACGCCGCGACCGATTCCCGCATGGCTTCGCGCATGGCTTCGCGCATGGCTTCGCGCATGGCGTCGCGCGGTCCTGCGGCACCCGGCTGCGGGCTGCCCTTCACCTTGGGCTTGTGGCGTTTTCTCCGGCGCGCTCCGGGCCTGCCCGGAGCGCGCCGGAACGTTTCTGCTGGCCCCGCTCCCGCTCCTCTCCACTCCTCCCACCAACCCCCTACCCCATTCCCCTGCCCCACGTGGTTGGTGGGAGGAGGAGAGCGCGGGGGTCACTGAGGCGGGGCTCGGGGGGCGGCAGGGGTCTGCCCAGGGTGGGCGTGGGCGAGGGCTTGGGCTTCGGGGGTGCGGGCTTCACGGGCATGAGCTTCGGGGCTGTGGGCTTCGGGACTGTGGGCTTCACGGGAGTGCCCGCCACCCCCGCCGGGCCCGCCGTGGTGGCGCGGGTGGCGGGCCGCGTGGGTGGGCTGGGGGTGGACCGCGGCGCCGAGGGTGGCCGGGGAGTCGCCCGTCACCGCGATGTCCCCCTCTCGGTCGGTCCGCAGCACAGTGGCGCCGAGTGCGCGCAGGTGGTCGACCGTCCTCGGGGACGGGTGGCCGTACGGGTTGCCCTCACCGCAGGAGACCAGGGCCAGCCGGGGCCGCAGCGCACCCGCCAAGTCCCAGTCCTGGTAGGCCGATCCGTGATGCGCCACCTTCATGACGTCCACCCTCCCCACCCGGCCCAACAGCGCCGACTGGGCCTGCGGTTCGAGATCTCCGAGCAGTGCCATCCGTAGTCCTCCTGTCAGTGACACCATCAATGCGACGCTTGCGTTGTTCGGGCCCGGCGCTTCGACAGCCGCGTCGGGGACGGGCCACACCACCTCCCAGGCCAACTCTTGGCCGGCCGAGCGCCGTTCGCCCCGACCGGCTCTGAGCAATCGGAGACCGGCACCTGCGACCCAACCCGCCACTCGGGCGGCCTCGGCCGGCGGGTCGTCCAGCGTGGTGCCCTCGACCGCGCCGACCCTGCGCCCCCGCAACACCCCTGGCACGCCCTCGACGTGGTCGGCGTGGAAGTGCGTCAGCAGCAGTAAGGGCACCGTCGTGATGCCGAGGTCGCGCAGGCATCTGTCCGCGGCGTTCGGGTCCGGACCGGCATCGATCACCACCGCGCTGTCCGGCACGCCGGTCGACAGGGCCAACATGTCCCCCTGCCCGACGTCGCACACCACCAGTCGCCACCCCGGCGGTGGCCAGCCGGTGGCGATCCGGGTGAGTTGTGGCGGGCGCAGCAGCACGGCCAGCAGGACCGCCGTCAGCGCCCCCGTCACCAGGGCCCGGGCCCAGCGCCGCCGCTTGGGCGCGGGGTTTCCCGGTTCCGACCGCCGGGGCAGCAGGAGCGGCGCCGCCCAGCAGGTCGCCAGGACGGCCAGCGCGACCGTCGCCGTTCCGAACCACCCACCCGGCCACGCCAGTTGGCCGCCCGGCACTTCAGCGCCGCGTCGCGCCACCAGGGCGAGCCAGCCGGCCGGCACCCCGGCCGGTTCCGCCAGCAGACGGGCCAGGGCCGGAAGGAGCGGTTCCAGGGCGAGCACCCCGAAGCCGAGCAGTGTCGCCGGGGCCACCGCCAGCTCGGCCAGCAGGTTGCAGGGAATGCCGACCAGGCTGATGTGCCCGGACAGCACCACCGTCACCGGAGCGCACAGCGCCTGGGCGGCCGCCGCTGCCGCGAGCGCGCCCGCCAGGTGGTGCGGCCAGCGCCGGGCCCGCAGGGCCTCGGCCCAGTGCGGTCCGAGGACGAGCAGCCCGGCGGTGGCGAGCACCGAGAGCAGGAAACCGAACGAGCGCGCCAGGAACGGGTCCAGCAGGACCAGCACCAGGACCGCTCCGGCGAGCGCGGGCACCGCCTTGCGGGGACGGCCGGTGGCCAGGGCCAGCATGCCGATCAGCCCCGTCCCGGCTGCCCGCAGCACGCTGGGCTCAGGACGGCAGACGGTGACGAAGGCCAGCGTCAGCGCGGTGCCCAGCAGCGCACCGGTGCGCAGCGACAGCCCCAGCAGCGCGGCCAGCCCGCGCCGCTCCGGGGTACCGGCCTGCCCGGGCGCGCCCAGCAGCGCACCGAGGACGATCGCCAGGTTGGCCCCGCTGACCGCCACCAGATGGACCAGGTCGGTGGCCCGGAAGGCGTCGTCGAGGTCGTCGGGCAGCCGCGAGGTGTCGCCGACGACCAGCCCCGGGAGGAGTCCGCGCGCGTCCGCGGGAAGCCCGTCGGTGGCCGCGCGCAGGCCTTCGCGCAGCCGGCCGGCGATCCGCTGCGGCAGGCTCGGTGGGGCCAGTTGCCGGGGCGGCCCGTGGACGACCAGCAGTGCGGCGGACTCGCCGTCGTGGCCCTCCCCCGCCGGCCGCACCTCGGCCTCCGCGGCCAGCCGCTGGGACGGGAGCAGCCGCCGCCAGGGCTCGCTCTCCGCCCCTCGGGCCATGACGGTCACCGGTGTACGCGTGCGGGTGCTCCGCCCGTCCGGGAGCGGGGTGACGCGGTCGGCCACCGCGTCCACGGTGAGGAGCCTCTGCCCGCCGACGATGCCGCCCCGGGAGGTGTGGATCTTCGGATCCCCGGCGACGGTCAGCTCCACGTCCACCACCGGAGCGGACGCGCCCGGCGTTCGTGGTCCGGCGGCCATGGACGCACGGGCGAGCGCCGGTAGCGGCCCCCGGTGAAGATCGGCGGTGTGCAGCGGGGTGGCGATCGCGGCCGCCGCGCCCGTGAGCAGGACGGCGGCCAGCGTCGCCGCGGCCCCGTGCCGGCGCAGGGCTCCCGGCCTGGTGAGCAGCAGGACGGCCGCGAGCGCGGCAGTGCCGGCCACGGTGATGACGAGGGACTCGTACCCCGGTTCCAACCGCAGGAGCGCCGCCGTGACCGCCCAGGCCGAGACGGCGGGCAGCAGAAGCCGGAAGTCGGCTCCCGGAGACCGGGGTGCGGCGGCCGGGCCGACCGGCATGGTGGCGACGGACACGGCGGTACCTCCCTTCGATGGCTGGGCAAGCGGGCAGGGGGAACGGGCGGGGCGACAGCAGTGGAAGCGTCAGAGCGTCAGCAGCGGGCGGAGTTCCGCGTACGTTCGGGCGCCGATGCCGCTGACCTGCCGGAGTTGGTCGAGGGAGCGGAAGGAGCCGTGCGAGGTGCGGTAGGCGAGGATGCGCTGGGCGAGAGTGGGGCCGACGCCGGGCAGGGAATCGAGCTGTTCCAGCGTGGCGCGGTTGAGGCTGACGGGTGGTCGGGGCACGGCGGACCCAGGAGGTCCGCTGCCGCTCACGGCGGCCGGGGCGGGAGCGGGCTGCTGTTCTCCGACCAGGATCTGCTCGCCGTCCGTCAGAACACGGGCCAGGTTGAGGCTTCGGGTGTCCGTGTCCGGCAGCGGACCGCCTGCCGCCCGCAGCGCGTCGGCCACCCGGGAGCCGCCGGGCAGGGTGTGGAGGCCGGGGAGGTGGACCCGCCCGCCGATGTCCACGACGACGGCCGCCGCCCCGGTACCGGGGACGGTCGAGGCTACGGGCGCGGGCCCGGCCCTGGAATCGGCGGCAGAAGCGTCGGCGGGGACTGACGAATCGGACCCCGCCGGTGCCGCGACCGCTGCCAGCGCGGGCACCGCGACCGTCTGCGGGCGGGCCAGCCAGAAGTGCTGCACGGCGTAGCCGACCGCGAACAGCAGCAGGATGGCCAGCCCGGCCACCGCACGCCGGTCGAGCGCCAGCGCCGAGGCGAACGAGGGGAACGAACGGGGCCGCGGATGTGCCCCGGCCTCCGCCGGCTCCACGGCCTCGCCCTGCTCCGGCAGGCCGCCCCCGTCCGGCGAAACCGGCATTCCGGCCGGTGCCGCTGACGCCAACGGCACCGCCGATGGCGACATCGACGGCGACGGCGACATCGACGGCGGCCCGGTGGCAGCCGCAGGCCGCGCCCCCGTCGGCAGTGAGGCCGCCCCGGGCGAACCGCCGGCCGAGCTGCCCTCCGGCTCGTCACCCATCGGCAGCAGCGCGGCCATCCGCAGCCGCACCGTCTCGTTGATCGCGTGGCGCTTCGCCGCGCCCAGGCTCATGGTCGTCATGCCGAGGACGGTAGGAGTCCTCGGACGAGCGCGCGGAAATTGACGAAACCCTGTGGATAACCCGGGGGTTGTGGACAAAAAGCGTCACTCACAAGAGCGGACAGGACTGTCCTAAGTTGACCGAGCGGCCAGACGGGCCCACCAACGGGCCACCCGCCATCAGGCCGACAGGCCACCCACCACCAGCACCGCCCGCCTCAGCGCGGCGCGACCACCACCGCCAGCAGCCCCGGCCCGACGTGCGCGCCGATCACCGCCCCCACCTCGCCCACGTACAGCTCCCGCAGCCCCGGCACCCGGGCCCGCAGCCGCTCCGCGAGCGGTTCGGCCCGGTCCTCCGCCGCCAAATGGTGCACGGTGATGTCGACCTCCCGCTCCCCCGACCGCTCGACCGCGATCTCCTCCAGCCGCGCGATCGCCCGCGACGCCGTCCGCACCTTCTCCAGCGGTTCGATCCGCCCGCCGTCCAGGTGCAGCAGCGGCTTGACCGCCAGGGCCGAGCCGAGCAGCGCCCGAGCCGCCCCGATCCGACCGCCCCGGCGCAGGTGTTCCAGGGTGTCGACGTAGAAGAACCCGCTGGTCCCGGCCGCCCGCCGCACGGCCGCCTCCGCAGCCTCCGTCAGGCCTTGCCCGGCCGCGATGGCCTCGGCCGCCGACAGCACCCCGTACCCGAGCGCCATCCCGACCAGCCGGCTGTCCACCACCCGCACGGGTACGGGAGCCTCGGCGGCGGCCAGCCGGGCGGCCTCGACGGTGCCGGACAGTTCGCCGGAGATGTGCACCGAGACGATCCCCTTCGCCCCGGCCTCCGCGGCGGCCCGGTAGGTGGCGGCGAAGGTCTCCGGGTTCGGCCGGGAGGTGGTCACCCGCTGCTTGCCGCGCAGCGCCTCGGCGACGTCCTTCGGGGAGATCTCGACGCCCTCGCTCAGGACGGAGTCACCGACCGCGACGCTCAGCGGGACCACCGTGATCCCGTGCCGGTCGAGGGTCTCCTGCGGCAGATAGGCCGTGGAATCGGTGACAATCGCGAGGTCGGAGGGCATGAGCCGGAGGTTACTCTCCGTCGGTCCGGGAGGACAGCGCCTGGTCCGGGACGGCGGTGCCGGGCCCGGGCACCGGTCGAAAGCCTCGGGAGAAGGCCTCGGAGAAGGCCTCGGAGAAGGCCTCGGCCGAAGGCCTCGCGACGCGCCGCCGGCTCAGCCCACCGAGGGCCCCGTCGAAGGCCCGGCCGAGGGCTTGCGCAGCCGCTGCGCCAGCTTGGCCAGCGGATCGGCGAGCCCGAGCAGCTCCTCCGCGCTCGGGCGCCCCTTCCCGTCGGTCAGACCGGCCCGAGCCGCACCCCCGGCGGATCCCGCAGAACCCGCGGAACCCGCGAAACCGGCCGCCCCCGAAGAACGCGCGGCCCCCGACGTACCGGCGGGACCCGACATACGCCCAGCACCCGAGCCACCCGAGGCACTCCCGGCGGAACCGCCCCCCGCGACCCAGTGCCGCAGCGCCCCCGCCTCGCTCTCGCACTCCTGGCTCAGCCGGCTCAGCTCGTCCTCCGCGAACCGGTGCATCCGGTCCTGCGCGGCCCAGCGCATGGTCTCCGCCGAGTGCGTGATCCGCTCGGCCCGCTCGCGCAGCTGGGGCAGCTTGACGGCGATCCGCGCGGTGTCGGGCTCGCGCTCCAGCATCCGCAGCTCGCCGTCGAGCTCGGCCGCGTGCTCGTCGAGCCGCTTCAGCAGGGCCAGCGACTCGCCGAGCTGGCCGTCCTGTGCGAGGCCGCTCTCCAGCACCTGCCGGGTGCCGTCGAGCGAGGTCCGCAGGCCGAGCCGGACGGAGGCGATCTGCGCGGCCGGGCCGACCGTGGTGTACTTCTTCGCCTTGAGGGTGGCGGTCTGCACGGCCCGACGGGCGTTGGCCTCGTGCTTCTCGATCTTCGCGCCGACGGCCTTGGCGGCCTTGACGGTGCCGACCACGGCCAGCGCCATCACCGCGACCCCGATGAGCAGGACCAAGCCGATCATCACGCCGAACACGTCCATCGCGCGCCACCTTCCGCCGTCGTTCCGGCCCCCACCGGGCCCAACGCGGGCCGCATCGCCGAGGGTTCCACGGTAGCCCCCGGAAGCCTCCCGAGGGCAGCCCGAGCTGCCCCCGCGGACGGAGATCAGGGTCAGATCCGGGATCTCCCCGAGGGCCCCGACCAAGGCGAACACCCCCGCGAGCACCCCTCGCGCCCCCGTGGAACGCCGGACGGGCGGGCGCCCCGAAGGACACCCGCCCGACCAGAGCCCGCGAGAACTCCCGCGGGGCTCCCTCAGGAACCCCGCGAGAGCCCCGCGGCGACGACCGCACTCAGCCGGTGACGATGTTCACCAGCTTCGGCGCCCGCGCGATCACCTTCCGCACCTCGGCCCCGCCGATCGCCGCGACGACCACCGGCTCCGCCAGCGCCAGCGCCTCCAGCTCGGCGTCCGAGATGCCCGGCGAGACCTCCAGCCGCGCCTTGACCTTGCCCTTGATCTGGACCACGCAGGTCACCGTCTCGTCGACCACGTACGCCGGGTCGGCGACCGGGTAGTCGGTGTGCGCCAGCGAGTCGCCGTGGCCCAGGCGGCGCCACAGCTCCTCCGCGATGTGCGGGGCCAGCGGCGCGACCATCAGCACCAGCTGCTCGGCCACCGTCCGCGGCGTGGAACCGCGCTTGACCAGGTAGTTGTTCAGCTCGATGGCCTTGGCGACGGCCGTGTTGAAGCGCAGCCCGGACATGTCGCCGCGGATGCCGTCGATCGCCTTGTGCAGGGCGCGCAGCGTCGCCTCGTCCGCCTCCTCCTCGGTGACGACCAGCTCGCCGGTGGTCTCCGAGACGACGTTGCGCCACAGGCGCTGCAGGAAGCGGTAGGAGCCGACGACGGCGCGGGTGTCCCAAGGACGGGAGACGTCCAGCGGGCCCATCGACATCTCGTACAGGCGCAGGGTGTCGGCACCGTACTCGTCGGCGATGTCGTCCGGCGCGACGGCGTTCTTCAGGGACTTGCCCATCTTCCCGGCCTCGCGCTTGACCGGCTCGCCCTGCCAGAAGTACTGGCCGTCGCGCTCCTCGACCTCGGCGGCGGGCACCGGGAAGCCGCGCTCGTCGCGGTAGACGTCGGCGGTGATCATGCCCTGGTTGAACAGCTTGTGGAACGGCTCGACGGACGAGACGTGACCCAGGTCGTGCAGCACCTTGTGCCAGAAGCGCGCGTACAGCAGGTGCAGCACGGCGTGCTCGGCGCCGCCGACGTACAGGTCGGCGCCACCGGCCGGCTTGGTCTCCGTCGGGCCCAGCCAGTACCGCTCGTTGGCCGGGTCGACGACCGCGTCGGAGTTCGACGGGTCGACGTAGCGCAGCTCGTACCAGCAGGAACCGGCCCAGTTGGGCATGGTGTTGGTCTCGCGGCGGTACTTCCTGACGCCGTCGCCCAGGTCCAGTTCGACGTTGACCCAGGCCTCGTTGCGGGACAGCGGGGTCTCCGGCGAGGAGGAGGCGTCGTACGCGTCGTAGGTGCGCGGCGAGTAGTCGTCGACCTCGGGGACCTCGACCGGCAGCATCGACTCGGGCAGCGCGTGCATGACGCCGTCCTCGTCGTAGACGATCGGGAAGGGCTCGCCCCAGTACCGCTGGCGGCTGAACAGCCAGTCGCGCAGGCGGTAGTTGACGGTGCCCTCGCCGATGCCGCGCTCGGCCAGCCAGGCGGTGACGTGGGCCTTGGCCTCGACGACGCTCAGCCCGTCCAGGGACAGCGACGGATCGCCTTCGGAGCGGGCCGAGTTGACGATGACGGAGTCGTAGGTGTCGAACGCGTCGTCCCACTCGGCCGGGTCGGAGCCGCGCCCGTCCGTCGGCTCGACGACGCAGCGCATCGGCAGCGCGAAGGCGCGGGCGAACGCGAAGTCGCGGTGGTCGTGGGCGGGGACGGCCATGATGGCGCCGGTGCCGTAGCCCATCAGCACGTAGTCGGCGATGAAGACCGGCACGGACTCGCCGCTGACCGGGTTGACGGCGTAGGCGCCGGTGAAGACACCGGTCTTGACCTTGGCCTCGACCTGTCGCTCGACGTCCGACTTGGCGGCGGCCGTGGCGCGGTAGGCGGCGACGGCCTCGGCGGGGGTCGCGGCGCCGCCGGTCCACTCGGCGGGCACGTCCTCGGGCCAGGCGGCGGGGACGACGGAGTCGACCAGGTCGTGCTCGGGGGCCAGCACCATGTAGGTGGCGCCGAACAGGGTGTCGGGCCGGGTGGTGAAGACGGTGATCTTCCCGCCGTCGACGGCGAAGTCGACCCGGGCGCCCTCGGAGCGCCCGATCCAGTTGCGCTGCTGCAGCTTGATGGCCTCGGGCCAGTCCAGCAGGTCCAGGTCCTCGATCAGCCGGTCCGAGTACGCGGTGATGCGCATCATCCACTGGCGCAGGTTGGACTTGAACACCGGGAAGTTGCCGCGCTCGGAGCGGCCGTCCGCGGTGACCTCCTCGTTGGCCAGCACGGTGCCCAGGCCGGGGCACCAGTTGACCGGCACCTCCTTGGCGTAGGCCAGCCGGTACTCGCCCAGCACCTCGTCGCGCTCGGCGCCTGACAGCTCGGCCCAGGCGCGACCGCCCGGGACCTCACGCGCGCCGGACTCGAACGCGGCGACCAGCTCGGTGATCGGGCGGGCCTTGCGGGCGTCCTCGTCGTACCAGGAGTTGAAGATCTGCAGGAAGATCCACTGGGTCCAGCGGTAGTACTCCGGGTCGATCGTGGAGATCGAGCGGCGCGGGTCGTGGCCCAGGCCCAGCCGGCGCAGCTGCTGGCGCATGTTGGCGATGTTGGCCTCGGTGGAGACCCGCGGGTGGGTGCCGGTCTGCACCGCGTACTGCTCGGCGGGCAGGCCGAAGGCGTCGTAGCCCAGCGTGTGCAGCACGTTGTGGCCGGTCATCCGCTGGTAGCGGGCGAAGACGTCGGTGGCGATGTAGCCCAGCGGGTGGCCGACGTGCAGGCCCGCGCCCGAGGGGTACGGGAACATGTCCATGATGAAGCTGTGCGGCTTCGCGGCGACGTCGCCAGCCGCCGGGTCGGCCAGCGCACCGGTGGGGTTGGGGGCGTGGAAGGTGCCCTCCTTCTCCCAGATGTCCTGCCAGCGGGACTCGATCTCCGCCGCCAGCGCGGCGCTGTACCGGAACGGCTCGGTCGCGGTCTCGGCCGCGCCGGACGCAGGGGTCGTCTCGCTCATGGTCCTTCAAGCTCCATCGATGTCAGTTGGCGAACCGCACAGGGGGTTGGCCCGGAAACCCGGCCCGGGACGGGGTCGGGGGCGGAAAACAAAAAATCCCCTCGCAGGAGGGGACGCCACGCCGACTCCGGCACCGCCCGAGGGCGCAGCCGGTCCTGGTCAGCGCGGCCGGCTAAGGAGCAGGCGCACGGTTCGCATGGGCTCAGGGTACCGCAAGCGGCTCGACGGGCTGCGGGGTACACCGCCGGGGCGGCCGGCACGCAGGCCCACGGGCCCGCACGGAGGCCGCAAGGGTCCCTACGGAGGGCCGTGCGGGGCCGTGCCGGGCCCCGGACCGTGCGGCCCCCGGCCCCGTGCGGGCCCCGGCAGCACGGCCCCGCCCTAGCCCCGTCCTTCGCACATAACGAGTTCGGATGATGTGGTGATGCGACCGGTACCTCGGTGGGGTGCCGGTCGTTGAGCCTGGCGTGCCGATA
>NZ_JBIWFT010000022.1:0-153291 GCF_044763205.1 Kitasatospora sp. NPDC096204
ACATTCCGAACCCGGAAGCTAAGCCTCACAGCGCCGATGGTACTGCAGGGGGGACCCTGTGGGAGAGTAGGACGCCGCCGAACAATTCTTCTGAAGAACCCCCATCCGGATTCCGGATGGGGGTTCTTTGCGTTCTGGTGCTCGGCGCGCCCGGGCACCTCCAGCAGGATGGTTGCCAGGTCGACGCATCCGGGGTCCTCACTAGCCGCTAGAACGTGTCGGAGATTCTTGACGCGTCGGAAATCTCCGACGCATACTGGCCTCATGCCAACGGACGTGTTCGGCGCGCTGGCCAACCCGGTGCGGCGCAGACTGCTCGAAAGCCTGCGAGAAGGCCCTCGCTCCACGGGCGAACTGGCCTCGATGTTCGAGCTCGGGAGGCCCGCGGTCTCCGAGCACCTGGCGGTGCTCCGCGCCGTCGGTCTGGTGCGCGAGGAGCCACGCGGCCGGCACCGCTTCCACCACCTCGAACCGGCCCGACTGGCCGAGGTGAGCGAGTGGCTGCATCCGTTCGAGCACTACTGGAAGCAGCGCCTGGACGCGCTGTCCGATCTCCTGGACGAAGACAACGGGACATGACCGAGAACAACACGATCACCTGCGAGAAGTTCCTGCCCCACCCGCCGGCGGCGGTGTGGAAGGCCCTCACCGACCCCGAGCTGCACGCCCGTTGGTGGGCCGCGGGGGACATCAAGCCCGTCGTCGGACACCGCTTCACCCTCGACATGGGCAACTTCGGCAGCCAGCCCTGCGAGGTGACCGAGGTGGACGACCAGCGGCTGCTGGCCTACCGGTTCGCCGAGGGTTCGCTCGACACCACCATCACCTGGACGCTCCACCCGGAGGGAACGGGCACCCGCCTCGTCCTCGTCCATGCGGGCTTCGACCTCGACTCCCCGATGGGCCGGCAGGCGTACGACGGCATGGGCAGGGGCTGGCCCCACGTCCTCGACCGCCTCGACTCCGTCCTGGGCGAGACGGCATAGGGAGCACACGGGAAGTCGGCCCGGCCGACTTCCCGCTCACGTGGGTCAGCGCTTCAGCAGCGGTTCCGCGATCACCAGCCGGGCGGGCTTCGACGAGTAGCAGTCGCTGCCGGTGCTGTAGGCGATCCCGAGGCGGATGCCGCCGGTGATGTCGAGGTCGATGGTCTGCGGGTTGCCCACGCCGACGGGGAAGGAGGCGAGCTTCCTGTCGTCGACGAACACCTCGACGGTGATCGCGTTGTAGGGCGAGTTGTCGTCGATGCCGACGGCGGAGGCGGTGAAGCGCTTCCAGTTGCGCCCGAGGTTGTAGTCCACCCACCCCCGGTTGGTGCAGGTCGACATCCCGAGCGCGTCGTCGTACGGCTTCGCGTTCAGCGTGCCCGTGACCGGGCGCAGCGGCGAGCCGCTGTTGTCGACGTAGGTCATCAGGCTGAGCCGCTGGGTGTCAGGCCCGGTTCCGGGGGCTGCCGGGGAGGCGGAGCCCGGGGGGCTCGCCGTGACGGTGACCGTCGGGCCTGGCAGGGTGACGGTCAGCCCCGGCACGGTCTGGATCGCGGTGGCCTGCGTCGCGGTCGGCGGACTGACGACGGCGGGAAGGCCGAAGTAGCCGAGCAGGAGCCCCAGCAGGCCGGTGCCGGCGGAGATCAGTGCGGCGATCTCACCGAGCGGGCGCTGACGTTGCGCACCGTCGCCCGGTGCCTCCGGGCCGGGTCCCTGTCGGTGTGGGTCTGGCTGTACGCCGCTCACGGAACAACTCCCCCCAGGCGTCTGGTCGTTGCGCTCGGCAAGTGTTCAGCACGGGGTGCGGCGGCGTCCAGGCATCGGACGCAGGGGAAGTCGGGCGTACGGGGGTTCGGGCGCGCAGGAAGTCGGACGGGTGGGGGAGCCGGCCGCGCAGGAAGTCGGACGGGCCGACTTCCTGCGCGGCGGCCCCCTACTCCTTCGGTGCGAGCGGCGTCAGCGGCAGGGCGACCCGGCTCTCCCAGGCCTGCTCCAGTGCCCGGGTGAACGTCTCCGCGGGCTGGGCGCCCGAGACGCCCAGCCGCCGGTCCAGGACGAAGAACGGCACGCCCGTCGCGCCCATGGCGCTCGCCGTGGCCTCGTCCTCGCGCACCGCCTCCGCGTAGGCCTCCGGATCGGCCAGGACGGCCGCGGCCGCCTCGCCGTCCAGCCCGGCCGCGACGGCCAGCTCGACCAGCCGGCCCGCCTCGAAGGCCGAGCGCTCCTCGGCGAAGTTCGCCCGGTACAGCGCGTCCAGCAACTGCGCCTGGCGGCCGTGCTCCTTGGCGAAGTGCAGCAGGCGGTGCATGTCGAAGGAGTTCGCGGCGTCGCGTCCCTCGCGCAGGTACGGCAGGCCCTCGGCGTGCGCGTTCTCGGCGATCCGGGCCTCCGCCGCCTCGGCCTGCTCCAGGCTCATCCCGTACTTGGCGGCGAGCAGCGGCACGACCGGACGGGCCTCGCGCGGCGCTCGCGGGTCCAGCTCGAAGGAGCGGTGGACGACCTCCACCTCCTCGCGGTGCGGGAAAGCCGTCAGCGCCTGCTCGAACCGGGCCTTGCCGACGTAGCACCACGGACAGTTGATGTCGCTCCAGATCTCCACGCGCACCGCGCCGCACTCCTTCCAGCCTCGCGCGGACCTCCCGCGCCAACGTCCACCGGAACGCCTCCGGGCACCTGGATATTTCTCGCACTGAAATATTCGGGCGAGCCGGTCGGCGGCCTCCCGCCTCAGCGCCGCTCCCACGCCTCGCGCTGGGCGGACACCGTGGGGATGGCGGCGACCGCCTCGGCGAAGCGGCCCTGGGTGCCCAGGATCAAGGCCACGGTTCGGTAGGCCTCGTGTTCGGTGGACGGCCGGAGCACGTCGAGGGCTTCGTCCGCCCGGCCGTCCCGGGCCAGCATCCAGGCCAGCGTGGTGTCCCAGAGACCGGGCTCCCGCTCGCTCAGGGCCTTCGCCTCCGCGGCGCCCTCGGCGTAGCGCTCTGCCTTCCTCGGCTGGGCCGACTACTGGCGGGAGTCGGGGCCCGCTGGGGGACCCGCTGTCGGCGCGGGCTGGGGCGGCGGCGAAGGCGGGTGGCGGGCGCCTGCGGGAGGGAGGGTGCGAGGACGACGCCCACGCGCGGTTCGGCGGGGATCGGATCCCCCAGCACGGCGGCGTCGACGGGCCGTACGGACGGCTCGGCCTCCCGTGGGCGGAGGCGGTCGCGCTGGAGGCCGAGATCAGTACCTGGACGAGGGCGGGTAGGAGGCCTGAGGCGCCGGGCATGGTGCCAGGCGGATCACGCCCCCGGCGACCGGTCTTCCACCGTCGGGTCCCAGAGCCCGCCGGCCTCGCCGCGCGCCAGGTGGTCGGCGTAGACGGCGGCCTTCCAGGCGATCAGCGAGCGGCACTCCTCCAGTTCCCGGATCCGCTCGTCGACCCGCCGCTGGTGGGCGTCCAGCAGCCGCAGCCGTTCGGCCTCGTTGCCCGGGCCCTGCCGCACCAGTTCGGCGAACCGGCGGAGGTCGGCGAGCGGCATCCCGGACTCGCGCAGCCTGACGCAGATCTCCAGCCACTGCACGTCGAGCGCGGCGTACCGGCGGCGCCCGCCCGCTGTGCGCCGCACCGGGCCGACCAGCAGCCCCTCGCGCTCGTAGAAGCGCAGGGCGTGCACGCTGAGCCCGGTGCGCTCGGCCACCTCACCGATGCTGAGTTCCGTCATGTCGTCAGAGCCTAGGAGAACCGGTGGGTAGGGGACTTGATCTAGACCGCACTCCACTTCCTACCGTCGTCGCCATGACCACCAGCACCAGCAGCAGCACGGCCGTCGCCGACCGGCAGCGGCCGACCGGCTCGCCCTTCTCCGCCGCCAGCACCGCCGAGGAGGTCCTGGCGGGCCTCGACCTCTCCGGCCGCACCGCCGTCGTGACCGGCGGCTACTCGGGCCTCGGCCTGGCGACCACCCTGGCACTGACCGCCGCCGGCGCCAGCGTGATCGTCCCGGCCCGCCGCCCGGACGTCGCCCGCGCCGCGCTCCACGGAACCGGGAGCCGGGTCCTCCCGATGGACCTCGCCGACCCCGGGAGCGTGCGCGCCGCCGCCGGGCTGATCCGCGAGGCCACGGACCGCCTCGACCTGCTGCTGGCCGTCGCCGGCGTCATGGCCACCCCGGAGCGGCGCGTCGGTCCTGGCTGGGAGGGGCAGTTGGCCATCAACCACCTCGGGCACTTCCTCCTCGCCTGCGAGCTGTACCCGCTGCTGGCCGCCGCCCCCGACGGCGCCCGCGTCGTCGTCAACAGCTCCGCCGGGCACGCCCTGACCGACATCCGCCGGGACGACCCGCACTTCCGCACCGGCTACGACAAGTGGCTGGCGTACGGCCAGTCCAAGACCGCCAACGCGCTGTTCGCCGTGCAGCTCGACGTGCTCGGGCGGGGCGGCGGCGTCCGGGCGTTCTCGCTCCACCCGGGCAGGATCATCACTGGGCTCCAGCGGGAGATGACCCGGCAGGAGCAGGTCGACCGCGGCTGGGTGGACGCGCAGGGCCGGGTGATCGGCGCGGGCTTCAAGACGGCCTCCCAGGGCGCGGCCACCGGACTGTGGGCGGCCACCTCGCGGCTGCTCGACGGCCGAGGCGGGCTCTACCTGGAGGACTGCGAGGCGGCCCCGGTCTGCGGCCCGGACACCCCGATGGACGATGGCGGCGTCCGCCCGTACGCCGTCGACCCCGACGCGGCCGCCCGGTTGTGGGAGCTGTCCCTCGCCGCGACCGGTGCCGCCCCGGTGCTCCGCTGAGCGGGCCCGTTCCGGGCGGCTCCAGCAGCACGGCTGCTCGCCGACCGTCCGCGCCCGCCGGGCGAGGGCGATCAACTCCTAGGCCGGCGGCAGCAGATCGGACGGGCCGGCGCCCCGGCGGTGACGCACGCGGCACTGACGGGAGTGGGAAGTCGGACCGGCCGACTTCCCACTCCCGCCGGGGAACCGGTCAGCAGGAGATGTTGCCGCCGCCCACGTCGGTGCCCAGGACGCCGACGAACTGCTTGTAGAGGTTGATGCGGCTGTTGCGCTGGTCGGGGTTCTTGCCGTCGCACTCCAGCGCGCCGTTGATGCTGCGGATGGTCTCGCCGAAGCCCTTGTTGTTGACGATGGCGTCGTGCGGGATCATCCTCCCGGCGCCGCTCTGGGTGTTCCAGAACCAGAGGGCCGTCTTCCAGGAGGTCGCCGGGTTTTTCTCGACCTGGTACGGGTCGTGCAGCAGGTCGATGTGCAGGGCGTCGCCGGCCGCCTTGTAGTTGAAGTTCCAGCTCAGCTGGAGCGGCCCGCGCCCGTAGTAGGCGGACTTCCCGGCCGGGCACCCGTACGACTGCGAGGTGTCGCAGTAGTGCGGGTAGTTGGCGGTGTTCTGCTCGACCACGTACCGCAGGCCGCCGGTCTCGTGGCTGACGTTGGCGAGGAAGGCCGCCGCCTCGCGCTTGCGGGTGGCGGCGTCGCCGGTGGTGGCGAACTTCGGGAAGGCGCTCAGCGCGTCGGTCAGGCCCTTGTAGCTGTAGAAGGAGTTCCGGCTCGGGAACATCTTGTCGAACTGGGCCTCGCTGACCACGAAGGAGCCGGCGGCGGAGGCCGGGGCGCTCTGGCCGGCGATGGCGAGGGTGCTCAGCACGGCGGCGGAGGCGGCCAGGGACAGGGTACGAGAGAGCTTCATTGGTCTCCTCGATCTCATTGGCAGGATTGGCACTTCGCTTGCGAAGAACCCCGGCCATCGTGGTTCGTGCCGACCGCCGGCTGAAGCCCTCGGAGGTCTAAACCACCCGTACGAGTCGTATCCGATCCGAAGGGTGGACGGCGGCGCCGCCGGGGTGATCATCGCGCTGTCACCGGCACCGGATAGCCTCCTTCGGAGCGGGACGGAACAGGGCGAGGCCAGTGGGGGAGCAGGGGCTGATGAGCGGTCACACCGACGACGAGGGCGACGAGCGCCTGGCCGCCGAGGGCGAGGTCGCGGTCGCCCGGCTGGCGATCGACTCCGGGGACCTGACGCACGCCGCCGAGCACCTCGGCGACGCGATCCTCGCCGACCCCCAGCTGCCCGAACTGCACGAGGCCCTCGCCGAGTTGTGCGCCGCGGCGGGCGGCCCGGCGGCGGCCCGCGAGCTGTTCCCGCTGGAGGGCCAGGTGTACCTCGGCACCGTGGTCTGCCGGGCCCACGTGGAGGCCGCCGCCGGGGACTGGGACACCGCCGTCGGCCTGCTCGCCTCCGCCGTCCAGTACGAGCCGGCCCGGCCCTGGGCGCGCGCCGCCTGGCTCGCCCGCGAGGACCTGCCCGGCCTGGTCGACCCGGACGCCGTCGCCCAGGCGGTGGCCCGCGCCGCCGGCGCGCTGCCCGACCCGCTCCCGGCCGAACCGGCGGACGCCGTACGGCCGTTCCACGACTTCGTGCAGGCC
Organism: Kitasatospora sp. NPDC096204; assembly: GCF_044763205.1. Lineage (NCBI taxonomy): Bacteria > Bacillati > Actinomycetota > Actinomycetes > Kitasatosporales > Streptomycetaceae > Kitasatospora > Kitasatospora sp. NPDC096204. Next base: position 6,409 of record NZ_JBIWFT010000022.1, read on the forward strand.
GTGCTGGCCCGCCACCCCGACCACGTGCTGCTGCTGGCGATGGCCTCCGGCCTGACCCGCCGGCTCGGCGACACCGCCCGCGCCGTCGAACTCGCCGACCGCGCCCACCGGTTGGCCCCCGGCTACCTGCCCGCCGTGATGCTCGGCAACGCCCTGCGCTCGGCCGGCCGCCCGGAACAGGCGCTCGCCGTCTGGGAGGCCGAGCTGGCGAGGACGGCACCGGGCGGCGACGACTCCAGCAGCTACCTCGCCGTCGACGTCGCCGAACTGTACGGCGCCCTCGGCCGCCCCGCCGAGGGCCTGCCCTGGCTGGACAAGGTGCTCGCCGCCGAGCCCGACCACCCCAAGGCGGGCCCGGCCCGGCACGGGCTGCGCCACGCCCTCGACGGCGACCAGGCCCACCTGCTCGCCCTGGCCGACCACCACCGCGCCCACCCCGAGCACGAGTACGCCCTGGAGCTGCTGGAGCGGCTGAGTCACCGGGAGCCCTGGCTCGGCCTGGTCTCCGGCGCCACCGAGGCCACCGTCAACGTGCTGCACCAGGTGCTCTCCGCCCCCGACACCGGCCGCGACACCGAGATCGACTGCACCGCCTCCACCCTGGAGCCGCCCAGTTCGGTGCTGGCCGTCCGGCTCGCGCTGCCGCGCTCCACCGTCGGCTACCAGGCCGTGGGCGAGCCCGACCCCCGGCTGCCGCTGACCGAGCCGACCACCCGGATCTGGGCCTGGGACGGCACCGACCCGCGCCCGGCCGTCGCCCCGCCCGCGCCGCAGAGCGCCGAACTCGTCCGCGCCACCGCCGAGATCTTCTGGCCGACCGTCCCCGCCGCCTACGACCACGCCGTCCGGCTGGCCGGCCTGCCGCTGGACGACCTGCTCGGCGTCCTGGTCCACCCGCCGATGCCGCGCGAGGACGAACTCGGCCGCGCCCTGCTCGCCCACCAGCCCGAACTCTGGGTGCGGGCCGTCCAGGTCTTCGCCTGCCTGGGCATCGCCCACCACCGCACCGACCAGCCCTGGGAGGGCTCCGAGCGCCGCCGGGTGCTGCGGGACCTGCTGCTCGGGCCGGAGGACTGGGTGGTCGAGGCGGCCGGCTTCGCGCTGGTCGCGATCGGCTGGACCGAACCGCAGACCCGGGCCGACGTCGCCGAGCTGCTCCGGCAGCGGCTGCACCACGGCGCCCGGGCCCGCCGCACCCGGGTGGTGACGATCCTGCGCTCGCTCTGCGCGCTGGTGCTCGCCGCGCCCTGGACGTCCGACGAGGACCGGGCGCTCGCCCGGCACCTGACGGCCCGGGAGGACGCCGCCGACGCGGGGGCCGAACCGGAACGGGCGGCGGAACGGGCGCAGGAGCGGGAGCAGCCGAAGGAGACGGCGCGGGCCCCGAAGGAGGAGCCCCGTCCCGGCCGGCTGCGCCGCCTGTTCGGCCGGGGGCAGGGCAGGTCCTAGACCCCGTCCTAGACCCCGGGCAGCGGCTCCTGGTCCACGTCGAACCGGGCCACCCGCTCCGCCGGGTCCCGGCACTCCGGGCCCAGCCGCAGCATCCGTGACTCCGGGTCGTGCAGCGGCCGGTGGCAGCGGCGGCAGGTCACCCGTGGGCGGAGGGTCTGCGCGGTGTCCGTCCCGGGGAGCGGTTCAGCGCCGGTCGGGCCGGTCGGGCCGGTCGCGCCGGTCGCGCCGGGGGGATTGGTCGGGCTGGTCATGGAGAGACGGTAGCCGCCCGCTCCGTCAGGGCCCCCGCCGGTGCGTGACACGATGGCCCCATGGCCACCGACCGCAGCAGCGCAGGAGACCCGGCGCGCACCCTCGCCCTGCTCTGGGGGCTCACCGCCGAGGAGAAGCCCGGCCGGCGCGGGCCACGCCAGGCGCGTTCGACCGGCGAGATCGCCGCCGCCGCGATCGCTCTCGCCGACGCCGAGGGCGTGGACGCCGTCACCATGCGCCGGGTCGCCCAGGAGCTGGGGCTGTCCCCGATGGCGCTCTACACCTACGTGCCGGGCAAGGCCGAGCTGCTCGACCTGATGCTGGACACCGTCTACGCCACGATGCCCCGCAGTGCCCCCGCCGACGAGGGCTGGCGCGCCCGGGTCACCGCCGTCGCGGACGACAACCGGGCCCTGCACCGCGCCCACCCGTGGGTCGCCGCCGTCTCCACCAGCCGTCCGCCGCTCGGTCCCGGCCTGATGGCCAAGTACGAGTACGAGCTGCGCGCCCTTGAGGGCACCGGGCTGCCCGACGTCGACCTGGACGCGGCGCTGACCCACCTGCTCGGCTTCGTCCAGACCTGCGCCCGGATGGCCGCCGACGAGCGCGCCGCCCGGCAGGACAGCGCGATGACCGACGAGCAGTGGTGGGCCGCCAACGCCGAGCTGCTGGCCCGGGTCTTCGACCCCGAGCGCTACCCGGTCGCCGCCCGGGTCGGGGCCGCCGCCGGCGAGGCGCACGGCGGCGCGTACAGCCCGGACCACGCCTACGACTTCGGCCTGGCCCGGCTGCTCGACGGGCTCGACGCCCTCATCGCGGGGCGGTAGCCGGGCCGGCGCGCCCTGCTCACCGCGCGGGGCGCCCTGCTCACCGCGCGGGGCGCAGGCTCACCGCGCGGCGGCCCGCCCGTCGTACTCCCCGCGCGCCGCCTCGACCTCCGGCACCCGCCGCTCCGACCAGTGGGCCAGGGCCGCGACCAGCTCCGCCGCCTCCCGCCCCAGCGGGGTGAGGCTGTAGTCGACCCGCGGCGGGATCACCGGGTGCGCCTCGCGCAGCACGAAGCCGTCCCGCTCCAGCGTCTGGAGGGTCTGGGCGAGCATCTTCTCGCTGACCCCGGAGACCTTGCGGCGCAGTTCGCTGAACCGGTAGCCGCGCTCGTGCAGCGCGCCCAGCACCAGCACGCCCCAGCGGCTGGTGACGTGCTCCAGCACGCCCCGGGAGGGACACATCCGGTCGAAGACGTCGGCGGGGGGCAGCCCGCCGGCCTTCATCTCGCTCACCTTCATGTCAGTACCGTACTTTGAAGTGCGTACTTTCGAAAGGTTAGTGCCGGGCCTAGGGTGAGTTTCGAGGTCGGAACCGCGCGGCAGCCCTCTTGGTGGTCCCGCGCAGCAACCCTGAGGAGCACACCATGTACGTCGTCACCGGTGCCACCGGCCAGCTCGGCCGTCTCGTCGTCGAGCGCCTGCTGGCCGAGGTCCCCGCGAGCGAGGTGGCCGTCGCCGTCCGCTCCGCCGAGAAGGCCGCCGACCTGGCCGAGCGCGGCGTGACCGTCCGCGTCGTCGACTACGACGAGCCGCAGACCCTGGCCGGCGCCTTCGCCGAGGGCGACCGGGTGCTGCTGATCTCGGGCAGCGAGGTCGGCCGCCGGATCCCGCAGCACCGGGCCGTGGTGGAGGCCGCCAAGACGGCCGGGGTCGCGCTGCTCGCCTACACCGGCATCCTGGGGTCGGCCACCTTCCGGCTGGCCGACGAGCACAAGGCGACCGAGGAGCTGATCCTCGCCTCCGGACTGCCGTACGCCTTCCTGCGCAACGGCTGGTACACCGAGAACTACCTGGGCGACGCGGCCGGCACGGTGGCCCGCGGCGTGGTGCTCGGCAGCGCCGGGGAGGGCCGGATCGCCACCGCCCCGCGCCGGGACTACGCGGACGCGGCGGTCGCCGTCCTGGTCGGCGAGGGCCACGAGGGCGGGGTGTACGAGCTGAGCGGCGACGCCGCCTGGAGCCTGCCCGAGCTGGCCGCCGAGCTGGCGAAGGCCTCCGGCGAGCCGGTCGAGCACCGGGACGTGACCCCGGCCGAGCACCTGGACGCGCTGGTCGGCGCCGGCCTGCCGCAGGGCTTCGCCGAGGCCCTGGTGGACGTGGACGCGGGCATCGCGCGCGGCGAGCTGGCCGGCACCACGGGCGACCTGGCCCGGCTGATCGGCCGTCCGACCACCCCGCTCGCCGAGTCCGTCCGCGCGGCCCTGGAGGCCTGAGACGCCGCAGCTCAGGGCCCCGGAACGGCCGGACCGTCCGGCATCCAGGCGATGTCATCCAGGCAATGTCATGACCAAACTCCGGAAACGGAGATGACAGTCGCCCCTCCCGCCCGCTACCGTCGCCTCGACACACGCGCGCGGGAGGGCACTCGGCCATGGCGGGAACAGACCAGCAGGACAACGGCCGGGGCCTCTGGTACGGCGTCGCCGCGTACGGCATCTGGGGCCTGTTCCCCCTGTTCTGGCCGCTGCTGGAACCGGGTGCCGCCGACGACATCCTCGCCAACCGGATGGTCTGGTCCCTGGTCGCGGTCGTCCTGCTGCTGATAGCCCAGCGGCACTGGGGCTGGATACGCCCGCTGCTGCGCCAGCCCCGCCGGCTCGCCATGCTGGCCGGCGCCGCCACCGTGATCTCGGTCAACTGGGGCGTCTACATCTGGGCCGTCAACGCCGGGCACGTGGTCGAGACCAGCCTCGGCTACTTCATCAACCCCCTGGTCACCATCGGCTTCGGCGTCCTGGTGCTCAAGGAGCGGCTGCGCACCGCGCAGTGGACGGCGGTGGGCATCGGCGCCGCCGCCGTCGCGGTGCTGACCGCCGCGTACGGGCAGCTGCCCTGGATCGCGCTCACCCTGGCGCTCTCCTTCGCCACCTACGGCCTGTTGAAGAAGCAGGTCGGGCTGAGCGGGCTGGAGAGCCTGGCGGCCGAGAGCGCCTTCATGTTCCCGTTCGCCCTCGGCTACCTGGTCTACCTGGAGGTCAGCGGGCGCGGCACCTTCGGGCACACGGTGGCCGGCTCGTACGGCTGGGGTCACTCCGGGCTGCTGATGCTCAGCGGGGTGATCACCGCCGTCCCGCTGCTGTTCTTCGGCGCGGCCGCCGTCCGGGTGCCGCTGACCGTGCTCGGGCTGCTGCAGTACCTGGCGCCGGTGTTCCAGTTCCTGATCGGCGTCGCGGTGTTCCACGAGTCCATGCCGCCCGCCCGCTGGGCCGGCTTCGGCCTGGTCTGGGCCGCGCTCGCGCTGCTCACCTGGGACGCGCTGCGCCAGGTGCGGGCCGACCGCGCGGTGCGGGCCGCGGCCGTGCCGCAGCCCGCACCGGTGGCGGCGGCCACCCCGGGGTCCGCCCCGGAAGCCGCCCCCGAGGCCGTCACGCGCTGATGTCCCGGCTGGTGAAGCGGGACCAGGCCGCCGAGCCGAACACGGCGACGTAGGCGGCCTGGAGACCGAGGTCCTTCAGCACGCCGTCCCAGTACATCGGTGCCCGCAGCAGGTCCGCGAAGCTCAGCCAGTAGTGGGAGAACAGGAACGGGCTGACCGCGTCCAGCTGCGGGAAGGCGTCCAGGATCTGGACGGTGACCACCAGCCCGACGGTGGCCGCCATCGCCGCGATGCCGCTGCCGGTGAGGGTGGAGACGAACAGCCCGATCGCCACCAGCCCGGCCAGCGAGGCCGCGACCACCAGGGCCACCAGCAGGGCGCGCAGCAGCGCGTCCCCGAGGCCGATGGTGTCCCCGGAGATCAGCGTGACCGGGCCCAGCGGGAACAGCGCCGCGCCCGCGGCGAGCGCCGTCACCGCCACCGCCGCCGTGGCGGCCGCGCAGAACACCAGCCCGGCGGTGAACTTGGCGGCCAGCAGCCTGGTCCGCCCGGCCGGGGCGACCAGCAGGTAGCGCAGCGTCCCGGCGGCCGCCTCGCCCGCCACCGCGTCCCCGGCGACCACGCCGACCGTCATCGGCAGGAAGACCGGCAGCGCCACCGCGAGCGCCGTGAAGACCAGGAACAGCCCGTTCTGCGTGGTCTGCGCGATGAAGCTCGGGCCGCCGCCGCCCTCGTGCGGACCGTCCGTGTTGAGCTTGACCACCACCCCGATCAGGATCGGCAGCACCGCCAGGATGGCCAGCAGCACCTTGGTGCGCAGCCGGCGGAAGGTCAGGTGCAGCTCGCTGCGGAACAGCGCCAGGAACCCGGCCGTCGTCCGCGGCCGCCGACCCGCCACCGGCGCGAGCGCCTCGGCCTGCGGCGGCGACTCAGCCCGCGACATCGAAACCCTCCCCGGTCAGCGCCACGAAGGCGTCCTCCAACGTGCCCCGCTCCAGCCCGAAACCGTGCACCCGCACCCCGGCCCCGACCAGCGCCGCGCACAGCCTGGGCAGCGCCTCCTCGTCGAGGACGCCGGGCTCGCCGTCCACCCGGTCCTCGCCGGGCACCAGGGCGGTGACCCGGTGGGCCGCCAGCACCTCGGCGGCCCGTGCCACGTCCGGGGTGCGGACCACCAGCCGGCCCTGGGCCCGGGCGGCCAGCTCGGCGACGGTGCCCTGCACCACCAGTCGGCCCCGGGACATCACCGCGGCATGGGTGCAGACCTGCTCGATCTCGTCCAGCAGGTGCGAGGAGAGGAACACCGTGGTGCCCTCCGCCGCGACCTCCCGGACCAGCGTCCGGATCTCCCGCATGCCCTGCGGGTCCAGCCCGTTGGTCGGCTCGTCCAGCACCAGCAGCTCGCGCGGCTGCAGCAGCGCGGAGGCCAGGCCCAGGCGCTGCTTCATGCCCAGCGAGTACGCGCGGGCCTTCTTGCCCGCCGCGGCGCCCAGGCCGACCCGCTCCAGCGCCGCGTCCACCCGCTGCCGGCGGGTGCGCGGGTCGGCGGTCGGGTCGGCGGCGTCGAAGCGCACCAGGTTGTCCCGCCCGGAGAGGAAGCCGTACAGGGCCGGGCCCTCGATCAGCGCGCCCACCCGGGGCAGCACGGTGGCGACGGACTGCGGCATCGGCTCGCCGAGCACGGCGGCCATGCCCGAGGTGGGGGCGATCAGGCCCATCAGCATCCGGATGGTGGTGGTCTTGCCGGAGCCGTTGGGGCCCAGGAAGCCGAAGACGGAGCCGCGCGGCACGGCGAGGTCCAGGCCGTCCACGGCGAGCTGGCCGCCGCGGAAGCGCTTGGTCAGACCGCGGGTCCGGATGACGTCGGCGGAGCCGGCCGAGGACGCGTCGGGAGAGGTGTCGGGGGCGGCGGGGGAAGCGGGGGAAGCGGATGGAACGGGAGCGGGGGCCGGGCGCGGCGCGGCGCCCGTACCCCCGGCCGACTCCGTAACGTCCCCCGTTACGGGAGCCTTGGTCATCCGTCAGTTCACCCCGGCGGCGTGCTGGAGGACCGGCAGGGTCACCGCGCCGGCGAAGACCCGGCCGTCGTCGGTGAGCAGGACGTTGAGCACCTTGGTGCTCACCAGGGTGCCGCCGTCGACCGGCTTGCCGAGCGACTTCACCAGTGCCTGCGGGTTCATCGACCGGGCCGCGTCGCCCCCGCGGCCACCGTGCTTGCCGGCCTTGCCGTCGCCCTTGGGCGCCGCGTCCACGGTGCCGGGCAACTGGGCGGAGACGACCGACGTCCAGCCCTCGCCGATCACGTTCACGCCCGGGTGCCCCTCGGCGCCCTGGTGCCCCTCGCCGCCCCGGTGCGCCCCGGCGCCGCCCGGTGCGCCCTCGGCCGCCGCGTCCGCCTTCCGGTCCGTCACCTTGGCGCCCTTGGGGGCGGTGAACTCGAACGTCTTGGCGTCCGGCTTGGCGAAGGACACCTCGGTGAAGCGGACGTTCAGCACGGTGCTGCCGTCGACGGACGTCACCGTCACCGCCAGTGGCACCCCGTTGTCGGCGTCCACCGCGATCCGGACCTCGGACAGCGTCGAGCCGGACTGGGTGGGCTTCACGCTCAGCTGGTAGGCGTTCTGCCCGGCCACCTTGGCCGTCCCGGCGACCGTCACCGAGGTGGTGCCGGCGCTCGCGGCCAGGAACTGCCTGGCGGCCTCCTGGGGGGTGGTCGGCAGCTCGGACAGTGGCGCCCCGGCGTGCCGCCCCTCGGCGGCCCGCCCGGTCGTGTGCACCGCGCTGTTGGAGGAGCTGTCCCAGGCCCAGGTCTGGTCGCCGTTGTGGACCAGGGTGTAGCCGGACGTCTTCTCCAGCACGTCCACCCGCTGGCGCTCCGGACCGTCCACCGCGACCCGCAGCGTCTGGTCCCCGCCGAGCAGGCCCATCAGCTTGGCCTGCGGGTCCGCGGCGGAGCCCTGGCCGCTGCCGCCGCCGTGCCCGCCGACCGCCCCGCCGAGACCGCCGGCCGCGCCCAGCAGCTGGCCGGGCACCCCGAGGTCGGTGGAGATCGAGACCGTCCCGGAGAGCGTCTGCGCCTCCGAGCCGAGCACCTTGGCGACCAACTGCTCCGCCGACACCGCCGGCAGGTCGGGCGCGCCGTCGGCGGCCAGCGCCGGGACCAGTCCCACCCCTGCGGCGATCACCGCGACGACCGCCACCGGCACCCCGGCGCGCATCAGGACGCGCCGTCGGGAGCGGTACGGCACACCGCCGTCCGGATCGGCCCCCGCCGCCTTCTCAATGGTCATGGCGTCCTCAACTCCTCCGCGAACACGTGTGATTGGCCCTGCCCTCCCATTAGAGGCCGCCGCGCCGCCGCCGTCATCGCCCTGTGGGGCCACATCGGGGTGGCCTTCTTGGGTACGCCGACCCTGAGACGGCCTCAGGGTTCGCTCCATCCGCGGTACCACCCCTGACATAGGCTCGCGCCATGGACGGAACCGCCACGGACTCCAGCACCCCGCCGACCGCCAACGCGATGCGCCGCGCCCTGCGCCGCGCCCGGGACGGCGTCGCCCTCGACGTGACCGAGGCCGCCGTGCTGCTCCAGGCCAGAGGCGACGATCTGCTGGACCTCTGTACGAGCGCCGCCCGGGTCCGGGACGCGGGCCTCGAAGCGGCCGGCCGCCCCGGCGTCATCACCTACTCCAAGAGCGTCTTCATCCCGCTCACCCGGCTCTGCCGCGACAAGTGCCACTACTGCACCTTCGCCACCGTCCCCGGCAAGCTGCGCCGGGAGGGGCACGGGATGTTCATGTCCCCGGACGAGGTGCTGGAGGTGGCCCGCCGGGGCGCCGAACTCGGCTGCAAGGAAGCCCTGATCACGCTCGGCGACAAGCCCGAGGACCGCTGGCCCGAGGCCCGCGAGTGGCTGGACGCGCACGGCTACGACGACACCATCGCCTACGTGCGCGCGATGTCGATCCGGATCCTGGAGGAGACCGGCCTGCTGCCGCACCTCAACCCCGGGGTGCTGGGCTGGACGGACTTCCAGCGCCTCAAGCCGGTCTCCGCCTCCATGGGCATGATGCTGGAGACCACCGCCACCCGGCTGTGGAGCGAGCCCGGCGGCCCGCACTTCGGCTCCCCGGACAAGGAGCCGGCCGTCCGGCTGCGGGTGCTGGAGGACGCCGGGCGCAGCTCCGTCCCGTTCACCAGCGGCCTGCTGATCGGCATCGGCGAGACGTACCAGGAGCGCGCCGAGTCGCTGTTCGCGCTGCGCAGGGTCTCCCGGGCGTACCACGGCGTCCAGGAGCTGATCCTGCAGAACTTCCGGGCCAAGCCGGACACCGCGATGCGCGGCATGCCGGACGCCGAACTGGACGAGCTGGTGGCCACGGTGGCGGTGGCCCGGCACCTGATGGGCCCCGCCGCCTGCCTCCAGGCCCCGCCGAACCTGGTGGACGGCGAGTACGAGCGGCTGATCGCGGCCGGCATCGACGACTGGGGCGGGGTCTCCCCGCTGACCCCGGACCACGTCAACCCCGAGCGCCCCTGGCCGCAGATCGAGCGGCTGGCCGAGCGGTCCGCGGCGGCCGGCTTCGAGCTGCGCGAGCGCCTCGCCGTCTACCCCGAGTACGTGCGCCGCGGCGAGCCCTGGCTGGACCCGCGGGTGCTGCCGCACGTCCGCGCCCTCGCCGACCCGGCCACCGGCCTGGCGGACCCGGACGCGGTGGTCCGAGGCCTGCCCTGGCAGGAACCCGAGGACCTGCCGGAGTCGTACGGGCGCACCGACCTGCACGCCAGCATCGACACCGAGGGCCGCACCGGCGACCGCCGGGCCGACTTCGAGGACGTGTACGGCGACTGGGAGGTGCTGCGCGAGCAGGTGCTCGCGAAGGGCGCCCCCGAGCGCCTCGCCGGGGACCTGCGGGAGGCCCTGGCGGTGGCCGCGGACGACCCGACGCGGCTGACCGACGACCAGGCGCTGGCCCTGTTCCACGCGGACGGCCCGGCCCTGGACGCGCTCTGCCGGATCGCCGACGACGTGCGCCGCGACGCGGTCGGGGAGGACGTCACCTACTGCGTCACCCGGAACATCAACTTCACCAACGTCTGCTACACCGGCTGCCGCTTCTGCGCCTTCGCCCAGCGCCGCACCGACGCGGACGCCTACACCCTCTCCCTGGAGCAGGTCGCCGACCGGGCCGCGCAGGCCTGGGAGGTGGGCGCCACCGAGGTCTGCATGCAGGGCGGCATCCACCCGGACCTGCCCGGCACCGCCTACTTCGACATCGCACGAGCGGTGAAGGAGCGGGTGCCCGGCATCCACGTGCACGCCTTCTCCCCGATGGAGGTGGTCAACGGCGCGACCCGCACCGGGCTGTCGATCCGGGACTGGCTGCAGCGGGCCAAGGAGTCGGGCCTGGACAGCATCCCGGGCACCGCCGCCGAGATCCTGGACGACGAGGTCCGCTGGGTGCTCACCAAGGGCAAGCTGCCGGCCGCCACCTGGGTCGAGGTGGTCACCACCGCGCACGAGCTGGGCCTGCGCTCCTCGTCCACGATGATGTACGGGCACGTGGACACCCCGGCGCACTGGCTGGGCCACCTGCGGCTGCTCGCCGGGATCCAGCAACGGACGGGCGGCTTCACCGAGTTCGTGACCCTGCCGTTCATCCACACCAACGCCCCGGTCTACCTGGCCGGCATCGCCCGGCCCGGCCCGACCGCCCGGGACAACCGCGCGGTGGTCGCCATGGCCCGGCTGCTGCTGCACCCGCACATCCCCAACATCCAGACCAGCTGGGTCAAGCTGGGCGCCGAGGGCGCGGCCGAGATGCTCCGCTCCGGCGCCAACGACCTCGGCGGCACGCTGATGGAGGAGACCATCTCGCGGATGGCCGGCTCGGCGTACGGGAGCTACAAGTCGGTGCGCGACCTCCAGGCGATCGCCGAGGCTGCGGGCCGCCCGCACCGTCAGCGCACCACCACCTACGGCGAGGTGCCGGCCGAGCGGCGGGCCGCGGCGCTGGCCTCGGACGGGCACCTGCCGGCGCTGCTGCCGGTGGTGGACTAGGGCGTGTCCGAACAATTCCCGTCGCACGCCTGGCGCGAATTGTCGGACACGCCCTGAGACCCGTGCCGTCCCGGCCGCCCCGCACGGGCGGCCGGGACGGGGCACCGGACGCCGGGGGAGGGGCCGATCCGATCGGCTCTTCGAATACAGTGCCAGGGCGCGCGGCCGGCCGACCGTCGCGCGGCCCCCACACCCGAGGAAAGGCGCCCCGTCGTGATGCCACTGTGGTCACGCGCCCAGCAGCAGGACTACCGCAGCCGGGTGCGGGGCTGTCTGCTCGGCGGTGCCATCGGCGACGCGCTCGGAGCCGGCGTCGAATTCGAGTCGCTGGAGAAGATCCGGGCCCAGCACGGCCCGCAGGGTGTCACCGGCTACCTCCCCGCGTACGGCCGCACGGGAGCCGTCACCGACGACACCCAGCTCAGCCTCTTCACCGTCGACGGCCTGATCCGCGCCCACATCCGGCGCGACACCGGCAGCTGGCACCCGCCCACCGACCTGCACCTGGCCTATCTGCGCTGGGCCGCCACCCAGCGCGACTGGGGCCCGGACGAGCGCCGCCCCGACCTCGGCTGGCTCGGCCGCGAGGAGTGGCTGTACGCCCAGCGCGCCCCCGGGCAGGGCTGCCTGTCCGGCCTCAGCGGGGCCGAGGCGGAGCGGCTCGGCACCCTGGAGGCCCCGAAGAACCCGCACTCCAAGGGCTGCGGCACGGTGGTGCGGGCGGCGCCCTTCGGGCTGCTCACCACCTGGGAGCCGGGGCTGGTGTTCCAGCTCGCGGTGGAGTGCTCGGTGCTCACTCACGGCCACCCCACCGGCTACCTCGCGGCGGGCGCGCTCGCGGTGATCGTCCAGTCCGTCGCCCGCGGCGGCACCCTGGAGGAGGGCGTGCACCTCGCGCTCGCGCTGCTCTCCGAGCGGCCGGCGCACGAGGAGACCACCGCCGCGCTGCGGGCCGCCCTGGACGCGGTGCGGGCCGGCGAGCCGTCCGCCGAGCGGGTCGAGGCGCTGGGGGAGGGCTGGGTCGCCGAGGAGGCGCTGGCGATCGGGGTCTACTGCGCCCTGGTCGCCCACGACGTGCGCTCGGGCCTGCTGCTCGCCGTCAACCACTCCGGGGACAGCGACTCCACCGGCGCCGTCTGCGGCAACCTGCTCGGGGTGCTGCACGGGGACACCGCGCTGCCGCCGGGCCTGCTGGCCGGGCTCGAAGGGCGCGGGGCGATCCTCGAACTCGCCGACGACTTCGTGCTGGAGCTGGTGCACGGCACCGAACTGCACGACCGGCGGACCCCGGAGGGGGTCAACTGGACCGGCCGCTACCCGGTGGTGAGTTGACCCGGGGCTCCCGGAAACCGGGCCCCCGAAACGGGAGTTGCCCGTAGCGCCGCCGCCGAGGGGCGACGGACACCGCTACGGGCAACTGGTCCGAGTGCGGAACCGGGTGGGCGGTCAGCCCGGGAGCTCACCGAAGAGGCCGCCCGCGGCGGCCGAGGCGAAGGCGTTCCAGGCCTCGGCCGAGAAGCGCAGCTGGGGGCCCCGGGGGTCCTTCGAGTCCCGGACGGCCACCTCCCCCGCTCCTGGGACGGCGATCTCCACGCAGGCGCCCTGGCCCCCGCTGTGACTGCTCTTGCGCCAACCGGCTCCGTACTCGGACGGGGTGATCATTCGTGGAATTCCTTCTCGATGTCGGCTATCAGCGACCGGCTCTCCGCGACACCGAGCGCGGCCGCTCTCAGGTAGTCGTACAGACCGGTATAGCGGCGCACGTCCGCCTCCTTCTCCAGGTAGAGATCGCTCGTCACACCTTCGAAGTAGACAACCGTGGAATCGGCTGACTCCGGGAACTCCAGCAGCGAGAATGTCCCGGTCATGCCGGGATGGGCGCCGTGCGAGAACGGGATCACCTGGATGGTGATGTTCGGGCGCTGGCTGAGCTCCAGCATCTGCCGCAGCTGCTGGGCCATCACCTGCTTGCTGCCGACCTCGCGGCGCAGCACCGCCTCGTCTATGACGGTCCACAGGCTTCCCAGCTGGTTCTCGCCGTGGACGCGCTCCTGGCGCTTCATCCGGACCTGTACCCGGCGCTGCACGGCGACCGCGTCGGTGTCCGGCTGGGTGCCCTCGACCACGGCCTGGGCGTAGTGCTCGGTCTGCAGCAGCCCGGGGACGAAGGAGGACTCGTACGCGCGGATCGAGGAGGCCTCGGCCTCCAGCCCGATGTAGACGCTGTACGGGGTCGGCATGTCGTTGAAGTCGTGCCACCAGCCGCGCTGGCGGGACTCCTTGGCCATCTCCATCAGGCTGGCGCGCAACTGGTCGTCGGGCACCTTGTAGACGTCGCAGAGGTCGCGCACGTCGCGCTGGCTGATGCTGCGGCGGCCGTTCTCCAGCCGGCTGATCTTCGACTGGGAGACCATCAGGCGGCCTGCGACCTCCTCCGCCGTCATGCCCAGGCCCTCGCGGAGCTTGCGCAGCTCCGAACCGAGGCGCCGACGGCGTACGGTGGGATTGACGTTGGCGGACACTTCGACCTCCGGCCGGACCTCTGGTGCTCGTTGGAACGGCAGTCCTCGGAACACTTCGGACATTGGGACCAACCCCCCTGACTCGGAGCAGCATGTCACCTTGGGCCAGGTCGGCGCCGGGGATTCACCGCAGCGCGGTAGAACAGATCATCGGAAAAGCGCTTCCGCGAGACAGCGAAAGCCCCCAGGTGGTAGTGCGGCTCGGTGGCTCGGACAGATGCTGTGGAGACCGCCCCCGGACCGGCCGGCACCTGCCCCGGCCCACGGCACGTGCGGGGGCGGGCGGCTTGCCGGGTGTCCGGGGACGGCGAAGGGGCGGTCGCCGGGCGACTCGCGTCGCGGGGCGACCGCCCCTCGGTGCTCGTGGTGGTGCCGGTGGTGCGTGCGGTGCGTCCGGCGCTCGTCGTGCTCCTGGCGCCGGTGGCACCGGTCGTGCGTCGGGTCGCTCGGCGCCCTCGGGTGGTGCGAGCGGAGCGGCCCGCGCCGCCGGGTGCGCGGCCGGTGGTGTCGGGCGCCGTGAGGGCTGCCCGCCGGGCCGCGCGGACCGTCGTGCTCAGTGGACCGTGGTGCTCGGTCGTCCGTCGTGCTCAGTGGACCGTGGTGCTCGGTCGTCCGTCGTGCTCAGCGTGCGCCGACCCGGGAGGCGGGGACCCGCCCGCCCGAACCCCGGCCCGCCGCACGGGCACCGGGACGGCCGGCGGCGGCCCCGGAACCCTGGGAAGAACGGTTCTGCTGTGCCGGAAGGCCGTTCTGCACGTCCATGACGGCGTGCGCGACCATCCCGCCCAGCGGGTCGTACCGGATCAGGTCGCGCAGCCGCGACCGCGAGGACCGTCCCTCGTTGCCCGGGTACAGGTGCTTGCCCAGCCCGACCGAGTGGGCCAGCGCGGCCAGCGCGGCCGTCCTCGGGTCCGGCGGGACACCGGTGCGGATCGCGGTGTCCAACCGCTGCTTGATCGCGGCGTTGGTGCAGTCGTCGGACGCCTGGTACCGGGTCGTCGGCAGCACCCCGCACACCTGGCCCGGCACGGCCGTGACCATGCCGCAGCGCTCCAGGTGCGCCAGATAGGTCTGCCGCAGCCCCAGCCGGGGCCCGCCGATCCAGTGCGCCGCGCGGACCGGACTGCCGCGTCGGCGCAGCAGTTCCAGTGCGTGGTCAAGGGTCGGGTCGCCGGTCGGCCGTGCGAGCACGACGGCGATCCGGTCTCCCTCCGGTACGATCCGTCCGGCCAGGGACAGCTCGACGAGCTGCGCCCCGGCGAGTCCGAGGTCGAGGGTCTGCGGCTGCGCCGTGGTACCCGTGGTCGGGTCCAAAGCGAGCAGCAAGAGTTCCTCGGGAACAGTTCTGCGGCTCTTGCCCATCCAAGCCTCCCCGCGTGGATGAGAGACAGGGTGACGCCTCTCACACGGGCTTGTCGAGTACGCCTCCGAATCGTGACCTTGCGGTGAGGGCGCGGAACCGGCGGCGGCGGGCCTGGCGTCTGACCGGTGAACAGGCCGTGGCGCGACCGGACGACGACAATAAGCGCCGGTCGGGCGGGGTGTGCACGGCCGGAACGGCCGCCGGTGGCGGAGACTGTACAGGTACACGGGGCGGGGCGTCGGCTTCCCGAAATCGGGTTCGCCGGTGCCCCGCCGGGCGTTGAGGAGGCTGGGATACGTGGGCGAGTCCCCCGACAGGGTGCTGAGGGACGGCGACGAGCGGCAGCGGGACCGCGAGCGCGAACGGACCGGTACGGCGGCGGGCGGCGCCGAGCCGGCCGCGGACGGCTCCGGCCCGGCGGCCGACGGTGCGTCAGCCGCGGCCGCCGCCGAGGCGACCGTCGAGACCTCCGCCGAGGCCTCCTCGGACACCTCCTCGGACGGCCCCGCGGAGACCTCCGGCGAGACGGCCCCGAAGGCGTCCGCCGACGCTCCGGCGACGGCCCCCGGGGGCGGCTCGACCGTACAGCTCCGCGTCCAGGATGTGGACAGCGAGACGACGATGCTGCGGCTGCCGGTGGACAACAAGACCACCGCGCTGCGGCTGCCCGAGGAGCTGGTGAAGGCCGCCGGCAAGGCGAGTTCCGAGGGTGAGGGGGAGAAGGGGGAGTCCTCGTCGGAAACCGTGGAGGCGGCCGAGCCCGCCGGGCGTCCGGTCACCGCCGACCCCCGTCTCACCATGCGGACTGGTGCCGCGGCGGCGGGGAAGGCCGCGGGGAAGGCGGCCGAGCCGTCGGGGGAGACCGGTGCCGAGGGCGTCGCCGAGCCGACGGCCGCACCGGACGGGGCTGCTGACGGAGCGACCGACAAGGCCGACAAAGCCAGCAAGTCCGACAAGGCCGACAAGGCCGCTGAGTCGGAGAAGTCAGAGAAGCCGGAGAAGTCGGATACGGCCGAGGCCGCCGGGGCCGAGGACGACCCGGAGGGCACCGGCGAGGCCGAGGACACCGGCGCCGAGGACACCCCCACCAAGGGCGACGTGACCCTCGCGCTGACCAAGACCGGGCAGCCTGGTCAGCCGTCGGGTCCGGCCGAGAAGCTGGAGAAGCCCGCGCCGCTGCGCGCCTCCGCCGCCCCCGCGGCCGGCACCGTCCCGGAGCCGAAGCCCGAGCCCGAGCCCAAGCCCGAGCCGCGTCCGAAGCCCAGGCCCGTCCCCGAGCCCGAGCCGACCCCCGCTCCGGCGCCGCGTCCGAAGCCGACCCCCGTGCCCGCCCCCGGGCCGGCCCCGAAGCCGCTGCCGCAGCCCGACCCGCGGCCGGTGCCACCGGTCCCGCCGCTGCCCAAGCCCGAGCCGCTTCCCAAGCCCGAGCCGCTGCCCGCGCCGGAGCCGCTGCCGTCGCCGGAGAACACCGCCGAGGCGATGGAGGTCCTGGCCTCCCTCAACGCCCGCCCGGTCTCGCCGCTGCGGCGCGCCCTCAAGCGGGTGACCATCTGGACGGTCTTCCTCGCCGTGGTGCTCGGCGCGCTCGCGGTCGCCCAGCTGCTGCGCCCGCTGCCGGACCCCAAGCTGAAGATGACCGCCGCGGGCGGCTACAGCTTCTCCGGCGACGCGCTCGACCTCGCCTGGCCGGCCAAGGGCCAGTCCGCCGCCGAGGTGGTCGGCATCGGCAGCCTCGGCAGTTCGGGCCCGGAGACGCCGGCCTCGATCGCCAGCGTCACCAAGGTGATGAACGCCTACCTGATCCTGCAGAAGTTCCCGCTGAAGAAGGGGGAGAGCGGGCCGAAGATCACCGTCGACAAGCAGGCCGCGCAGGAGTCCGGCAACGTCGACGAGTCCAAGGTGACGCTCACCGAGGGCCAGGTGCTCACCGAGTACCAGGCGCTGGAACTGCTGATGCTGCCCTCCGCCAACAACGTGGCCCGGCTGCTCGCCCGCTTCCACTCCGGCTCCGAGGCCGAGTTCGTCAAGCTGATGAACGACACCGCGGCCAAGTTCGGCATGGCCAACACCATCTACGCCGACCCGGCGGGCTTCAACGCGGACACCAAGTCCACGGCCAAGGACCAGCTGAAGCTGGCCGAGCAGGTCATGCAGGACGAGATCTTCCGGCAGATCGTCTCCACCCCGGAGACCAACTTCAACAACGCGAAGATCCCCAACACCAACAACCTGATCAACCCGAAGACCGGTGTCATCGGCGTCAAGACCGGCTCCAGCACCCCGGCCGGTGGCTGCCTGATGTGGGCCGCCTACAAGGAGATCGGCGGCGTGAAGCGGCTGATCCTCGGCGTCACGCTGGGCCAGCCGGCCACCTCCTCCGGCCCGGACGGCGGGATCCTGCCCACCGTGCTGAGGGTCAGCGGCAAGCAGATCCAGGCCGCCCAGAACGGCGTCACCGGGCAGACCGTGGTGAAGAAGGGCGACGTCGTCGGGTCGGTGGAGGACGGGCTCGGCCACAAGGTCGCGGTCGTCGCGACCAAGGACCTGGTGGTGGCGGGCTTCCCCGGCATCTCCGGCACGATCACCCTGGACACCCTGAAGATCGGCCACAGCGAGCCGGCCGGCAAGGAGGTCGGCGTGCTGCGGGTCGGCACCGGCGACGACGGCTCGGAGGTCCCGGTGGCCCTCCAGAGCGACCTCAACCCGCCGTCCATCCAGTCCCGGCTGCTGCGCACGCTGTGAGGCGCTGAGCCCGGCGGGCCGTCGAACGCGGCAGGACGAGGAAAGGGAGGAGGGGAGCCGGTCCACCGGCTCCCCTCCTCCCTTTCGCGCGCCCGGCGACGCCCCGCGGACGCGAGTCGAAGACAGGCCCTATACGTCCCGGTCGAGCAGCGCGAGCGTGAGCCCGCCGAGCGGGGTCACCCGGTCCGGGGCGCCGTACCGGGCGCGGAGCAGCTGCGCCTGGTCCGGCGGCATCGTGCCGAGCGGGTCCTCGGTGTCGCCGAGGACGATCAGCCAGATCCGCGACACGTCGCCCAGGCAGGCCTCCGGCTGCGGGCAGGGCGCCGGCGAGAGGTCCTCGGCGTCCTCGGCGCTCCGCGCGACGAAGACCGGGTAGGGGCGCACGTCCGAGGGCAGGTAGTAGCTGACGCCCGGCCAGGCCATCGCCCAGGCCTGGTCACCCAGCGGGGCCGCCATCCCGTCCCCGGCGCGGTAGCCGGCCGAGATCTCCAGGGCCGCCGCCTTGAACGGCTCCACCGAGCGGTTGTGCGACCCCACGTACCGCACCGACTGCAGTTCCGGCAGGGCCTTCACGGCCGGCACCGCGAGCAGCCCGGCGGCCAGCAGCCCGGCCACCGCGGCGGCCCCCCGGGGCTCCCGGCCGAGCCGGCGGGCCAGGCCCGTCACCGCGCCGTACACCGCCCCGGCGCCGCCGCCGGCCAGCGCCGCCCAGGCGGGCACCGTGAACAGCAGGTACCGCCCGAGGAAGTACGAGGTCTCGCCCGACCAGGACACCAGCCAGACGGCCGCCACCGGCAGCACCGCGAGCAGCAGCAGCTGCCAGGCCTGGATCCGCCGGCCGGGCAGCAACAGCGCCAGCAGCGCCAGCGGGAGGAAGGCGTGGAACACGTCCTCCGAGCCGAACAGCACCTCCCCGAAGGAGGTGAGGTCCTCCGTGGAGGGGGTCGGTATCCAGCCCAGCTGCCGGTCCGACTGCCGGCTTCCCAGCAGCACCACCGGCAGCACCGGCAGCGCCGCCACCACGACCGCCAGCGGGTACTGCCACAGCAGCCGCCACTCCACCGCCGAACGGGTCCGCCACAGGTGCAGCGCCACGAGCGCCACCTGCCCGGCGATGGTGCTGAAGGAGATCAGGTGCCCGGCGCCGGCCAGCGCCATGGCCAGGCAGTACGGCACCCAGCGCCGCCAGGACGGCCGGTCCAGCGCCCGCAGCAGGAAGAGCGAGGCCGCCGCGATCGCGCAGGTCACCAGGGCGTAGGAGCGCGCCTCCTGGGCGTACCGGGAGATCTCCGAGGGCACCGCGAGCAGCAGCCCGGCACCGACCGCCGCCACCCGGCTGCCGAACAGCCGCCGGGCGGTGAGCGACACCAGCGCCGCCGCCCCGGCCATCGCCAGCACGGAGGGCATTCGCAGCGCGATCGTCGAGTCGCCGAACACCGCCGTCCAGCCGTGCATCAGCACGTAGTACGCGCCGTTGCTGGCGTCGATGTGCTGGAGCAGCCGGAGCAGGTCGCCCGGCGAGCGGGTGGCCACCGTCCAGGTCGCGATCTCGTCCCGCCACAGGTCCGGCGTCCCCAGCCGGTACCCGCCCACCGCCAGCATGACGAGCGCGGGCCACACCCACACCTGACCCAACAGCCGACCGACCGGGTGCACAGCAGGTCTCATCGAGTCCTTCGTCTCCTTCAACGCGGTGCGCGGGCGCGTCCCACCATGCCGGGCAGGCTACTGGACCAGCCCTGACGCCCCGTCGGCCCCCCGTACCCCCTCCGTCACCCCGCGACCGACCCCCGATCCGGTACGCTGTGAGCGGCCTGGTGGCGTCCGGGCCGCGCCTCAGTAGCTCAGGGGATAGAGCACGGCTCTCCTAAAGCCGGTGTCGCAGGTTCGAATCCTGCCTGGGGCACAAGGTCGCAGGTGTACTGAGGCCCAGGTCAGAGGGGCGATCCCTCCGCTCTGGGCCTCAGCCACTCCTGGGATGTCAGTCCTCCTGTGCCACGTCCGTGCCAGAACCGTCCGGCGGGGCCTCCTTCTCCAGCTCCCGCTGGACCATCTCCCCCATCCGGTCGGCGATGGACCTGTCTCGGCCATCGGTCATGTGCTGGTAGATCAAAGCGGCCCGTGCGGTGCTGTGGCCCATGCGGATCATGAGCTCTCGGGTGCTCGCGCCGCTCCGCGCCGCCAACTCGTTGCCGAAGTGGCGGACGTCGTGGAAGTGCACGTCCTCCGGGAGCCCTGCCTTCACCTTCGCGGCGACCCAGTCGTCCCGGAAGTTGCTCCGGCGGAGCAGGCCTCCGCGTGGCCCGATGAACATGTGGCCGTTCGGGCCCTGCCCCGTGTAGTGCTCCAGGTGGTGCCGGAGGGCGTCCACGATCGAGGCGGGGAAGGCCACCGGTCGGAACCCGGCGCGGCTCTTCGGCGCCTTGTCGTACAGCCTCCCGCTGTACAGCTCGGCCTGGTTCCGGCGGACGCGGAGGACGCGGGCTTCCAGGTCGACGTCCCGCCGGCGGAGAGCGGCCAGCTCACCGAACCGCAGCGTGGTGAACGCGGCGATCAGGACCAGGGCTCGCCACCGGGGGGTGATGGCGCCGGCCACGGCGAAGACCTCGGTCACCGAGAGGACCGGCCGCTCGGGGACGTCGTACGTGTCGGCGCCCTTGATCCGGCACGGGTTGCGCTTGATCAGCTCATCGTCCACGGCCGTGTTCATGATGGCCCGCAGCACCTGGTACGCCTTGACCACAGTCGGCTCGCCCACGCCGGAGTCCAGCAGCCGGGTCCGCCAGGCCCGCACACGCGCCGGGGTGATCTGCATGATGAACCTCGGACCGAGGGTGGGCAGGATGTGCAGTCGGAGCGCGGTCTCGTACCGCTCCCGGGTGGTCTCCTCCAGCCTGCGCTCCTTGAGCCAGCGGGTGGCGTACTCGCCGAAGTTCACCTTGCCGGCGTCCGGATCGACCCACTTTTCGCGGGTGATGTCGGCTTCGAGCTGGCTCAGCCTGACCTCGGCGTCGGTCTTGGTGTCGTACGTCTTCTCGTCGGGCCGCAGCGCTCCCGTGAGCGGGTCGCGGTAGCGGACCTGCCAGCGGCCGGAGGGGAGCTGTCGGACGGCGCCGAAGCGGCGGCGGCTGTTCTTCTTGTTGGCCATCAGGCGGCGTTCCTGTTCGTGGTGCGGCGGGAGGAGATGGGCTGCACGGTGTTCGCGGCGATGAACTCGGCGACGGCGGAGGCCGGGATACGGACGAGGCGGCCGACCTTGACGAAGGTGATCCGGCGCTCCTCGATCAGCCGGCGGGGGAAGCGTTCGCCGCTGGTCTTCCAGGTGCCGAGCATCTCGGCGACCTCGGCGACGTTGAGCAACTGCTCTCGGTCCCCGGGGTTGGGAGTCTTGGCCAAGGTGTCCTCCTGCGGCGGGATGGTGTTCGTGAGCGCTTCCGAGAGCGACGAGTGGTCTTGGGGGCGCCGCAGAACCCGCAGAACCTGCAAAACCCCTCTGTATGGGCCTTGAGCTGCGGGTTTGTTGGCGGGGTTGGTTTCCGCAGAACTCCGGGAAACTCCCGCAAAACCTCGGCCTCTGTGGTGGCTGGTCGGGGTGGTGGGGGTTCTGCGGGAGTTTCCGGAGGTTTTGCGGGAGTGGCGTGGTTTGGTGTTTGTGCTGGTCAGATGGTGTTGGTGGGGGTTTTGCAGGTTCTGCGGGTTCTGCGGCGGGTTCTGGGTGCGGTCAGTTGGTGGAGTGGGTGACGGTGGGGTGGGTCTGGTAGCGAGGGGACGGCGGCCGGCCACCGCGGCTGGTGCGCTTGGGCGGTTCGATCTGCCTGATCCACCCGTGGTCCTCCAGCAGTGCGAGGGCGGGGTCGAGGTCGGCGACGGTGGGGAAGTCCGTGCGGGAGAGGGAGTTGAACAGCTCCCGGCGGCTGATGGACTCGCGGGGGTTGGCGGCGAGCCAGGCCAGGGCGGTGCGGGCCTTGGACAGGGCCGCGTCACTGCCCATGGCGTCAAAGACAGCGAGGGAGTGGGCGGTGAAGTACTCGCCGATGGTCCCGGCGGCGGCCATGGTCTCGCCGCTGATGGCGAGGTCATGGCCATCGGGGTGGGCGGCGAGGTGGAGCAGACCGGCGATTCGGCAGACCGCGCCGTCCAGTTTGGGAGCCCACTTGTTGGTGCCCGCCTGAGCGAGGGCGGCGCCGGGGCGCTGGGCGGCCTCAGTGCGCTTCTGCTGGGCGAGCAGGATCTCGTTCGCCTCGGCGGTGAGGGTGAGGCGCACCATCTCGGTGCGGGCGTGCATGGTGCGGGTGAGAACGCCCATCTGCCGGTCGTACTCGGCGGCTACGTCGTCGGGGATCAGGTCGGGGGTGACGTTGCGGTAGCCGATCATCGACTTCGGCAGCGAGTAGAGGAAGCGGGCGAGCAGACCGCGCGCGTCGGCGCCCTTGGTGTTGGCGAGGTCCTGGAACACCTCGGGCTGCACCGACAGGCCCATGGTCAGGGCCGGGGCGTCGAGGAACTGGGCCTCGCGGCCCTGCCGGTTGACGCGGAGCAGGTCCCCGGCGTGGCCCTTGAGGAACACCTCCATGTTGGGGCTGCCGGAGTAGCGGCCGGCCATGATGTCGAAGATGCCGCCCTCCGGGGAGAGGATCGCGGCCCGGCCGCCCTGGTCGGCCATGAGGGTGGCGAGACCCTCGGGGGTGATGTCGTCGGCGATGAGCTGCGGCTTCGGCGGGATCACCGCGCTCTCGGCCCGCTGGGCCAGGGCGATGGCCTCGGCGGTGGCGCCCTCGCGCTCTTCCAGGTTCGCGGTGGCGGCGCGCTTGGTGGCGGCCTCGGCGGCGGCGCGGGCGACCTTTGCGGCCACCTCCGCCTCGGCGCGGGCGGCGGCGGTCTGCTCCACCAGCTCCTTCTCCACGACGAGCAGGGGCCGGATCATCTCGCCGACCACGGCGGACTTCCGGTTGCCGGGCGGCAGCGCGACGACGGTGTAGACGTTCACCGGCTCGCGCCACCGACCGCGCACGCCCACCTCGGCCTTTCCTCCACAGGCGGTGGACAGGGCGGCCAGGGCCATGCATCCGGCGAGGTCGGGCGGGGTCTGGGTCTCCTCGGCGACGGCGGCGACCATGTCGGCCAGCCAGCCGGGCAGCGTGGTGGTGGGGAACAGCGGGAGCGCGTTGGCCTGGCCGAGGGGGACGGGGCTGTCCCACACGTCGACGGCCTGCGGCGGGGGCTCCAGCTGGTCCCAGCCCTCGCCGAACAGGCTGGTCACGTTCTCGTAGGGCTCTGCGGGGCGAGGGGCGGGTGCGGTCACGAAGACTCCTCCGGGTGTGTGGTCGGGTGGTGAGGGGGCCCGTGCGGGGCCGGGGATGTGTGGGCGCGGCGGGGCCATGGGAGACCGGATAAGCGCTGTTCCGGTCTCCCATGGCGGTGCCCGTGGTCAGGCGGCGCGGGAGGCGTTGGTGGCGGCTTGGAACCCGCGCCGGATGGCGTACTCGCACTCGGAGGACTTCAGGCCGGTCGCCAACCCGGCGTCGAGCAGGGTGTCGTGGGCGAGCTGTTCGTCCAGGGCGCGGGCGTGGATGAGGCGGCCGACGGCGGCGGCGGACGCCCACAGCCGGTTCTTGCGCCCGCCCTCGGTGGTGGCGCGGACCTTGTCGGCCTCACGGGTCAGCACGGCCCGGGTGTAGGCGTCCTGGTGGTGGATCCGCTCCCGCAGGGCCGCCGGGTCCGGGACGGTGACCGGGGCCGCCTTCGGGGCGAAAGCGGCGAGCAGGGCGGGCGGGGCGGGGGTGATGACGCCCGGGTCGGTGCCGGGGGCGAACAGGTAGGGGCCAGCGTCGCCGATGCTCCCGGGGCCGACCAGGTAGCCGCCGGTGCCGCGCACGTCGATGCCGAGCGCGTGACCGCGGGTCTTGCCGACGGAGTTGAGGACGTGGGTGCCGGGCTCGGTGGCCAGCCACAGGTGCCATCCTCCGGACGGGGTGGCGACGGTGGCGGTGGCCGGGACCGTGAACCCGTGCTCGACCTCCAGGGCATGCAGGTCGGCGACGCCGTCCAGGCCATCCTTGACGTCGAGGTCGATACCGATCAGGTACAGCGGCGCCCGGCCGCAGGCGATGCCGTAGCCGCTCGCCCACGGGGCGCGCTGGAACATGCGCCGGATCAGGTCCGGGTCGGTGGTGGCGTCGTGGACGCCGTGGCCGAGCCTGCCGCACTCGCCCCGGCACTGCCCGACCTTGGTGGGCGGGTGCGGGGAGGGCAATGCGGGGGTCTTGTGGGAGGTGAGCGGGAACACGGCGTGCCCGCGCTCGGCGGCGGTCAGAGCCGCGGACAGGGCGCGCTCCCAGTGTTCGGACACGGGAAGCTCCTCTCTGGGCGGGGATTCGGAAAGAAGCCCGGTGCCGGCCTCGCCAACAGCCGCGACCGGCACGGGGGCTGAAGTGCTGTGCCGCTGTTCGGCGCAGACCTTGTGCGAGGGCCTGCGCTCGTCGTCCCGCAGCGGGGTGGGGCGACCGCACCAACGGCACGGGCGGTCGCCCGTGCGGTCGAAGTGGGAGGCGTTGCGCCAGTCGAGCGGGGCGCCCATGGTGTGTCAGTCCTGGCCGGTGCCGCAGGCGCAGTTCTCGGGGGCGGCGCCCTGCCCGATCTGGCAGGCGCAGTAGATGAACCCGAGCGGGGTCTCGGCGGGCTCGCCGCCGGGGCCGTAGCGTCGGACGTCGTCCTCGATCGTGGCGAGTCCGGCGGCGCGGCGGGTGGCGCACGCGTCCGGGCTCTTCTCGATCCCGGTGACGTGGATGCCGAGCGCGCGGGCGGGCAGGTCGAGCCCGCCGACACCGGCGAACAGGTCCACGCCCCGCACGGGCCGGAGCTGCACGGGGAGGTCAGGCAGCACGCCGCACCCGCCCCTCGGGGAAGGCGAGGATGGTCGCGAGCCGGACCGGGGCGGTGGTGGGGGCCGGGGCACCCTCGCCGCCGTCGGGCGGGGCCGTGTCCGTCCGGGCGGTGCGGGTGGCGCGTTCGGCGGCGGACTCGGCGAGCACCTGCTGCACGGCGGTGGAGTCGGCGCGGGCGCCGCGCTGGGAGATGAGGACGGCGGCGCCGAGGACGACGCCGGGGCCGAAGAGGACGGCGGCGGTGATCGCGTCGGTGGTGGTGCTCACGGGGTACCTCCGGTGCGGGCGGCGTGGGCGAGCAGGTTCAGGACGTCGGTGCCGAGCAACGAGGCGCGCTGCTCGATCGCGGTCCAGGAGTCGGGGTCGATGTGCATGAGGGCGGCGAGGGCGGTGGCGGGCTCGCGGTCGGCGGCGGCCTGGAGGGCCTCGCGCAGGTGGACGGCGGCGAGCGGCCGGATCGGGGCGGGGGTGGTCATCGCGGGCGCCGGTTCAGTGGTGGAAGAGGTGGGCGACGGCGGCGAGGGCGGTGTTGACCGGGTCGGCGAGGCCGGTGCTGGCGGTGGTGAAGCCGGAGAGCCAGACGATGACGGCGGTGCCGAGGGTGGTGTGGCGGGCCCGGATGAGGAGGATGGCGGTGATGGCGAGCAGGACGGTGACGCTGATCGTGACGGCCATGGCGGTGCCTTCCGGGGTGGTGGGTGGAGGGCGTTTCGGGGCGGCGCTCGGCCCGCCCGGGTCGGGTCTGGGCGGGCGGTGGAGCCTGTTGTGTGCCTGTAGTGCGGCCTGTCTGTCGCCTGTTGCCTGTCGCCTGTCTGTAGCCTGTAGTCCCGCAGGTCACAGGGGGGATGACAGGCTTTCGGCACGACCGGCCCCCCCTCCGGGGAGGGCGCTACAGGCGACAGACAGGCCGGTTCCGTCAGGCGCCGGCGGGCGGCTCGGGCAGGTGCTGCCGGTGGACGTAGCGGGCCTTGCTGCCCTCGCCGACGCGCACCACTTCGCCGCTCTCGGCCCACGTCTTGAGCCACCCGGCGATGGTCGGGCGGGTGGTGCCGAACTCGGGCTTGAGGATCTTCTCCATGGCGCTGGCGCCGGTGCCCTCGGGCCCGGCCTTGATGAGGAGCATGAGCGCGGCCTCGCGCGCGCCCGGCTCGGCGGCCTTGTCCTCGCGGCCGTTGGTCCAGGTGGACGGGTCGGCCCAGTCGGTGCCGTCCGGGGCGGGCGCGTCCTTGGTGGCGGCGGGCAGCAGCCAGATCGACTCCAGCTCGTCGACCGGCGCGGCGGCGGGGGTGTCCCACCCGGCGGTGGCCTTCCACCCGCCGGCCGGAGCGGCGCCGTTTGCCGGGCCGGACGTGGTGCTCGTCGCGGGGGTGGCTCCGGCGGTGACGGGTTCGGTGCTGGCCCAGAGGTGGCCGCAGCGGTCCATGGTCCAGCGGGCGGTGTAGTCGGCGCCCGCGGCGTCGAGGGAGGGGGCGTCGAGGGCGGGGCGGCGGCGGGCGGTGGCCGCGCTGATCTCCTCGATCATGTCGGGGGTGATGCGTGGCTGGCGGGCCTTGGCGGGCTGCTTGCCCTCGGTGCCGAGCAGCACCGACCCCGGGCCGGAGAAGCTGTCCTCGGCGCGCAGGGCCCGCCAGCCGAAGAGGTGCCCGAGTTCGGAGTCCTCCAGGGCGCCGGTGGCGAGCCTGTTGCTCGCCATCTTGCGGACGAGCGGGTCGGGCAGGACGTCCTGGGTGACGCGCAGGACGGAGATGACGGCGCGGATCGCCATGGCGCGGGCGATGCGGACGACCTCGGAGACCCCGGCGATGATCTGGCGGGCTTCGCGGCTGGCGGCGGCCTCGGCGCCCTCGTCCATGATGATGACGATCTCCGGGATCGTCGGGGAGACGGGCAGTTTGTCGTCGTTGGCGTCGCGCATCGCGTCCTGGTAGGCCGACTTGCGGGTCTTGGCGATGCGGACGGCGGCGGCGAGCATGCGCTTGGCCTCGTCGATGGTGGAGGCGACCCAGTCCACGCCCGGGACGGGGATGTCGGCTCCGGCCCAGCGCGAGCCCTCGCGGCCGATCTGGGCGTCGCGCCAGGCGTTGAGCCAGGGCAGGCCGATGGAGCCGCCGTTGAGGTCGATCACCCACACCAGCACGTCGTTCGTCTGGGTCAGCCGGGCGATGAGGCTGTGGAGCCAGTTGGTCTTGCCGGTGCCGGTGGGGCCGGTGACGATCGTGGAGGCCTGCCGCAGGTCCATCTCCGCCCGGGCCCCGTCGGACAGCAGCGCGACCGGGATCGGGTTGTTGACCGTGGTGGTCTCCTCGATCTCCTCGACGGGGAAGAGGAGTTCGTCGGTGATCACCTTGGTGGTGACCTGGATGAGGACGCGGCGCCGGGAGATGCCGGGCATGACCTGGAGGCCGCAGCCGTCGGGCAGGTCGAGGTCGGAGCCGAGGCCCTCGGCCCGGTCGGCGATGGAGCGGCGGGTGGTGCCGCCCTCGGGGAGTTCGAGTTCGAGGGTGTATCCGGCGCCGGAGGGCCAGTGCTCGATGCCGAGCACGGTGACCTCGACGCCGCAGACCCGCTTGATGCGGTCGGTCCAGTCGGCGGCGAGCTGGCGGCGGGCGCCGATCAGCAGCAGGTGCTGCCGTTTGGCCTGCTCGGTCTCCTCGTGGGCGGCGAACGCGGCGCCGAGGGTGCCGGCGGCGATCCCGGCGACGGCCAGCGAGCCGAGCTCGGGCCACTGCCAGGGGCCGCCGTGGGCGATCGCCCAGGACGACCAGCCGCCCGCGGCCATCCAGCACGTGCCCCGGAACGCCAGGGTGGCGCCGGTGAGCTTGCGGCGCAGGCCGGCGCCGAGGGTGCCGATGGCCCCGGCGGCTCCGGCGGCGAGCGCCCATCCGGCGGGCATGCCGGTGGCGTGGCCGAGCGCGGTGGTCGACAGGGCGCCGAGGGTGCCGTTGAGGGTGCCGGTCAGCAGGCCGTGTCCGGCCTTCCAGTCCAGGCGCGGCCCGGTGGTGGTCTTGGTGTTCTTGGTCATGGTGGCGGTCTCCAGCCGGGAAGGGCGCCGGGCCGTCCACAGGGTGTGGACGGCCCGGCCGGGTGCGAACGCTGGGGAGGGAGCGGGGTGGGTCAGACGTTCCACTTCCGCTCGGCCTCCAGGCCGTTGCGGGGGTTCTCCTGGCGCTCCAGGTCCTCGGCGTGGGCCTTGCGGAAGGTCGGGGAGACTTCCTCCAGGGCGTTGACGACGCGGCCCATCGCCCGGTAGCCGGAGCCGATCTCCTCGACCACGGACGGGTCGACGGGCAGCTGCTCGGCGGCCTTCTCGGCGAGGACCCGCAGCACGTCCTGGAGCGTGGTGAACGCGGTGGGCAGTTCCTCGATCAGGGCCTTGAAGTCGGCCATGGTCTCGGGGTCGAAGGTGGTGGCCGCCTGGAGGATCACGTCGGCGGCGGAGGCGAGGCTGAACGTGGCGGCGGTGCCGTCGAGGGACTCGGACATGGCGTGCTTCTCCTTCGTGGGGGTGCCGAGGGTGATCGGACGGGTCTCGGGGCCCTCGCCCGGCTCCTGCCGGCGGGGGAAGGCACTGGCCAGGGCTTCGGCCATGGCGCGGGACTTGCGGCCGGGGACGTTGACGGTCTCGGCCGGGACCGGGACCTGCGTGCCGTCGGCGGCCTGCTTGCCGAGGATCGCGCCGTCCCGGGTCTGGCGGACGGCGCGGGCACGGGTGGCCAGGCGCTGCCAGGTGCGGCGCATGTGACCGGCGACCTTGCCCTTGTGCTTCCAGTTGCCGGCTAGCGCCGAGCCGAGCCCGACCAGGCCGGTCGCGAGCGCCGCGGCGCCCATCCGGGCCCGGTGCCGCATCGCC
Source organism: Kitasatospora sp. NPDC096204 (assembly GCF_044763205.1). Lineage (NCBI taxonomy): Bacteria > Bacillati > Actinomycetota > Actinomycetes > Kitasatosporales > Streptomycetaceae > Kitasatospora > Kitasatospora sp. NPDC096204. Next base: position 34,898 of record NZ_JBIWFT010000022.1, read on the forward strand.
GAGCGCCGAAGCGCCGTCGCCTGCACCGGGTTGACCCGCCCGGCCCCGGACGATCCGGCCGGGTTCTTCGGGTTGGCGCCGGAGCCGGTGGCCGGGTCGATACCGGCCGCGCGCAGGGCCTTGGCCTGGCCCTTGGCGACCCGGCGGGCGGTGCGCTCGGCGACCCGCGCCAACCGCTCGTCCCGCCGGGCCGGGCGCTGTGCGGTCCGCCCGGCCGGGGCCGGGTCCTGGAGGCCGGGCAGGCGGGAGGCGGCCTTGGCCAGGGTGTGCACGATCGCCGGCGGCCGGTACCCGCCGGGCCCGTCGTGGCTGTTCCGTCCGGACCGCTTGGACGGCCGGGACACGCCGCCGACGGCGCCGATGTGGTGGGCGGCGGGGGTGGTGGTTCCGGCCGTTCGCGGCATGACCGGCCCCTTCCGGTCGGCGGCGACGGGAGCACCGGCAGCGGCCCGGCGGCCGACCGGGCCGGAGCCCGGCCGGGAGGCGGCACCGGCCGACCCTCCGGAACGGCCATGCGAAGACGCGGAGTTGAAGCCGGTGGTGCGGGCGGGCGGCGAGAAGGAGCCGCCCCGGGCCGCCGCGTGGTGGAAGGCGGCGGCACCGGCGGTGCCCTGGTGGTCGGTGGTGCGGCGGCGGTTGCGGACGCGGCGGGCCAGGCCGCCGAGGGCGGCGGCACCGGCGGCGGCACCGACCACGGCGACCGTGGCGGCGCCGCCCAGCGTCGCGGCCCCGGCCCCGGCCGTCCCGAGGGCGTTGGCGACGGCCACCGCCAGCGGGACGCCCGGCATCGCACCCTGAGGAGCGGGCTGCGGCGCGGACTTGGAGGGCTTCGGGTCGGGGCTCGGCGGGTTCTGGGGGGCGGGAACGACCTCGACCAGCGTCGAGGCGGCCGGTTCGGACATGATGTGCGCTCCGGTTCTCACGTGGACGGACGGTCAGGCGGAGGCGACCAGGGCGGCCATGGTCTCGGCGGCGTGGTGCCACGCCTGGTCGAGCGCGTAGGCGCCGTTCATGCCGTGGTCGGCGAGCCGCACGAAGGTGCCCTTGCCGGTGGCGTCGGCGAGGCGGCGCAGGGGCTCGCGCCGGTCGGCGATGTAGTGCGTCACGGCCGAGAGGGCGAGGGCGGCGGCGACCGGGCCGGGCCGCAGCCGGACGCCCAGCAGCCGGGACCCGGCGAGCAGGGCGGCGGCCTGCGTGGCGGTGTAGGTGGCGACGTGGGCGGCGCAGGCGCGGCGGCCGGCCGCGCTGGACTGCCCGTCGTTGTGGTCGTGGTGGCCCTTGGTCGAGGCCTGGTGGTCGGTCTGGATCCAGTGGTCCGCCACGTCGGCGGCGGCGCGGAGCAGGGCGTAGGCGGCGGCGAAGCGGGCGGCACGGACGCTGGTCATGGAGGCTCCCTGGTCAGGCGGTCGGAGCAGGCAGGGACCCGGACGGCGCCCTCCGGTACGAGGCCGAGGGCGCCGTCTGCGGGGTGAGGGTCAGATCTCGTCGCAGCGGAGCTGGAGGCAGTCGTCGCAGATCGGGATGCTCCACGACTCGTTGTTGAGCTCCAGGGCGAACGGGTCTTCCTGGACGGTGACGTCCGGCTTGCTCTCACCGCAGAAGTGGCAGCTGTCCGTGGCGGGTTCCTCGGAGGTGTCGGCCGAGAGGGTGGTGGGTTCGGGCTGGTGGTAGAAGCCGGTCAGCTTCAGCGGGATGCCGCTGTGGGGGGTGGTGGCGGTGAGCCAGGCGAGCGTGCCGTGCACGGCGGTGTGGTGGTCGACGGCGGCCGGGTCGATGCCGAGGGCGTGCCGCCACTGCTCGAAGTGGTCGAGGCCGTTGTGCAGGGCGACTTCCAGTCCCCACAGGAAGTCGCGGGTGTCGGGCATCCGCAGGTACTGGAGCTGGATGGTCGCGGTGGGCAGGGCCGAGTGGGCGTGCAGCAGGGCCAGCAGGGTGCCGGCCGCGGTGATCTGGTCGGCGGTGGTGGGGCGGAAGTCGGTGGTGGTCACGATGCCTGCTCCTCGGCGCGGGGGGCGGTGTTCTCGGTGGTGGCGGGTACGGCGTGCAGGGCGGGGCGCTCCGAGTCGGCCGTGCCGAACTCCCGGTAGCGGGCGGCGACCCATCCGGTCGACCAGCCGGTCAGCTCGGCCGCACGGCGCTGCGGGAGACCGAGCGCCACGGCGGTTTGGACGGTCAGCCGGGCGTCGTCCTCGGGCAGTCGCTCGGCCGCGGCGGGCGCGGAGAGGAGTTCCTGCCGCAGTCGCTCGGCGTCCTGCGCGGCGGTCTGCTCACGGTCGCGCTCACGGCGCTCACGCTCGCTCGCCTCGCGCTCACGGCGGTGCCGTTCGGCCCGTTCGCTCTCTTCGCGGCGCCGCTGTTCCTGGCGTTCGTCGGCGGCCATTCGCAGCTCGTGTTCACGCTGCTGTGCGGCCATCAGCTCCTCGTGCTCACGGCGCTCACGCTCGGCCCGGTCGGACCGTTCCTGCTCGGTTTGCCGGTCCTCGTGTTCCTGCCGGCGGCGCTCTTCGGCGCGGCGCTCGTGCTCGGCCCGCTCATCGCGCTCACGGGTCTCACGGGCGGCCAGTGCGGCGGCGATTGCCCGCCGGTAGGCCAGCGAGGTCTCCGCCGTGACGATCAGCAGCAGCGGCGCGACCGAGTGGACCGCCACCCCGACCTTGTCGTGATCCAACGCGCTTTGACCCACGTTGAGCAGCACCGTCATGGCGCCGGTCATCCAGCGCAGCACGATCGGCCATCGGCCGCCGTCGCCGCCGAGGCGGGCGAGCGCGCTGTCCAGGCGGACTACGATCACTACCGCCGCGTCCACGACCAGCGGCAGGATCGGGGCCGTCCATTCCCAGCCCTTCGGGCTGTGGTGAGACATCAGCGGGGTCACCGTGAGCATGCTGTAGAGGACCGCGCCGAGCGTGATCGTCCACGTACCCACGGCCAACGCCTTCTCAGCGGACCGGATCTGTTCCTGGTTCATCGGCACCTTCACCGCGACCACCGCCAGACCAGCGGCGAGCGCGCCGTGAGCGAGCGGTGAGCGGCCGTGAGCGCGAGGCTCGTCGTCACGCCGCCACCCGCCCGGTGACCGTGTCGCGGCGGATGACCGCCGGGCGCCGCAGCGGCACCGGGGCCGTGCTCAGCAAGCGCTCGGCGTAGGCGGCCAGCACCGGGTCCTCCCGGCGCAGGTCCGCCACGATGTCCGACGCGGCGTCCATCCGGGCCTCACGCTCGACGGCGCTCTCACCGGGCACACCGGTGAACAGCCGGGTGAACTCCGAGTCGCCGACAAACCCGAGCGCCAGCTCGGCGAACTCGTCCTCGTCCAAGGCCGTCTGGCCTGCAACAATCGACCTCACGGGTCTACCTCTTCCTGGTTGATGAGTGGGCCCGGCGGGGACGGCTCCTCTTCCGGCCAAGGAGTTAGGGAGCCGTCCACCGCGAAGGGCAGTAGGGGGTGAGCTGTGGGTTAGTGCGCCGGCATCGACTCGCTGCCGATGCGGCGACGGGGGCCGGACAGAGCCCGCCGGGTGTCGCTCCAGCGCGGACCGTTGCGGAGCGGGCTCCAGTCCTCGATCAGTCGGCGCTCCTGCTCGCTGATCATGTCCGGGGCGGTCGTCGGACGGGCGGCGAGCAGTTCGTCCACCAGAGCCTCGGCCCGGCCGTTGCGGGTCAGGTCGACCACAGCGCCGCCGTCGGACCCCTTCGCGTCCCGCGTGAACTCCTGCGCCCTGGCGGCGAGGTGTCCCCGGTCCGCCTTGGAGCGGTCCTTGGTGGGCGTCTGCTGCTGGTCCGAGTCGGTGCTGGCGGAGGCCTGGCACGGGTTGCACCGGGTGCCGGTGTTGGCCCGGTTCAGCTTCGTGCCGCACCTGTCGCACTTGGCGGGCTCCTCCTCGGCCACGGCGCGGGACACCGTCCCGGCCTCGGCCAGGGCCGCCGCGCCGGCCGTGAGCACCGTCCGCCAGTCCTGCTCGCCGATCTCACCGCTCCACCGCGGTGCCCGCGTCCCGGTCAGCCGACCGAGACGGCACGCCGCAGCCCGGCGCCGACGCTCGTCGCCCTGGGCCTCCGCCACCCACGCACCCGCCGACATCCGGCAGGAACCGCTGGTCAGCGACGCCACACGGCGGGCGTAGGCGCGTCCGGTCACGGTCGGGGCTGCGGTCGTACGGGGCGTAGCAGGCATGGCGAAGCCTCCTAGGGGCACGTGCGTATCTCAGGGGCGCCCAGACGGGCAAAAGCGGGAGTCGCGGAAGCAAGCAGCACCCGAGCAGTGAGCCTGTCGGCCAACTGGTGCGCACCAGTAGTTTCCAACTGGTGCGCACCAGTGTCAAGTGGTTCGCTGTCGGCCTGTCAGTTCCGGCTGCATCTCTATGGAACTGCGTGCGCCAACAACCCGGTAGCCAGCAGGGGTTAACCCAGTTTTGTTAACCCCCCATGCTGGGCTCCACTGGTGCGGCATGCTGTGGACGAACGGCGTCGCACGGCGGAGGTGGCACATGGCAGAAGGGCTCCGGCGGGCCCGAAAGGATCGCGGCTGGTCTCAGGACCGGCTGGTCCGTGAGATCGTCCGGTACGCCGAGCAGCGGCTTATGGACGTGGCGTCTCCGGCGAGCTTGAAGGTCTACATCTCCGAGTGGGAGAACGGCCGGAGGGCCGTCTCGGACGCCTACGCGACCATTTTGCGTGCCTTGTTCGGGAAGACCGACGACGAGCTATTCGGCGCGCCGCCCCCGGCTGCGCCCACCGCCGATGGCTACGACGCTTTGATCAGCCGTATCGACTCAGCCCGGAGCCTAAGCCTCGGCATGGTGGACGCCCTGCTGGACCAGACGGAGCTGCTGCGGCGTCTCGATCGGCAGATGGGCGCGGCAGCCCTGATCGACCAGATGCGCGCGCACCTTGACGCCTTGGAGGACGCTCTGACCTTTGCTGTCCTTCCGGACGCCAGGCGGCCGGTAGCTACGGCTCTGGCGGGGGCCGCCACCCTCGCGGCCTGGCAGGCACTGGATGCAGGAGCGGTTGAGCGCGCCTGGCGTCACTACGAGCTGGGCAAGAGGGCGGCGTCCGAAGCCGGGCAGCCCATGTACCTGGCTCACGCCATGGCGGAGCAGGCCTACGTCCTGGCTGACGCCGGTCGTCCTGAGATGGCCGTGGACCTGGTGCGCGACGCGCAGCGAACGGGAGGCAGCAGGGTGTCCCCACGGCTTGCGGCCTGGCTGTTCGCGGCGGAGGCCGAGCTGTGCGCGAAGGCGGGGCTCGCGAACGATTGCCAGAGGGCGCTCGACCAGGCGGCGGCCGTGCTGCCGGCAGGAGACGAAGCGCGAGACCCGGACATGCTGAGCATCTTCCTGAACGCCAACCACCTGGCGCGCTGGCGTGGGAACGCCCTTGCGATGCTGGGGGAGGATGACGCGCTGGCGGAGCTGTACGTCGCCCTGGAGGGGATGGATCCCGCCTTCGCGAGGGCTTCAGCGGGGCTGCGATGCGACCTGGCGCAGGCCCACCTGGTGCGGGGAGAGTTCGGCCAAGCCCGAGAACACCTGCAGCAGGCCCGCCTCCTGGCGAACCGAACGGGTTCGGTTCGCTACAGGAGGCGGATTGAGGGTCTTACCGGGCGCCTGTAGGTCGCTGAGGGCGGTTGGCCAGCAGATGGAGCAGGGCGACGAGCGTTCCCGACCCGAGCAACTCGTCCCGAGCGATCATGCCCGGCACCTCGGCAAGGGGAATCCACTCGATCTGTCCGGCCTCCTCGGCGTCGGTCGGTTCTCCGACCTTGGTGGCGCCCCTGGCCACGAAGATTTCGTGGGGGGAGTCGACCATGCCGACCATGGGCTGATAGGTGACCACGTGCTCGACGGCGCCGGGGCGCCAGCCCGTTTCCTCTTCAACCTCCCGAGCGGCGGCGGCGCCGGCGTCTTCACCGGCATCCACGATCCCGCCGGGCAGCTCCCAGCCGAACCTGCCCGGGACGAAGCGGTACCGCCAGAGCATCAGGACGCGGTCCTGGTCGTCCACCACGGCCGTGATGGCAACGTGCTGGAGCCGTACCACGTGGTGCTCAAAGCGCTCGACGCCGGGAGGTTCGACATCGACGAGCGCGAGCTTCACCCACTCGTTGTCGTAGACCAGGCGCTCGCCGTGGATGCGCCACGGCTCCAGCTCCCGCTGCGATGTCTCCGTGGTCGAGTGCTGCCCCTCTGCACTGCGGGCGTTCACGTAGTAGCCGCTTCCCTGTCGGGCGACCACGAGGCCTTCGGCGGCGAGCCGAGACAGAACCAGGCGGACTGTCGTCCGGCCGACGCTCAGGTCGGCCGACAGCTTGCGCTCGGACGGCAGTTTGGTGCCGATGGCGAGTTCGCCGGAGTCGATCCATTTGCGGATGGTTTGCTCCAACCGCTCCGTCTTCTCTCCCATGCCCTTTCGCACTCTCCCGCCCTTCCGACTGGTGCGCGCCAGTCTATGCAGTTTCCATGGTGGCCTTTGTTGGGCCGGAACGGGTGGCTTTCGGTAGGGGCGGCTCGTCGGCAGGTCTGCCCCGATCCGTTGACTGTGGCCGATCGATCTCACCCTGGTGATCCATCAGTTCCCGTGCCACAGCCGTGCCAGGACGGGCGGGGAACCACGGGGAACAGCGGGCGCCAGCGGTGAGGACTCATGCGGGAGTCGCAGTGCCGCAACGGCGCAGGTCAGAGCAGGTAAGCGACACCTGTGCTCCTAAAGCCGGTGTCGCAGGTTCGAATCCTGCCTGGGGCACAGTGAACACGCAGGTCGCAGGCCCTCCCACCCACACCGGGCAGGAGGGCCTGCGGCGTTCCCGGGCCCTCGCCGCCGTTTCCGGGTGACCGTCTCGGGGGCGGCGTACCTCTCCGGGAGGAGGTGGCGGTGGGCGGCCGTCCGCCCACGGAGTGATCATGAAGCAGACCTCGTGCTGACGATGCGCGGCCGCCGCGTCCCTAGGCTCGTCGAGACCCCTGCCGGAGCACCGTTCCCGGTCAGGGCGGACGAGCCGGGGACCCATGACGACGTACCGATACACCGTGGCCGAGCTGCGCGGCCAACTGCGCCAGCTGATCCTGAGCGGCGCAGCGATCGCGCTGGGGGTGGCCTTCCTGATCGCCTCCGTCAGCGGCAGCGGGGCACTGGTGGACTCCTACAGCCAGACCGCGGCCGCCGAGGTCGGGCCCGGTGACATCCAGGTGACCCGGGCCGTCAGGACGGGCGGGCTGGACGCGGCCACCGCGGAGCGGGTGCGGCAGACCGCCGGGGTGGCCGCGGTGGCCCCCCGGCTGACCGGCAAGGGCGGCGTGCTGGCCGCCGACGGGCGGCCGCTCGACCACACCGCCGCGGTCAGCGCCGTCGCCGAGGACCCGGCGCTGCGCTGGCAGCTGCTCAAGGACGGCCGCTGGCCCGCCGGCCCCGGTGAGGTGCTGCTCGACACCGGGACCGCGCACCGGCTGGACGCCGCCGTGGGCGCCGAGGTGCACGTGACCCGGGCCGACGGCACCGCCGCCACCGCCCGGCTGGTGGGCACCCTGGACGAGCGGGGCGCACCGAGCCTCGCCGGAGTGCCGATCATCGGCGTCCCGGCGGACGCGGTCGCCGGCTACGCGACCGGCGTCACCAGCGACCGGCTCGACGTCAGGGTCACCCCCGACGCCTCCCGGACCACGACCGTCGAAGCCCTGCGCACCGCCCTCGGCACCGGCGTCGAGGTGCACACCCGCGAGGCCTCGGTCACCGAGGCGACCCGGCAGAGCAGCACCATGTACGGCGTGGTGCTGGTCGCCGCGCTCTCCTTCGTCCTGATCGCGCTCGCGGTGGCGCGGATGGTGGTCGGCAACACCTTCACGGTGGTGCTCGCCCAGCGGACCCGCCAGCTCGCCCTGCTGCGCTGCGTGGGCGCCGACCGGCAGCAGCTGCGCCGGCTGATCCGCCGCCAGGGCCTGCTGCTCGGGCTGGGCGCCTCGGTGGTGGGCGTGCTGCTGGGGATCGCCCTCGGCGCGCTCGGTACCGCCGTGGTCGGCGGGCTCGACCTCGGGCCGGTGCACCTGTCGCTGATGCCCTCCCCGCTGACCTGCCTGCTCGCCGGGCTGTTCGGCGTGCTGCTGACCCTGCTGGCCGTCCGCGGCCCGGCGAAGGCCGCCGCGGCCGTGCCGCCGATCGCCGCGCTCGGCGGCGCCCCCGCGCCGACCGGCGGGGCGGCCAGGGTGCGGGCCACGGTGTGGACCTCCGGGCTGTTGCTCGGGGGCACGGCGCTGCTGGCGGTCGGCTCGATGACCCCGCCGCCGCTGTCGCTGCTCGCCGTCACCGTCGGTGCCATCGCCAGCTTCTTCGGGGTGCTGCGGCTCTCCCACCGGGTGCTGCCCGCGGTCGTCGCCGTGCTGGGCCGGCCCGCCCGCAGGCTCGGCGGTACGGCCGGGCGGCTCGCCACCCAGCAGCTGCGGCTCAACCCGGGCCGCACCGGGGCCACCGGCTCGGCACTGCTGCTCGGCGTGACCGTGATGGTCGGCGCCGTCACCGCGCTGGACATCACCTCGCAGTCGCTGGTGCCCGTGGTGTCGGCGCGCCAGCCCGGCGTCTTCTCGGCGACGGCCACCGGCGGCGCCCTGCCCGCCGGGGCCCTCGGCGCGCTCGGCGCCGAGCACGGGCTGACCGTCACCCCGGTCCGCTCGGCCACCGTCGACCTCGACGGCCGGCCCACCGTGGTCGCCGCCGTCGACCCCACCCGGCTCAACTCCTCGGCGGACGACGTGGACCGGGCCCGCGGGCTCACCGGCGGCGACGCGCTGAGCGGGCTCGGCGAGACCGGGACGCGCCGGGTCGGCGACGTCGAGCTGCGCCTGCGACCCGGCCGCAGCAGCCTGCCGTTCACCCTGCAGAGCGGCGCCACCCTGCTGGTGACGCCCGCGACCCTGGACCGCCTCGCCCCCGGCGCGCCCGTCACCACGGCCTGGATCAGCCCGGCCACGGGCGACGACCGGCCGACCGCCCGCCGCGCCCTGGACCGCGCCCTCGCCGACCACCCGCAGGTGACCGTCGCCGACACGGCCGCCCAGGCCGACACCCTGCGCTCCCTGCTGGACCGGCTGAAGACCGTCAGCATGGCCCTGCTCTCGTTCTCCGTCGCCATCGCCGGCCTGGGCGTCGCGGCCACCCTGATGCTCAGCATCAGCGAACGCTCCCGCGAGATCGGCATGCTGCGGGCGATCGGCATGTCCCGCGAGCAGCTGCGCCGGATGCTCACCCTGGAGGCCCTGCTCCTCTCCCTGGCCGGCGCCCTGGTCGGGACCGCGCTGGGCGCCGGCTACGGGTGGGCTGCCGCGCGCTCGGTCACCTCGACCGTGGGTACGGTCGGCACCCCGCCCGTCCTGCCGGTGCTGGCCGCCCTGGCGCTGACCGTGCTGGTCGGCCTGGCCGCCGCCGTGCTCCCGGCCCGCCGGGTCGGCCGGATGAGCGCGGTGGCCGCCATGCGGGCCTCCTGACCGCGGTCGCGGTCGCGGCCGGTGCGGCGGGAGCCGGCAGCGGGGCGTCGGGTGCTCAGGCCAGGGTGACCCGGGTCCGGGGCGCGGCCGGCCGGCCGGTGTCGAGGGCGAGGTCCGCGAGGAGGGTCTCGGTCTCGCGGGTGGTGCGCAGGACCACCGGGTCGAGGTCGGCGACGACGACTTCGCGCCGGTCCTCGCTCGCCTCGGCGATCAGCCGGCCGTCCGGGCCCCAGACCGCGCTGCCGCCGCAGGTGTGCCATCCGCCGGTGTGGCCGATGTGGTTGGCGAGCACCGTGTAGACGGTGTTGTCGAGCGCGCGGGCCGGGAACCAGGTGCGGGACTCGTGGTGGCCGTGGCCCATGCTGAACAGCGCGCCGACCAGGTAGGCGTGGCAGCCGTCGAGCGCGGCGGCCCGGGCGTGCTCCGGGAAGCCGGAGTCGTAGCAGATGCCGAGGCCGAGCCGCCAGCCGTCCAGTTCCACGGTGCAGCCGGCCGTCCCCGGGCGGTAGTGCTCGCGTTCGCTCTTGAACAGGTGCTGCTTGTCGTAGCGGGTGACGAAGCCACCGTCCGGCCCGAGGACGAGCGCGGAGATGCGCAGGTCGGCGCCGTCCTGTACGGCGGCTCCGACGATCGCGGCGGTCCCGGTCTCGCGGCAGGCCTCGGCGATCGGCGCGAGACGCGGATCGCCGGGTTGGACCGCGTACTTGGCGGGGTCGGTGCGGATCAGCTCGGGCTCGTATCCGGAGAGGAACTTCTCCGTGAACAGCACCAGCCGGGCACCGGCGCGGGCGGCCTCGCGGATCAGGTCGGCGGCCTGGGCGACGTTGGCGGGTATGTCGCCGGCCACGGCCTGGGCCTGGACGGTGGCGATCCGCAGCGGCTGCTCGGGGTAGCCGGCGGACGGGGCGGGGGAAGCGGGAGCGGAGGTGTCGGACATGGCCGTCACGCTAGCGCGGCGGCCCGCAGGGGGCGGCGGGTTGACGGCGGGTCAGCGACCCGCCCTGCCCGTCCGGTCCCCCTGCCCGTCCTGGGCCTACGCCCGCGGGTCGTGGGGCCCGTCCTCGTCCGGTGCGGCGGCGGTGCGCGAAGGCCGCCCGGCGGACACCGTGACCCGCTGGACCCGGGGCCTGGTGCGCCAGTTGACCCGGCGTACGTCCCGGGCCAGTGCGCCGGGGCGCCAGACCTGGATCACCGCCGTCACGGCGCCCAGCACGATCCCGGCGGCCAGCCAGCCGGCCAGCACGTCGCTGGGCCAGTGCACCCCGAGCGCGACCCTGGTCCAGCCGATGGTCAGCACCGTCGCCGCCGCCACCACGCAGGCGGCGGTCCGGCCGCGACGGTGGACCCGGTACCAGAGCAGGCCGACCAGGACGGCGCAGGTGATCGCCGAGGCCATGGCGTGTCCGGAGGGGAAGCCCGGGCCGCCGGCGTGCGAGACCGGGTCGGTGAAGGTGGGTCGGCTACGGCCGAAGGCCAGCTTCAGGGCCCACAGGGCGCCCCAGCCGATCAGGGTCTGGGCGGCCACCCAGCCGGCCAGCACCCGGGCGCCGATCAACCAGAGCCACCCGGCGGCGATCCCGAGCAGCGTACGCATCGTGACGGTGCCGCCGATGTCCGAGAGGGTCTGCACCGAGGCGGTCCAGATCCGGTGTTCCCGGGCGTAGGTGTGCAGTTCGCCGATCCACTCCTGGTCGAAGCGGACCAGCGGGCGCCACTGGCCGGTGACCAGGACCGCCAGCAGGCCGAACAGCGCGGCACAGCCCAGCGCGAGCGCGGTGTCCCGAAGGAGACTGCGGTTACGCGCGGTGAGGACGGTCGTGCTGTTGGTCAGGTGCATGGCTGACACCTTCCCAGTGTCCTGTGCCGAGCAAGAGCCGGAGTGATAGCGATTCGGCATCTTTTGTGAGGAGGACCTGCGTGCGCCGAAGTGCGGGCGCGGGCGGAAAAGGGGGCGCACGGGGAACGTCGGCGGCTCCTCGCGGGTTCACACGGGTAGGCGGCGACGGGGTGTGGGTCGAGTGAAGAAACCGATCCCGCAACGGTCGTCCGATGGCACGGGGCGTGCCCGACCGGTCACCCAGGGTCCGGAAGCGGGGTGAAACCCGGCAGGATACTGCATCGCCGGGAAGAATCTGAGCGACTTGGGAATGTTGTCCGGAATCTGTTCGTTGGATCGTTACGTGTGAGCCCCCAGGGGCCGCACATCTTGCCCTCACGAGGCAGGCAGGCAGACCTCGGCAACACCAGCAAAGGGAGCAAGCATGGCCACCCGTGCCGTCGTTCGCGACAGGGCCGACCGGAGTCGCGCGGCCCGCCCGACCAACCTCGAGGCCGACCGCGACCTGGTCGGCATGTACCTCGACGAGATCGCCAGGACACCCCTGCTCGATGCCGCCGAGGAGGTCGAGCTCTCGCTGCGGATCGAGGCCGGTGTGTACGCCCAGCACCTGCTGGAGGAGGGCGGACTCCCCGACGGCGTCACGCGTGAGGAGCTGGAGGCGATAGCCGCCGACGCCGAGCGGGCCAAGGACGTCTTCATCCGCTCCAACCTCCGGCTCGTGGTCGCCGTCGCCCGTCGCTACCCGCGCAGCGGCCTGCCGCTGCTGGACCTCATCCAGGAGGGCAACGCGGGCCTGGTGCGCGCCGTCGAGAAGTTCGACTACGCCAAGGGCTTCAAGTTCTCCACGTACGCGACGTGGTGGATCCGGCAGGCGATCACCCGATCCATCGCGGACCAGTCCCGCACCATCCGGCTTCCCGTTCACCTGGTGGAGGAGCTGGGGCGGATCCGGCGCGTCCAGCGGGAGAAGTCCAAGGAGCTGGGCCGCGAGGCTGAGCCGGCCGAGATCGCGGCCGAGCTGGACACCACCGAGGCCCGGATCAAGGACGTGCTGGACTGGGCGCGAGACCCGGTCAGCCTCAACATGTCCGTCGACGACGAGGGCGAGACCCAGTTCGGCGACCTCGTCGAGGACACCGGGGCGACGTCCCCCGAGGACGCCGTGATGGTCATGCTCCGCCGCGAGGAACTGGAGGACCTGATCGGGCGGTTGGACGACCGCACCGCCTCGATCATCCGCTCCCGCTACGGGATGGAGGACGGCCGCGAGCGCACCCTGACCGAGGTGGGCAAGCAGCACGGACTCACCCGCGAGCGGATCCGCCAGATCGAGAAGCACGCGCTGGCCGAACTGAAGAAGATCGCGGACCACGCGGGCTTCGAAGCCGCCTGACGGTCCAGCCGGCCCCACGGGCCGAGCCCCTCACCCGGGCCCTGGCGCGGAGCGCTCCGCACCGGGGCCCGAGGCGTGCCACGGGGCTCTTAGTCTGGAGGGGAGGGACGAACGGACGGAGTGGACGGCGTGAGCGAGCAGGAACAGGGACGGGAAGCGGGCCAGGAGCAGGGCCAGGACCAGGTGCGGGAGCCTCGGAAGGCCTCGGCTGCCAAGGCCCGGCTGGTCTTCCGGGACCCGTTCGACCAGCAGACCAGTGACGACACCGACGCGGGCTGGGGCGACCGCCCCGGGGCCGGGGAGAGCGGTGGGCGGGGGCTGGACTGGTACCTGAGCCAGCGCCCGCCGCACCACGGGGACTGAGGGACGGGGGAGCGGGAACGGGGGAGCGGGACCGCGGGCGACGCGCGCCCACCGGTCAGCGCAGCGGCGTGACCAGCGCGTCGCGGATCTCGGTCAGTAGCTGGACCTCCTTGAGCTCGGCCTCCGCCGCCTTCTCGGCGGCGGACTTGCGGTGGGCCGCCAGCTTGTTCATGGGCAGGATCAGAACGAAGTAGACGACCGCCGCGGTGATCAGGAACTGGAGCGCGGCGCTGAGCACGGATCCCCACAGGATGAGGACCCCGGACGTGACCTCTCCGGTCGGGCTCACCTCGCAGGGCCCCTTGAGGCAGGAACTGTAGGACGCGAGGTCCTTCGTTCCGAATACGCCGACAATCGGATTGATCACGCCTTTGACGAAGGCGTTGATGATGGCGGTGAAGGCCGCGCCGATGACCACGGCCACGGCGAGTTCGACGACATTTCCGCGCAGCAGGAATTCCTTGAAGCCCTTCATGCCGCCTCGAACGACGAAGTCGCATTCCGGTTACGGGTGATCTTCCATAGCCCCGGATTGACAACCCGTCCGGCCCAGCGCGCCCCCGTGGGGCGGCGGCAGACCGGCCCGCGCGGGACCCAGCGCCAGCGCCGCCGCCGTCGCGAGCAGCGCCAGCGCGGGCACCCCGGCCCGCCGTCGCACCGCGCTGCGCCAGCGGTGCCACCCGCCGCACCCGCGCCGGATCGGCGGGAAGCTCGGCAGCTCCTGCCGGGGCGGCACGGCGGGGGCGGGCAGCGGAAGGGAGAAGCTCACGGTCGTCATCGACGCACCTCCGGGTGTCGGCGGGCCGGCCCCTCGCGGACCGGACGAGCCACACGATGGGCGTTTCCGTCGAACTCCGGAAGTCCTTTCCCCAGGCCTGTGGACAACCCGGCCCCTGTGGACGACTTCGTCCACCCACGAGAGTGAGGCGGGCCGGTCCGGCTTGACCGCAAGCCCGTGCGGAGGCGTGCGGAGGCATGCGGAAAGGCCCGCCGCCCCGCGCGGAAGCGGGGTCGACGGGCCTTTCCGAGGACTGCGGGCCGTCCGGGCCGATGCCCGGCGCCGAGGTCAGCTCGCGGCCGGAGCCGGGCTGGACGAGGTCGAGGAGCCGGAGCCCGACGACGACGAAGAAGAGGTCGTGGACGTGCTGGACGACGTCGAAGAGGTCGACGACGACCCGGCGCCCACCGAGCTGCTGGAGGAGGAGCGGCTGTCGGTCCGGTAGAAGCCGGAGCCCTTGAACACGACGCCCACGGCCGAGAAGACCTTGCGGAGCCGTCCCTGGCAGTCGGGGCACGTGGTCAGCGCCTCGTCGGTGAACTTCTGCACCGCCTCCAGGCCGTTGCCGCACTCGGTGCACTGGTACTGGTACGTGGGCACTTGTCTTCCTCCTGGCACTCTCGCCTGATGAGTGCTAACGATGGTCAATGATGCGGTATTCCGCGGGATCAGTCCAGCGACTCCGGTGTGAGATGGACCGGGCCGGGCCGCCGGACCACCGCCGCTCAGCCCTTGGCCGCGCCCACCAGCCGCCCGGTGCCACCGCGTTCCGTCGATCCGGAGCCCGAACCGCCGGCCGGTCCGGCACCCGAACCGGCACCCGAACCGTCGGCCGGAACGTCCCCCGGCGCCACCAGCAGGTGCCGCAGCGAGAACAGCGCGACCAGCCCCAGCCCCGCCCCGACCACGGGCACCAGGAACCCGGTCGAGGGCCCGTGCCCGTCGATCAGCCGGCCCGCCGCCATCGAGCCGACGGCCAGGCCGAGCCCGATGGCGCCGGTCAGCCAGGTGAAGGCCTCCGTCTTCGCCCCGTCCGCGACCAGCGTCTCGACCAGGGTGTAGCCGCTGATCAGGGTCGGCGCGATGGCCAGCCCGCAGACCAGCCCGGCGACGGTCAGCGCGACCAGGTTCGGCATCGCCCACAGCACCGAGCAGCCCAGCACCAGCAGCGCGTAGCTGATCAGCATCCGCTGCTGCACCGGCCGCCGCCAGGCGATGACGCCGTACAGCACACCGGCCAGCATCGAGCCGCCGGCGAAGATCCCGTACACGGTGCCACCGGCGTCGTGCTGTCCGACCGAGTCGGCGAAGGCGTTCACCGACACCTGCATGCCGCCGAACACCGCGCCGACCCCGAGGATGGACCCGGCCAGCAGCCGGACGCCGGGGGAGGCGAGCGCCGAGGCGCGCTTGGTGCCGGGCTGGGGCACGATCCGGGCCGGGGCGGTACGCCGCTGGGCGGCGAAGGCCAGGCCGCCGACGAGGGTCAGCCCGGCCTCGGCGGCCAGGGCGGTGGCCGGGTTGGCGAGGGCGGCGATGCCGGAGGCCAGGATCGGGCCGATCACGAAGGTGAACTCGTCCGTCACGGACTCGAACGCGAACGCGGTGCTCACCCGGGCCGCGGAGGTCTCGGAGGCGCCGTCCGCGGTGAACCTGGCGACCCAGCGGGCCCGGACCATCGCGCCGACCTGCGGCACACTCGCGCCGGCCGGGACGGCGGCCAGGAACAGGCTCCAGGCGGGCGCGTGGCCGAGCGCCAGCGCGATCAGCGCGCCGACCGAGACCGCGTGCACCAGGACGGTCGGCACGAGCACCGCGGCCTGGCCGTAGCGGTCCGCGAGCCGCCCGGTCTGCGGCCCGATCAGGGCCTGGGCGACGGCGGCGACCGCGGTGACCGTACCGGCGGTGCCGTACGACCCGTGGGTCTGGGTGACGAGCAGCAGGATGCCCATGCTGAGCATCGCGTACGGCAGCCGCGCGACGAGGGCGGGGAACAGGAACGTCCAGGCCCCGGGGGTGCGCAGCAGCTCGCCGTACCCGACCCGGGCGGGGGCCGGAGCTGCGGGGGTGGTGGCCGCGTGGTCCGCGGCGGTGTCGACCGTTCGGCGCGCCGTCACGGTCGGTCCTTCCTGCTGCCTGGTAGCGCGGCAGGGCATGGTGGAGCCCCGACGGCGCCGAGAGTCGTCCTCTCGCGCGTCGACCGGGGTAGATACCGGGTCGGGCCGGCCTGGTGGCCGGGGACCGGACCGCGGCCGCCGAGCGGTCGCGCCAACTCTGCGTCAGGCAGATGCTGGGGGTGGTCTAACGATGGTTATACGGCTGGTCGGACCAGCATACAGTTACGCGCGTAGACACCGCCAGCCACCCCCGTCGCCCCCCGCCCCGGCTCCCGGGCGGAAGGCCCGGGAGCCGGGGGGCGGGAGCCGAGGGACGGCCCGGGAGCCGAGGGACCGCCCGGGCTCACCGCCCGTTCAGCCACCCCGCGAGCTTGCCGCCCTTGTCCACGGCCCGCAGCCGCCGCTCCGCCGCCTCGCCGACCTCGTCCGTGGTGACCACCAGCAGCTCGTCCCCGCCGCGCAGCACCGTCGCCTTGTCCGGCACGAAGGAGTTCCCCTCCCGCACGACCAGGGTGACCGCCGCCCCCTTGGGCAGCCGCAGCTCGCTGATCTCCACGCCCGACATCTTCGAGCCGGGGGAGAGCGCGACCGACAGCAGGTGCCCGTGCAGCTTCTCCAGCGGCGCGGACTCGATGCCCAGGTCCTGGCCCATGTCGCCCTCGTCCAGCCGCAGCCGCTTGGCCACCCACGGCAGGGTCGGCCCCTGGAGCAGGGTGAAGACGACGACCAGGATGAAGACGATGTTGAAGACGTCCTCGGCCCGGTGCGCGCCGGACACCACCGGGATGGTGGCGAGCACGATGGGCACCGCCCCGCGCAGGCCGGCCCAGCTCAGCAGCGCCTGCTCGCGGGCCGGCACCTTGAAGGGGGTCAGCGAGAGCATCACCGACAGCGGCCGGGCCAGGAAGACCAGCACCGCGCCGATCACCAGCGCGGGCACCACCGCGTCGCCCATGGACTCGGGCGTGACGAGCAGGCCGAGCAGCACGAACATGCCGATCTGCCCGATCCAGGCCAGTCCGTCGGCGAAGCCCCGGACGGCCGGGCCGTGCGGCAGCTTGGAGTTCCCGAGTATCACCGCGCTGACGTAGACGGCGAGGAAGCCGGAGCCGTGCAGCAGCGCGCCGCCGGCGTACGCGAGCACGGTGAGCGCCATCACGGCGATCGGGTAGAGGCCCGAGGAGGGCAGCGCGACGTGCTTGAGCCCGTAGGCGCCTATCTTGCCGACGGCGAGGCCTATCGCGGCGCCGATCGCCAGCTCGGCGATGATCGTGCCGATCAGGACGTACCAGGAGTCCAGCTCCCCGGTGGTGGCGAAGGCGACGACCAGGATGACCACGGGCGCGTCGTTGAAGCCGGACTCGGCCTCCAGCAGGCCGGTGAGCCGGTTCGGCAGCGGGACCATCCGCAGCACCGAGAAGACGGCGGCCGCGTCGGTCGAGGAGACGATGGCGCCCAGCAGCAGCGAGGTCCGCCAGTCCAGGCCGACCAGCCAGTGGGCGCCGGCCGCGGTGGCGAAGACGCTGACGCCGACGCCGACGGTGGCGAGCGCGGTCGCGGCCGGCATCACCGGCTTGATCTCGCGCCAGCTGGTCTTGAGGCCGCCCTCGGCGAGGATCACCACGAGTGCCGCGTAGCCGAGCACCTGGGTGAGCTCGGCGTTGTTGAAGGTGACACCGATCCCGTTCTGGCCCAGCGCCACACCGATCCCCAGGTAGATCAGCAGGCTGGGCAGCCCTGATCGGGTCGAGAGGCGTACGGCGCCCACCGCGAACAGCAGGATCACGGAGGACTCAAGCAGGAGCTGGTTCAGGTGGGAGACGTTCACGCAGGGGCACCTCGGGCAGGCAGGGGCGGACGGGGTGTCTGGTGGTGCTGTGGGGCCGACGCGTTAAGAAGTCGTCAATACTCCCCTTGTGGATCGTTACGCAGTCTAACATTTTGCCATATCTTTAGCTTGGTCCCCCGTTCACGGTGCCCGGCCCTCTCGGCCTAATGTGGTGCCCTGTCACGGCCGCAGGCCCTGGACACGCCCGCCCGCCCCGAAGTCAGGACCGCAAGGACCCAGATGCCCCGCTCGAAGAAGTTCCGGCGCGCCCGTCTGATCGTGATCGTGCTGGTCGTGCTGCTGGTGGCCGGCGCCGGCTACGGCGGCTACCGCGGGGTCTCCGCGGTCCGCGCCTCCTTCCCGGAGGTCGACGGCAGCGTCAAGGTGGCCGGCCTGAGCGCGCCCGTCGACGTCAAGCGGGACGCCAACGGCATCCCGCAGCTGTACGCCGACACCAACGAGGACCTGTTCCGCGCCCAGGGCTACGTCCAGGCGCAGGACCGTTTCTGGGAGATGGACGTCCGTCGGCACATCACGGCCGGCCGGCTCTCCGAGATGTTCGGGGACGGCCAGGTCGACACCGACGCCTTCGTCCGCACCATGGGCTGGCGGCAGGTGGCGCAGAAGGAGTTCGACACCAAGCTGTCGCCGGAGACCAAGAAGTACCTCCAGGCCTACTCGGACGGCGTGAACGCCTGGCTCGCGGAGCACCCCGGCGGCGCGAAGGCCTCGCTGGAGTACAGCCTGCTCGGCGTCGTCAACAGCGGCTACCAGCCCGAGCAGTGGTCCCCGGTCGACTCGGTGGCCTGGCTCAAGGCGATGGCCTGGAACCTCTCGGGGAACCTCCAGGAGGAGATCGACCGCTCGCTGCTGGCCCAGGACTTCGGCCCGGACAAGATCGCCGAGCTGTACCCGGACTACCCGTACGCCCGCAACGGCACGATCGTGAAGACCGGCACGGTGGCCGGCGACAACTACCGCCCCGCCGACGGCTCCCCGCAGTCCGGCGCGGCCCCCGGCACCGCCACCGCCCAGGGCGCGGCCACCACCAAGGCGCTGCTGCAGGGCCTGACCGACCGGATCGACGCGATGCCGCAGCTGCTCGGCCGCCCCGGCCAGGGCATCGGCTCCAACTCCTGGGTGGTCGCCGGCTCGCACACCACCACCGGCAAGCCGCTGCTGGCCAACGACCCGCACCTCGGCCCCGGCCTGCCCTCGGTCTGGTACCAGATGGGCCTGCACTGCCGGACCAGCTCCCCGGCCTGCCAGTTCGACGTCTCCGGCTTCACCTTCGCGGGCATGCCCGGCGTGGTGATCGGCCACAACAAGGACATCGCCTGGGGCTTCACCAACCTCGGCGCCGACGTCACCGACCTGTACCTGGAGAAGGTCACCGGCCCGGAGACGTACCAGGTGGACGGCAAGGACGTGAAGTTCGACCTCCGCAAGGAGACCATCAAGGTCGCCGGCGGGGAGGACCGCACCATCACCGTCCGCACCACCCAGACCGGCGCCCCGCTGATCTCCGACCAGAGCAGCGAGCAGCAGAACGTCGGCAAGTACGCCCCCAACGGCCCGTCCGCCCCCGACCGCGGCACCAGCGGCTACGGCGTCGCCCTGCAGTGGACGGCGCTCAGCCCCGGCAAGACCATGGACGCCGTCTTCGAGCTGGACAAGGCGAAGAACTGGGACGAGTTCCGCGCCGCCGCCAAGGACTTCACCGTCCCCGCGCAGAACCTGATCTACGCCGACGCCAAGAACATCGGCTACCAGGCCCCGGGCACCATCCCGGTCCGCGGCAAGGGCGACGGCAGCTACCCCGCGCCGGGCTGGGACTCCACGTACCAGTGGAAGGACCCGATCCCCTTCACCGCGCTGCCCTGGAGCCTCAACCCCTCGGCCGGCTACATCGTCACCGCCAACCAGGCCGTGGTGGACCCGAGCTACAAGTACACCCTGACCAAGGACTGGGAGTACGGCACCCGCGCCAAGGAGATCACCGACCAGATCGAGGGCCTGCTCAAGAACAACGGCAAGATCTCGCCGGACGACATGCAGACCCTCCAGCTGGACAACACCAGCGTGATGGCCAAGACGCTGGTCCCGCTGCTGCTCAAGCAGCCGGTCAGCGACCCGTACGTGCGCGAGGCCCAGGACCTGCTGAAGGACTGGAACTTCCACCAGGACGCCGACTCGGCGGCCGCCGCCTACTACAACGGCGTCTGGCGCCAGCTGCTGACCCTGGCCTTCGGGCAGAAGTTCCCGGCCGACCTGCGGGCCAAGGACAACTGCCTGCTGGTCCGCCAGCAGGACGACCCCACCAAGCCGGACAGCTCCACCAAGATCGTCACCGAGTGCGGCACCCGCGAGCCGGGCAAGGCCCAGCCGGACGGCGGCGACCGCTGGACCGAGGTCGTGCGCCAGCAGCTGGAGAAGCCCGACAGCTCGTGGTGGACGTACATCGACGACCAGCACAAGGAGCAGAAGGGCCTGGACAACCTGCTCCAGGAGGCGATGAAGAACGCCCGCCAGGAGCTGACCTCGCTGCTCAGCAAGGACGTCTCCACCTGGAGCTGGGGCCGCCTGCACAAGCTGGAGCTGCGCGAGCAGACCCTCGGCACCGACGACTCCTCGATCGCCTCCGGCGCGGTGCACAAGCTGCTCAACCGCGGCCCGTACCGGCTCTCCGGCGGCTCGGCGGCGGTCGACGCGGCCGGCTGGAACGCGGCGGCCGGCTACCAGGTGGACTGGATCCCGTCGATGCGCATGGTGGTCGACCTGAACGACCTGGACGCCTCGCGCTGGGTCAACGTCGGCGGCGCCTCCGGCCACGCCTTCCACGACAACTACAACGACCAGACCGACCTCTGGCTCAAGGGCAAACTGCTGACCTGGGCCTACTCGCCGGACGCGGTCGAGAAGGCCACCAAGCACAAGCTGGTGCTGACCACCGGCTGACGTCCTAGCCCGTACGGCCAGTACAGCCCGTACAGCCCGTACGGCCGGTAAAGCCCGTACGGCCCGGCCACCGGCGGCCCCGTTCCCCCGAGGGAGCGGGGCCGCCGCCGTTCCCGCCCACGGCCGCCGGCCTCAGCCGAGCCCGCGCACCCCCGAGGGCAGCACCGCCAGGTCCACCGGCCGGTCGTGCGGCTCGGCCGGCACCCGCTCCAGCAGCTCGTGCTCGTACAGCAGCACCGCCAGCACCGGCCGCACCCCCGCCCGCTCCAGCCGGGCCAGCACCCGGTCGTAACTGCCGCCGCCCCGGCCCAGCCGCAGCCCGGAGCGGTCCACCGCCAGGCCCGGCAGCAGCACCACCGCGGCCTCCGTCACCGCCCGCGGGCCGAGCCGCGGGCCGACCGGCTCCAGCAGTCCGCGCCCGGCCGGGGCCAGCGCGTCGGGGCCCGCGTACTCGGCCCAGTCCAGGTCGTTGTCGGCCAGCAGCACCGGCAGCAGCACCCGCACCCCGCGCGCCCGCAGCGCGTCCAGCAGCGGTCCCGTCCCGGGCTCGGAGCCCACCGAGACGTAGGCGGCCACCGTGTCGCCCGCGGCGGCCAGCTCACCGGCGTGCCGGGCCAGCGCGCCGGCCGCCGCCGAGCGTTCCCCGGCGGCCAGTTCGCGCCGTCGGGCCAACAGCCGTGTCCTCAGGCCGCTCTTCTCGTTGGGCATCCGATCCTCGTTCATCCGATCCTCCTGGCCTGCGCACCGTCGACGCGCAGAGCCTGACACGCGAAGGGGCGCCCCCCATTGACCACCCCGCTGCTGGTCCAGGCCCTGGCCGCACTGAGCGTCCCCGCACTGGCCGGCGCCACCGCCCTCGGACTGCGCGGACGGCGGGAACGGGCCGGGGCCGCCGCCGGGGCGCAGCGGCTGCGCGCGCGGATCGCCGAGCTGGAGGACCGCTGCGACGAACTGGAGCGCACCGCCTCCTGCGACCCGCTCACCGGCGTGTGGAACTACCGCCACCTCCAGCTCACCCTGGACCGCGAGATCGAACGGGCCCGCCGGGCCGAGCACACCGAGCAGGCCGAAGGGCCGCGCCCGCTCGCCGTGCTGATGCTGGCCATCACCGGCTTCGACGCGGTCGTCGCCGAGCACGGCCGGGGCCGGGCGGGCGCGGTGCTGCGCGACCTCGCCCAGCGGCTCGCGATGGAGATCCGCCGGGCCGACACCCTCGGCCGCTACGGCGGCGAGGAGTTCCTGGTGGTGCTGCCGGACACCGGCGCCGAGGGCGCCGCGCAGGTCGCCGAACGGCTGGTCTGGTCGGTGCGCCGGCACCTGCTGCTGGACTGGTCCTCCGGCCCGCGCGAGTCCCGTCCCGCCGCCGGCAACGGCCTGACCGCCGCCGCCGGCATCGCCGTACTGCCCGAGGACGGCACCCACGCGGCCGTCCTGCTGCGCGCCGCCGACGCCGCGCTCACCGCGGCCAGGGCGGCCGGCGGCGACTGCTGGCGGCTGTCGACCCGGCCGTCCGAGGAGTCCGACCGACCCGGCGGCGACCGCCCCGAGCAGGCCACTTGCCCGCCCGGTCACGGAGCGGAGGGCGAAGGTGACCGTTCGGAAAAGGCGGGTAGTCTGTCGGCCTGTGTCGGCGGGGACCTGCTCTCCCAGCCGGTCGTGACCCATACACCAGCCACCGTGGCCGGGCCCCGCGACGCGCTGTCCTAGCCGTCCGACTGCGCTCGGCCGGGCGAAAACGTGCCTGAGTAAGGTAAACGCATGACGACGACCAACTCCCGAGTGCCGGTAACCAAGGCCGTGGTTCCCGCGGCCGGACTGGGCACCCGCTTCCTCCCGGCGACCAAGGCCACCCCGAAGGAGATGCTCCCGGTCGTCGACAAGCCGGCGATCCAGTACGTCGTCGAGGAGGCCTCCGCCGCCGGCCTGTCCGACATACTGATGGTCACCGGGCGCAACAAGCGCGCGCTGGAGGACCACTTCGACCGCGCCTACGAGCTGGAGGAGCTGCTGGTCCGCAAGGGCGACGAGCAGCGCCTGGCCAGGGTCCGGGAGTCCGTCGAGCTGGCCAACATGCACTACGTCCGCCAGGGCGACCCGAAGGGCCTGGGCCACGCCGTCTCCGTCGCCGAGCAGCACGTCGCCGGCCAGCCCTTCGCCGTCCTGCTCGGCGACGACCTGATCGACCCGCGCGACCCGCTGCTCTCCCGGATGATCGAGGTGCAGCAGCAGCTCGGCGGCTCCGTCGTCGCGCTGATGGAGGTCGACCCCTCCCAGATCCACCTCTACGGCTGCGCCGCCGTCAAGGCGAACGGCTTCGGCGAGGACGTCTTCCAGGTGACCGACCTGGTCGAGAAGCCCGAGCCCGGCGAGGCCCCGTCGGCCTACGCCGTGATCGGCCGCTACGTCCTCGACCCGCTGGTCTTCGAGGTGCTGCGGGAGACCCCGCCCGGCCGCGGCGGCGAGATCCAGCTGACCGACGCCCTGCGCGAGCTGACCAACCGCGAGGCCGCGGACGGCGGCCAGGTGCACGGCGTGCTCTTCAAGGGCCGCCGCTACGACACCGGCGACCGCGCCGACTACCTGCGCGCTATCGTCCGTCTGGCCGCCGAACGCGAGGACCTGGGCCCGGAGTTCCGCTCCTGGCTGCGGGAGTTCGTCGACACCGAGATGCAGGACTGACACAGGAACGACCACGACCGAGAGCGAGCCGCCGATGACCGGGTCCACCGAGCACAGCACCATGCCCAGCGCCTGCTGCGACACCGGAACGGACCCGGCCCCGGCGGCCCCGCGGCTCTGGACGGTGGACGAGCACCTCGCCGACGTGCTGGCCGCGGTCGGCCCGCTGCCCGCGATCGAGCTCCGGCTGCTCGACGCCCAGGGCTGCCGGCTCGACGAGGACGTGGTCGCCGACGGCGACCTGCCGCCCTTCGACAACAGCTCGATGGACGGCTACGCGGTCCGCACCGCCGACACCGAGGGCGCCACCGACACCTACCCGTCGGTGCTCTCGGTGGTCGGCGACATCGCCGCCGGCGCCGCCGAGCTGCCGAAGGTCGGCCCCGGCCAGGCCGCCCGGATCATGACCGGCGCCCCGCTGCCGCCCGGCGCCCAGGCCGTCGCCCCGGTCGAGTGGACCGACGGCGGCACCGGCACCGGGGTCGCCGCCGACGCGATGACCGCGCCCGTCCCCGACGAGGAGGTCCGGGTGCTGCGCCCGGTCGCCGCGGGCGCGCACATCCGCCGCCGCGGCAGCGACGTCGCGGCCGGCACCCGGGTGCTGGACGGCGGCACCAGGCTCGGCCCCGCCCAGCTCGGCCTGCTCGCCGCGATCGGCCGGCCGACCGTGAAGGTCCGCCCGCGTCCCCGGGTCGTGGTGCTGTCCACCGGCAGCGAGCTGGTCCAGCCCGGCGAGCCGGTCGGCCCCGGGCAGATCGCCGACTCCAACAGCTTCACCCTCACCGCGGCCGCCCAGGAGGCCGGCGCCATCGCCTACCGGGTCGGCGCCGTCCCGGACGACGCCGACCGGCTGCGCGCCGTCCTGGAGGAGCAGCTCGGCCGGGCCGACCTGATCGTCACCAGCGGCGGGGTCAGCGTCGGCGCGTACGACGTGGTCAAGGAGGTCTTCGAGTCCTACGGCGGCGTCGACTTCCGGCGGCTGCGGATGCAGCCGGGCAAGCCGCAGGGCTTCGGCCGGATCGGCGGCGCGGCCGGGGTGCCGCTGCTCGCCCTGCCCGGCAACCCGGTGAGCGCCTACATCTCCTTCGAGCTCTTCGTCCGCCCGGTCATCCGCACCATGCTCGGCGCCGCCGACGTGCACCGCCCGGTCGTCCGCGCGGTGTGTCCGGCGGCGCTGCGCTCCCCGGCCGGCCGCCGGCAGTTCCTGCGCGGCCGTCACTCGGCGGCGGACGGCACGGTCGAGCCGGTGGGTGGCGCCGGATCGCACCTGGTCGGCGCGCTGGCCCGGGCGAACTGCCTGATCGCCGTCCCCGAGGAGACCACCGAACTGCCCGCCGGCAGCGAGGTCGACGTGGTGTTGCTGGACTCCTGATCGGCCACCAGGACCCGGGAACGGTACGGTAGCGCGGTATTCGACCTGCGCGCCCCTGGAGTTCCCCGTGACGACACCTCCCCCCGGCGACCGCCTCACCCACGTCGACGACCAGGGCGCGGCCCGGATGGTCGACGTCTCCGAGAAGGCCACCACCGCGCGCACCGCCGTGGCGGCCGGCCGGGTGCGGGTCTCCCCGCAGGTGGTCGAGCTGCTGCGCGGCGAGGGCGTGCCCAAGGGCGACGCCCTCGCGGTGGCCAGGATCGCCGGGATCATGGGTGCCAAGAAGACCCCGGACCTGATCCCGCTCTGCCACCCGATCGCGGTCTCCGGCGTCAAGGTCGACCTCGCCGTCGCGGACGACGCGGTCGAGATCACCGCCACCGTGAAGACCGCCGACCGCACCGGCGTCGAGATGGAGGCGCTGACCGCCGTCGCGGTGGCCGGGCTGACCGTCGTCGACATGGTCAAGGCGGTGGACAAGGCCGCCACGATCGAGTCCGTCCGGGTGCTGAGCAAGACCGGTGGCAAGAGCGGCGACTGGTTCGCCCCGGAGGTGGACGCATGACGGCCCCGGCCGGGAGGGCGCTGGCCGTCACCGTGTCGAACCGGGCCGCGGCCGGGGTCTACGAGGACCGGGGCGGCCCGCTGCTGGTGGCCGGACTGACCGCGATGGGCTTCACCGCCGACGGCCCCCGGGTCGTCCCGGACGGCGAGCCGGTGGAGGCCGTGCTGCGCGAGGCCGTCGCGGCCGGCTACGACGTGGTGCTGACCACCGGCGGCACCGGCATCTCGCCGATGGACCTCACTCCCGAGATGACCGCCCGGGTGATCGACCGTCAGGTCCCCGGCATCGCCGAGGCGGTCCGCGCGTACGGCCGGGAGAAGGTGCCGACCTCGGCGCTCTCCCGCGGGCTCGCCGGGCTCGCCGGACGTACCCTGATCGTCAACCTGCCGGGCTCGACCGGCGGCGTCAGGGACGGCCTGGCCGTCCTGGAGCCGCTGCTCGCCCACGCCGTCGACCAGCTCGGCGGCGGGGACCACCCCCGGACCGACGCCCCAGCACCCGGGAGAGCGCACTGAACGCCGGTTGGCCGGTAGAACTCCAGGAGGGGGAGGTCGTGCTGCGCCCGATCCGGGCCCGCGACCAGCGCGAGTGGCAGGAGGTCAGCCGCCGCAACCGGGACTGGTTGCGCCGCTGGGAGGCCACCGTCCCGCCCGGCCCGGCGGGTCGGGTGGCCGGCCCCCGGCCGACGTACCGGCAGATGGTCCGCTTCCTGCGCGGCGAGGCCTCGGCCGGCCGGATGCTGCCCTTCGTCGTGGTCCACAAGGGCCGGCTGGTCGGCCAGTTGACCGTCGGCGGGATCACCTGGGGGTCGATGTGCTCGGCCAACATCGGGTACTGGGTGGACGAGGCGGTGGCCGGCCGCGGCATCATCCCGACCGCCGTGGCGCTTTCGGTGGACCACTGCTTCCGCACGCTCGGGCTGCACCGGATCGAGGTCTGCATCCGTCCGGAGAACGCCCCGAGCCGACGGGTGGTGGAAAAGCTCGGCTTCCGCTCGGAGGGAATCCGTCCGCGCTATCTCCACATCGACGGCGACTGGCGCGACCACCTCGTCTACGCGTTGACCGACGAGGAGGTCCCGGAGGGGATGCTGGAGCGCTGGCGGGCGCTCAGTTCCGGGCGCCGTCGAGGTAATTGAATATATGTTCGAAACAAATATCGATATGGCATCGGAGGGGCACCGGACCCCCACAAACAGCGGCAAAATAGTCGGAGAATCAGCTTGATCACACGACACGCCGTGCCAAATTGCTGCCAGGCCTTCCCCGGCGCCCGTACGGTGTGAATCGTGAGCAGTAGCGGCCTTATCTACGCCGTCATCGTAGGGGCCTGGGCCGCCTATCTGGTGCCGATGTGGCTCCGCAGGCAGGACGAACTCAACGAGGCGCGCCCGACGGAACGCTTCAGCACCGCCATCCGCCTGCTGGCCGGGCGTTCGGCGCTGGAGCGGCGGGCAGCCCGGGCCCTGGGCGACGAACCGCGTGACGACGAGCAGAGCAACGACGGTCCTCCCGAACGGGACGCGACCGCCTCCGGCGACCCCGCGCGGGAGCCCGAACCCCCGGCGCAGCGCCCGGTCGAACGGCCGGCCCCCGAGCCGCGGGCCGGAGTCGAACGCCGGGCGCTGCTGCTGGCCCGCCGGCGGCGGATGGTCACCGCCCTCTTCCTCTCCTTCGCGCTCGGCGCGGTGGTCGCCGCAGTGGCCGGACTGGCCTTCCTCTGGGTCCCGGCCGTCCCGGCGGTCCTCCTCACCGTGTACATCGGCCACCTGCGCAAGCTGGAGCGCCAGCGGTACGAGGTGAAGCTCGACCGGGTCCGGGCCGCCCAGGCGGCCGAGCGGCTGCGCAAGCGCGAGCAGCAGCGCGCCGCGGCCCCGGTGCCCGGCGAGGCCCCGGCCGAGGCCCCCGTCGCCGCGGAGCCGGCCCCGGCCCCGCCCGTCGGGGAGCGCGCCGCGCGCCGTGCGCACCTGCGGCTGGCGGCGGACCCTGAGCAGCCCACCGTCTCGGTGCCCTCCGCCTCCGCGGTGGCGGAGGCGACGGAGCACGAGGAGTGGGTCGACGGCATGCGCGAGCGCGGTGCGGCCGGCCCGGACTCCTGGGAGCCGGTGCCCGTCCCGCTGCCGACCTACGTGACCGCCCCGGTCGCCCCCAGGGTCTCCCGCGGCCTCGACCTGTCGTCCCCCGGCACCTGGACGGCGGGCCGCCCCGCGGAGCCCCGCAAGACCCCGCTGTTCGACCAGTACGCCGAGCCGCAGGCTCCCGAGTCGCGCCCGCGCGCGGCCAACGAATGACCAGGGCCACCCCCCGTCGGCACCGCGAACCGGGGGGTGGTCACGGACCCCCTCCGAAAGGTGCTAGAGTTTCTTCTCGTTGGGGCTGTGGCGCAGTCCGGTAGCGCACCTCGTTCGCATCGAGGGGGTCAGGGGTTCGAATCCCCTCAGCTCCACCCAACGACTGTTCACGAGTTCTGCTCGTGAATGGTCACGAGATCCCGCCTGATCCTTGTGATCGGGCGGGATCTCTGCGTTGTGGGGGCCTGTTCGAGGCGGTATCTGACCCGGTGGGCCCCGGGGTGTGGCATTCGGCGGTCTGCGGCGGCGGTTCGGGGGTGGTCCGAGGTGCGGGAGGCGTGCCGGGGCCGCCGCTGGGCCAGGGACCAACGGCGGCTGGGGGTTGGACTCTTCAGGACTCGGGCGGACGTCTCGTTAGTCGGGCGGTGGGGGAAGTCCGTTGGTGGTGAGTGGGATCGGCGTCAGGCCGTCGTGTTCGGCCTGCTCGCTGTCGCCTGCGGTGGGTTCGGTGCTGTTGCTGCGGGTCCAGTCGTGGAGAATCTGCAGGTTGATCATGCAGATCATCAGGGCGAGCAGGATGCTCTGGGCGACTCGGCCGTGGGCGAGGCGCCTCTTGGGGTCGGCGATGTCGATGCGGTGGCCCTTGGCACGGCCGTTGAGGCCTTCGTTGTGGGCTCGGATCGGCTTGTAGGCGTCGTGCCAGTCGGGGCTGAGGTAGTGCCGGTCCTGGCGGAACTTGTCGAGTTTTCCGAGGTCGCCGGGGTGGACGGTGATCGTCGGCTTGCGGCAGATTCTCGGCAGCTGGGATGCGGGCGGTGGCCGCAGGCGCTCGGCGGGGCTGATCTGGACGGTGGGCTTCGCCGATGCGTGGGCGGCGGTGGAGCGGGCGTTGGTCAGGTCGACGACTGCCGGGGGTTCGGCGTCGGGCCGGTGCAGTCGGTTGAAACGCGGGCAGGAGACTGCCGGGGACGGGCCGGCCGCGGGGCATTGAAGGCGGACGGTGCCGTTCGGGGCGGGGCCCTGTTTGAGTTTGAGGAAGTACGGCTCCCGCGTGGCGAGGCGTTCTTCCAGCTTGTCGTCGAGGTCACGGGCGGCCTTGTCGTCCAGGCCGGTGGTCGCGGTGGCGAGCGCCTCGGGCATGCACGGACAGGCGAGGGTGCCGTCGACGAGCATCGCGCCCAGGTGGGTTCCCTGGACGCCGCGCTATTCCTGTTTGTAGTCGAGGGCGAGCTGGTAGCCGAGCCGCCGTGCGGGCTGCTGGAAGTGCTCGCTTCGCTGGTCGGTGTAGGCACGGTCGGCGGCCAGCAGCCCAATCGGCAGGCCCAGAGGGGACAGGGCGTTCAGCGCGTGGACGGCGTTGGGGCCGACGCGCTTGCCGGGCGTGTCCAGCACCAGGCCGAGGGCGAGCTGGGGGTGCTTGCCGACCCGCCGGCCGGCGTTCGCGCGCCCGGCGGGATGACGACGGCTGGCGGCGACCAGGAGCGTCGCGCTGTGCCCGAAGATCCCTTCATCGCTGCCGCCGCTGAAGTGCCAGCCGGCCGTGGTCTCGACGGACGCGAGCTCTCGCCGGTGGCTGGCCGGGTGGTGCCAGGCCGGCACCGAGGTGGTGTCGACGCCGATGTCTCCGCGCCAGTTCTGCAGGTGGCCCCGGCGCTGAGCGAGTCGGACCGTGATCAGTACGAGGCGGTCGCTGATCTCCTGCAGCAGGGCCCGGCGGCGTACGTGCTCGGCGTCGTCGTCCTCCCAGGCGGCGGCGTACTCGCCGGCCTCGGCCAGCGGCAGGCGGCGCCTGCGATCGCACCGGGCAGGGTCGAGGGCGGTGGTCAGGCGGTCGAAGGACCGGTAGAGGCGGCGGGAGAACGCGATCCGCGCCCAGTCGTCCGTGCGGTCGAAGTCGGGGACGCCGAGCCAGGTGCGGGCGGTGGGGGTGAGCTGGTCGAGCAGGATTCGGCAGGCGTCCGCCAGGCTCGCGCTCGCGTTGTAGTGCAGGGCCAGCAGCAGGCCCACCAGCACCGTGCGGACGGGCAGGCCCTCCGGTCCGGGGCGGCCCTGGAGCTCGCCGTCGATGAGCTCCAGGGCGCCGGAGCGGTGGAGCAGGAAGTCGAGCTGGCCGACTTTCGAGTCCGCGATCTGTGCGGGCGCGTCGGTGACCGGCCGCGGCCGGCAGGGTCTGATCTTCTCGGGATCGCGCCACGAGCGCGGCAGGCTCACGCCGGGCGGCCGCGCAGGAGCCGGGCCGCGGTGGCGTCGTCGAGTGGCGGGACGAAGTGCTGGTAGCGGGCGAGGGAGGCGGCGGAGGCGAGCCCCGCGGCCTTGGCGATCAGGGCGTGGTCGATACGGGCCGTCATGAGGTCGACGATCCAGCTGGCCCGCAGCCTTCCAGCCGACAGTGGTGGCAGCCCGCCGGTGGGCCGGTGCAGCAGCGACCAGCCGCTGATGAGGTTCTTGGCGTAGGGCGCGGTTCTGCGCGGGCGGAACAGGTAGCCGCCGCCCGCCAGTTCGACGATCTCGGCCAGGACGTCCTCCCAGTCGGCACGGGCGACCACGGGAGAGCGAGTGACGCCGGTGTGCACCAGCGGATGCCCGCGGCCCTCACTGCGGAGGTCCGGGCCACGGGTGGCGGCAACTTCCCTGGGCATCAGCCCGCAGCCCGCCCCCAGGGCCATCAGGGCGAGAGCGTCAGTTCGCTGCTGGCCGCGCAGGCGGCCCGCCCAGTGCCACAGCCCCGTCAACTCCTGTGCACTATAGGGTTCTTGCGGGTTTGCGGGCGCGTGAAGCCTGGGCGGGACGGGCTCGCCCCGGTCGGTCCAGGCCAGCGCGTCGCGTACGCGCCGCAGCCAGGTGCGGTAGGTCTGCACCGTGGTCGGCGCGACCGATCCCGCCCGGGACAGGACGTAGGCGTCGATGACCTCGCCCCGCAGCCAGGTGTCCGGATCGCGCGGCAGGCCGCTCGCCTCGGCCCACAGGGCCAGAGCGGATGTGACGTGCAGCAGCCGCTCGACGTCGTAGGGCACCGCCATGACGGTGGCGGCGACGATCGACCGAACCAGCGGCGCGACGTCGTCCCAGGCGGGCTGGGCCTGGCGGGGCCGGTAGCGGGCGATCTTCGCGGAGGTGTCTGGATCAAGGACCACGCTCCACGAATACCGGCTGGTCAAGCAGCCGTCAGGCGATTGATCCACTTCGATGGACAGGATGGTGCGAGTATGGTCGGCGGAAGCGCCCGCGTGCGCCCCCCTCGGGAGCTGACCGAGGATCCGGAAGCCTGGCCCCGTCTGGCCTGCGGGGATGTCGGGGCGGAGGTGGTGCGGGAGATCTCCCGCCGCCTTGCCGAGGCTCTTGCCGCCAAGGGGACGAGCCTGCGTCAGGCCGCTTCCGGATCCGGGGTGAACCGGCAGGCGATCGCCGACCTGCTGGCGGGGAGGTCCTGGCCGGACGTCGCGACCGTCGCCCGCCTGGAGAACTTCCTCGCCGTGCCGCTGTATCCGCACCGCGGCTGAACGCGCATCGCGCATGGTGAACGGCCTTTCCGTCCCCGGGGCAGTGTCCCGGGAACGACGAAATAGGCCACGCACCCCCCGAGGTCAGCGGGCTTCCTCTACGCTCGGGGGTGCGTGAACCACTTGATAGGGCCCACGTGAAGGTTCCGAAGAGGCAGCAACCGCGACGGAACCGGTTCCCTCCTCCCTGCCAGGGGAGGAGGGAACACCTCTATGAAGGGCGCGTCGTCAGGCGGCCCCCTTCGCGTACGGCTCCTCGGCGCGGGCGACAGCGAAGACGCCGGCAGGGCCCTCAACGGCCCTGCCGTTCTTCACCAGCCGCTTGCACATCGAGCGGGTCGTCTCGATCGGCGCCCGGCCTTCATGGCCGCTCACCGGCCGGCCCAGCGCCTCGGTGATGTCCCGCACCCGCATCGGCCGCGCCGCTGTGACCAGGATCTGCAGGATCGCTTGCATCCTCTCCCCGGACCTCGCCCTCCCCGTGCCGCCGTCACGGCCACCACCGGGACCGGACAGCGTTCGGCTCGCGGCCTGCTGGCTTGCGACGGCTGGCCGGCTCGGCGGCCAGGCAGATCCGGATTCGTCGGCCTCCGGCGTCGGCGCGGGGGCGGCCTCGGCCGGATCGGGACCCAGGAATGAATCCGCGGTGCCGTCCGTGATCTCGGCGAGCACCTCCGCCAACTGGTCCCGGGCACCACTGGCCCTTTCCAACTCGGCGTGGACCAGCGCGAGTTCCGCCTCCAGTTCCACTTGCCGCCGTCGCAGCCGATCGGTCTTGGCGCTGTAGAACTCCACGGCGGTCCGAAGCCCCGGAGCCGCAGCGGCCTCATCCGTTCCCACGGATCCCATACGCCCTCCCGAGACGTCCCGGCGCACCAGTGCGACCGCAGACATCGTAGGGAATGCCAGACACGTCAGGCAGGCAAACGCCCAACCATGTCTGGCACTTGGGAGAGAAAGACGCCAGACGACGTAGGTCGGAGTCGGCAACCGTAACCGCCTGATGCCGAGACCAGCGGCCCAGCCCAGGTAGCGACTGCGTCGCTGCGCTGCGGTCTTGGGCCCGGCCCGTCGGGGTTGCCAGGCCGTCGGCCATGGCTTGCCGGCCGGCGGGGCCGTCTGGAGTTTCGCGGGAACACGGCTTGGCCGACCACCCCGGACGGCAGCCCCAGTTCCTCAGCTGCTCGTCTGGCAGCTTCACCCGGCCCCGGAGTGCGGGGCGACCAGCACCCCGGACACCATGTGCTCACCATCCGGCTCCGGGAGGCGCCGTGTCCCATAGGCTGGGGCGATGGAGCACCCCAGTGCAGAGTTCCGACAGCTTCCGGAACGCTATCTTCGCCGGCCGTGGCAGGCATCTGATGGTCTTTCCTCATTCGATGTGGAGACGGCCGAGGCGCGAATCGGCCAAGCCCTCCCCGTATCGCTGCGCAGCTTCTACCTGGCCGCAGGCGCCTGCGTGGAACTGCTGAACGGCTACCACGAGTTCGTGCCGATCGAAGCGCTCTGCACCGAAGACGGGCATCTCGTGTTCGCGCACGAGAACCAGGACGTCGTCTCCTGGGGATTCCGTGTCGAGGACCTCGGAGAACCGGACCCCCAGGTGTGGCAACGCGTGAACGACGGCTCCACCGATCCGCCCTGGTACAGCGAGGAAAAGGCACTCGCCGACTTCCTGGGCGAGATGTTCGACTTCCTCGGCGGCGGCGACGTGACGGCTCCGTAGCCGGTTCCGGGACGGCCTCGCCGCCTTCCGGCTGGTGCCGGTATCCGCGCGGGTACGCCACCCTCACCGAGCCGATCCCCGGCACCGGCGCTGAGCCGGAAACAACAGCTCCGAGGGGGAGACGCATGGACGCGGTACCGACCTTCGTGCGCAGTTACCACCGAGCTCTGGGGCGTGCGTCCATGACCATGCTCGGGTGCGGGCTGCTGCTGTTCGTCCTGGCGGTGACGTACCTCATACCGCACGACACTCACGTGGAATCGGTCCTCAACGGTCGGGGTGTACACGTCCGGGGAGTCGTCACGGAGTGCGTGTCAGCAGGCACCAATGGTGACGGTTCCACCTCTGCCAACTCCCAGTGCCGGGTGCGCTTCGCGGCATCCGACGGACGCACCGTCGAAGCGCAGCTGGCTTACGTGACGAGCGACATCGAGAAGGGCCAGAGCGTCACCGTCGTGTACGACCCGCAGGACACCGGGCTTGTCGCCCTTCCTTCGAGCATCGGCTTCTGGAACACCCTCGTCCGGAACGCGCTGGACTGGCTCGCCCTGGTGGCTTCCGTGGTCATGCTGCTCGCCGGGACCGCGGCTCTCGCCTGGTACCTGCGGCTGCGAGGTCGGATGAGGCGGGCATGAGCGCGACAGCGGCCACGCCGGCCGATGTGGCGCGAGCCCGGTCCGAGATTCCGCTCGGCCTGCCGGCTCCGCTACTGGCCCTGTGGAACGTGAGGGACGGTCTGCTCACCGGAACCGGCGTGGCCGTCTACTCGGCCGGGTGCATCGGCGAACGCAACACCACCCACGAGGTCGGACAGTACGCACCGGGTTTCATCCTCATCGGCGACGACAGCGGCGGCCGCGGGTTCCTCCTGCGTGCCGACGATCCGGACTCCGCCGTGTTCTCCTCCGACCTGGGCGATCTGGATCCCGCGGACTTCGACGTCGAGTCCACGGACTTCGCGTCCTGGATCGAATCGCTCTGATGTCCGTGTCCCTGGCGCGGACAAGCGCCCGCTCGGACCGTCGACCCACCCCGGGCCACCGGCGAGGATGCCGAGCCGGACACAAGTGTCCGGCCGAAGGAGGAGTCGGTCGCCGCTTTCGAGCTGTGGGTGGGCCCAGACGCCACGGTCACCCGGCCGGCGCCCTACCCGTGTGACCCTCGCCACCCGGGTGAAGGCGGGCGGCCGAATCGGGAAGCGATCTTCAGCGGCGTGGGAAGCGATCTCCGCGGGGCCGAAACCGCCCCTGGTCAGCTGTACTCGTGAACGGCCCACCCAACAGATCGACTCCGGTCGGTCGACGAAATCCCGCCGGGAGGCAACTCCCGGCGGGATTTCGTGTTTTGGGCCCCGGGTCCACGGCCGGGGCCGTTTCCAGGGTGGCTGTGGGGGAGGTCACATCACCCTTCCGGGCCGGTTTCTGACGCGGTTTGGGGCTCGGAGGGGTCGGTTATGGTGGGTGGGCCCAGACGCTGACGAGGGAACGATCTGGTCTATCTCGACGGGGTGCCATCGCGGTGCGCGAGTTCGGTCTGAAACGGTGGGGGCGGCAGACGGGCCCGGATGGGTCCGGCGGCGCAGCGGAAACCGGAAGACCGAATTCCTGGACCCTCCCGGCGGCCTGTGTGGCGGCGGTGTCACTGGCGGTGTTCGCCTGGTTCCGGCACACCCACGGGGCCACCATGGTCGACATGCTGGTCTACCGGGCCGAGGGCGAGGCCGTCGTCCGCGGCGAGGACCTGTACGCGATGCGGCTGCCCGGCTGGGACCTGCCGGCCACCTACCCCCCGTTCGCGGCGATGCTCTTCGTGCCGAGCACCTGGTTCGACGTGAGCACCCTGCGCGTCCTGGTGATGCTCCTCAACTACGCGCTGCTCGCCGCGGCCGTCCACCTGTCGCTCAAGCTGGCCGGCTGGCCCAGGCAGCACCGCGCGGCCGTGGTGATCCTGGCGACCGGCCTCGGCATCTGGCTGGAGCCGGTCTTCACGACCTTCCAGTACGGCCAGGTCAACCTCGGCATCCTCTGCCTGGTCCTGTGGGACCTGACCCGCCCGGACGGCCACCGCCTCAAGGGCGTGGGGATCGGCCTGGCCACCGCCATCAAGATCACCCCGGGCCTGTTCGCCGTCTACCTGTTCCTGACCGGCAGGGTCAGGGCCGCCCTGGTCTCGGCCGGCACCTTCCTGGCGGCGGGCCTGATCGGCTGGGCCGCGCTGCCGGACGCCTCGTGGGGGTTCTGGACCACCTACCTCTGGGACCCGAGCCGGGTCGGCGTGACCGTCCTGGTGGATAACCAGTCGCTGCGCGGCGCCGTCTGCCGGCTGCTCGACGTCAACGACCCGGGCCCGGTCGGGCTCGTCGCCTCGGCGCTGGTCGCGGCCCTCGGGCTCGGGGTGGCGGTGCTGGCCGGACGCTCGACGCGGATGCTGCGCCGGGCCGACGCCTGGGGCGCGGTCTGCGCCGCGCTCACCGCGCTGCTGGTCTCGCCGATCAGCTGGACCCACCACTGGGTCTGGTGCGTCCCGCTGCTCGCCCTGCTGGCGGTGGAGGCCAGGACCAGGGGCCGGCAGGTGCTGTTCGGCCTGACCCTGCTGGTGTTCCTCTCCCACGTGATGTGGACGGTGCCGCACCGGTGGGGCCGCGGCGTCGCCTGGTACTGGCAGCTGCCCGGCGCGATCTACCCACCGATCGCGATCGCCGTCCTGGTCACCCTGGGCGTACGGCTGTACCGCGCCCGGCGGCAGGCCGCGGACGGCGCCGGGACCCCACTCGCCACCAGGCCGGACCGCGAGGCCGCCCTGACGAACCGGACCTGACGGACCGGACCCGCGGACCCAGACCGGACGGATCGGACCCGACGTGACCACCCAGACCGCACCCCCGCCGCCGGCCGCCGCCGGACCGGCCGCCCGCCGACTGGCCGAGGCCGTCCTGCTCGGCCCGGCCCGGCGCACCGCGCTGCTCACCGCGCTCTGCTTCGCGGTGACCTGCGCCATCGGCCTGCAGGGCTGGACGTCCGTGTCGCTCGGCGGCTTCGACCTCGGCATCTTCGACCAGGGCGTGCGCGGCTACGCCCACTTCGGGCTGCCCGTCTCGACGCTGAAGAGCTTCCACCACGAGTTCCCGCCCGGCTTCTCCCTGCTGGGCGACCACTTCTCGCCGGTGCTGGCGCTGCTCGCGCCGCTGTACTGGATCTGGGACGACCCGCGTTCGCTGATCATCGGGCAGTCGCTGCTGTTCGCGGCCGGGGTGCCGCTGGTCCGGCGGATCGCCGGGCACGCCTTCGCCGCCGCCGAGCCGCGCACCGCCCGCCGGGCCGCCGACCTGGCCGGCCTGGTCTACGGGCTCGGCTGGCCGCTGCTGGTGGCCGCCCGGGTGGGCTTCCACGAGGTCGCCTTCGCGGTGCCGCTGACCCTGCTGATGCTGGAGCGCGGCCTGGCCCGCCGGTACGGCACCGTGGTGCTCGCCGCCCTGCTGCTGTGCTGCACCAAGGAGGACCTCGGTCTGATGGTCGGGGCGTACGGCCTGGTGCTGCTGCTGCGCACCCGCCGCACCGGCGACCGGGCGGGCCGCCTCACCGGTCTCGGGCTGCTGGTGGGCGGGCCGGTCGCCTCGGCGGCCGCCATCACCTGGCTGATCCCGGCGATGGGCGGGGAGCCGGGCTACTACTGGAACTACGGCTCGCTCGGCACGGACGGCGGCGACGCGCTGCGCAACCTGCTGCACGACCCGTTCCTGCTGGTGCAGGCCGCCTTCGACCAGCCGCTCAAGCCGTTGCTGCTGCTCTGGCTGTTCGGCACCACGCTGCTGCTGCCGCTGCGCTCGGCCACCGTGCTGTGCGCGCTGCCGCTGCTGGCCGAGCGGATCCTGTCCAGCAACCCCAACCACTGGTCGATCGCCCGGCACTACGACTCGCTGCTGTGGCCGGTCCTGCTCACCGCCGCGATCGAGGTGCTGGGCCGGCTGAGCGCCGCGGGGCGGCCCGAGCGGAGCGTGCGGCGGGCCCGCCGGCTGGGACTCGGCGCGGCCGGCATCGCCCTGCTGGCCGCGGTGCCGATGGGGCTGCTGCCGCTGGCCGTACCGTCCTCCTGGACGCCCAAGACGAGCGAGGCGGCGCTGGTGCGGGCGGCCGCGCTGATCCCGGACGGGGCGTTCGTCGAGGCGGACAACCAGATCGCGCCGCGGTTGACCGCCCGGACGGACGTGGTGCTGGTGGACGGCACACCGCGCGGGCGCGAGTACGTGCTCACCCGGGGCGACAAGCGGTCCTTCCCGTTCAAGACGGACAAGGAGCAGGCCGAGCGGATCCGGCTGCTGCTGGCGCACGGCTACCGGCAGGTGTGGGCCGAGGACGGGGTCGTGCTGCTGCACCGGGAGGGCGACGAGCCGATCCCCGGCGAGCACGTGCCGGGGCCGGACAGCAAGCCGGTCCAGGACGAGGTCCCGTCCGACGTGGGGCACAACCTGTTCCGTGGCTGAGACGCGCCGGAGGGCCGGCCGGAACGAGTCCGGCCGGCCCTCCGCGGGCTTCTCGGGGGTGCCTCAGGGGCGGTCGGAGCCGGTGTAGCTGCCGCTCGGGTGGGAGCCCTGGGCCGGGACGGCGCCGTAGCGGCCGGGCCGGTGGCCGTGCGGGTGCCGGGTCAGGTTGTAGCCGAGGACGCCGGCCAGCGCGGCCAGGAAGCCGCCGCCGATCGTCCAGTACCAGCGGCTGTTCCAGCCGGAGAACCAGCCGGTGTACCAGTGCTCCTCCTGCGCCACCGGGGCGGCCGCCTTGGCCGTACTGGCGCCGCCGCCGGCCGGCGGGACCAGCGGGGCCTTCAGCTCGCCGCCCTCCGGCTGGGCGTTGTCGGCGTCGCCCTTGGCCGCGACGTGCAGCTTGACCGCGGAGGCCAGGCCGAGGTCGGGCTGCGGGACGTCGCTGACCGACAGCCGCACGTAGTAGGTGCCGGGCAGCGGGTCGCCGGACCACGGCTCGGCCCAGGTGCGGACCTCGCGCAGGGTGCAGTCCAGCGCCAGGGAGGCGGTGCCCTGCTCGGCGGTGGCGTTCTGGGTGCCGGCGGTGCACGCCTGGCGGCGGCGCAGCCCGTCGAAGACCTCGACGGACCAGGTCTGCGGGCCGTGCCGGTCGGCCGTGGGGGCCAGGGTGACGGCCAGGCTGATCGTCGGGGTCTGGCCCTCGGAGGCGCCGAACGCCCAGTACAGGTAGTCACCGGTGGAGACGGCGACGTTGGCGTCCTGGCCGGGGGAGAGGTTGACCGCGGTCAGGAAGGAGGTGCCGGCCTTGGTGGCCGGGGCCGGGGTGCCGCTCGCACTGGCCGAGGGGGAGGGCGAGGCGGCCGAGGCGGTCGGCGCGCCCAGGGCGCTCAGGGCCAGGGCGGGCAGCAGGGCGAGGGCGGCGAGGGCGCCGCGGATCGTCGTACGCATGGTCAGTTCTCCCTCCAGACGGAGATCCGCCAGCGCGCGATCCAGCCGAAGACCAGGCCGAAGGCCAGGCCGGCCAGGGTGAGGGTGAGCAGCAGGATCCAGCCGCGGCCGAGGCCCATCGCGGCGCCCTCCGGGGCGGGCGAGGCGGAGGCCAGGTCGACGGTCAGCTCCAGCGGCATGCCCGGGTCGGCCTGGACGCCGGCCTGCGGGGCCAGCGCGTTGCTCACGACCAGGCAGACGGTGGTCTCCGGCTTGTCCTTGGAGTCCTTGGAGGCCGTGGGGCTCGCGGTGACGTACCCCTTGGAGTCGGCGGTGGACCAGCGCAGGCCGGTGGAGACCACGTCGGTGCGGGAGCTGCCGGCGTCGGTGCCGCGGACCAGCTCCTGGCCGG
The DNA here is from genome assembly GCF_044763205.1 of Kitasatospora sp. NPDC096204. Classification (NCBI taxonomy): domain Bacteria; kingdom Bacillati; phylum Actinomycetota; class Actinomycetes; order Kitasatosporales; family Streptomycetaceae; genus Kitasatospora; species Kitasatospora sp. NPDC096204. Next base: position 73,599 of record NZ_JBIWFT010000022.1, read on the forward strand.
TCGCGCTGGTGGCCTGGAGCAGCACCCCGTAGTCGCGGGCCACCGGGCGGTCCAGGGCGACGCTGACCGAGGCGCGCAGCTCCTGGCCGGACTTGACCGGGACCTTGTAGACGCGGTGCTCGGAGAACTTCTCGCGGTCGGTGTAGACGCCCGGGGCGAGGACCGGGGCGTTCTCGCACTTGTCGGTGCCGGTGGTCTTGACCGGGGTCACGGTGTAGGTGTCGTTGGAGCGGTCGACCAGCTGCTTCACCTTGTCGGTGAGCTGCTCCTGGGTGCGGACGTCGGTGTAGGTGCCGCCGGTCGCGTTGGCGATGCAGAGCAGCTGCTGGCGGGTCTTGTCGTCGTGGGCCAGGCCCAGGGTGTCGACCACCAGGTGGATGCCCTGGGAGGCGAGCTCGCGGGCGACGTCACAGGGGTCGGGCGGGGTGCAGGTGTCCTCGCCGTCGGTGATCAGCACCACGCGGCGGGTGGTCTCGCCCTTGCCGAGGTCCTGGGCGGCGCCGCGCAGCGCCAGCCCGATCGGGGTGAACCCGGTGGGCCGCAGGGTGGCGACGGCGGTCTTGGCCTCGACCTTGTCGGTCTTGCCGACCGGGTAGAGCTGCTTGGTGTCCTGGCAGCCCAGGGCCTTGTCGTTGCCGGGGTAGGTCGCGCCCAGGGTGCGGATGCCGAACTCGGTCTCCGCGGGCAGCGCGTCGATCACCTCGTTCAGCGACTGCTGGGCCACCGCGATGCGGCTCTTGCCCTGGATGTCCGCTTCCCGCATGGAGCCGCTGACGTCCAGGACGAGGTCGACCCGGGGGGCCTCCTTGGTCTTGGGAGCGGACCCGGCTGATGGTTCGTCGGCGTGGGCGGGCAGGCCGAGGAGCAGCGAGGCGCCCGTTATCGCCAGGGCCGCCAGCAGGCTGCCGAGCCTGGTCTGTGGTCGTCGTCCGGTAGTCACCCGGCCGATACTAGGGATCATCAGTTCGTCATGGCGAAACGAGTCCCGATCGTGCCTCGACCAGCTGCGGCGTGAACTCCGGCGCACGGATGGGGAATTAGCTCACGCCGGCTTTACCGCCGATGGATAGCCTTCCGTACACAACGGGTGGGGACGGGGGCGTGATGGAGCTGACGGCGGTCGGCAAGCGGTACGGGCGGCGGGATCGGTGGATCCTGCGCGGGGTCGATCTGGCGGTCGGGCCGGGCGAGTTGGTGCGGATCGCCGGGCGGAACGGGAGCGGAAAGTCGACGCTGCTGCGGCTGGTCGCCGGGATCGAGCGGCCGAGCACGGGGCGGGTGGTGCGGCCCGGGCCGACGGCCTACGTGCCCGAGCGCTTCCCGCCGGCGCTGCCCTTCGACGCCGTCTCCTACCTGCTGCGGGTCGGCCGGGTGCACGGGCTGTCGGCGGAGCGGGCGCGGCGGCGGGCGCAGGAGTGGCTGGACCGCTTCGGTGTCGCGGACCGGGCGGGCACGCCGCTGAGCCGGCTGTCGAAGGGCACCTGCCAGAAGGTCGCGGTCGCCCAGGCGCTGCTGCCCGAGGCGCGGGTGCTGCTGCTGGACGAGGCCTGGACCGGGCTGGACCCGGAGGCCAGGGCGGTGCTGGACGAGGCCGCCGCCGAGCGGGCGGCGGCGGGCGGCACGGTGCTGTTCGTCGACCACGACCCGGCCCGGCTGGCCGGACTGACCAGCGCCGCGTACCGGGTCGGCACGGACGGCGCGCTGCGGCCCGTCGAGGACGGGGCGGGGGAGCAGGGGCCGCAGGGCCCGGTGATGGAGGTCGAGGTGGACGTCGAGGACGGCGCCCCGCTGCCGCCGCTGCTGCCGGGGGCGCCGGAGGTCACCGCGCTGGCCGGGACGGCGGTGCGGCTGGCGGTCCCGGCCGCGCACTCGGACGCGCTGCTGCGCCGGCTGCTGCTGGGCCGCCCGGCCGTCCGGGTGCTCTCGGTGCGGCGGCGCGAGGAGCCCGGGGCGGGGGAGCGGTGATGGCGCGGATCGGTTCGCTGACCCGGTACCACCTGGAGCTGCTGCTGCGCTCGCACGCCTGGCTGCCGCCGTTCCTGGCGTACGCGCTGCTGCTGGTGGTCGGGGTCGCGGCGGGCGACCCGCTGCTCGGCGGCCTCGGCTTCGGCGCGGGGGTGCTGCTGCCGGTGAGCGCCTGGTACGTGCGCAGCGTGCTGAACGCGGAGCCGCCGGCCTCGCGGGCCTGCCTGGTGGCGGCGGCGGGCCCGGTCCGGGTCCACCTGGGGGCGCTGCTGGCGGCGCTGACGGTGTCGCTGGTGCTGGCGGCCGGTCAGGTGGCGGCGGTGTGGTGGACCAGCGGGTCGGTGGCCAACGCCGGGGCGGAGCGGGAGCCGGGGGCCGGGGTGGCGGTGTCGGCCGGGCTGGTGGCCTCGGCGGTCTGCGCGCTGCTGGGGGTGCTGGCCGGGGCGCTGGCGAACCGTCCGGTGCTGGGCCGGGCGCAGTACGGCATCCCGACGGCGCTGGCGCTGGCCACGCTGCTGCTGGTGGTGCCGTACTCGCCCGCCAACGCGGCGGTGCGCGGGCTGGTGTCGGCGGCCCGGACCGGACGGATCGCCGTGCCGTGGCCGAGCCTGGCGGCCGCCGTCGTGCTGCTGGCCGCGGTCGGCGCGGGGGTGGCGGCACTGGCCGGGCGGCGGCCGGAGTGAGCGGGCGTGCCGGGTGATTCCGGCAATGGCGGACACACCGCACCGAAGAGCCGATAAATATGGATAACACTCGTTAGGGTGCGGAATCGGGACATGGTGCCACCACACGGGCGCCCCTCCCCGGCCTGTCCGACACCCTGGAAGGACCCCGCAGTGAGCAACCTCTTCGCGATCGCCTACCCGGACCTCGCCACCGCCCAGGCGGTGCGCAGCGAGGCGATCGGGCTCCAGAAGCAGAAGCTGATCGAGCTGGAGGACGCGGTCGTCGTCGAGCGTCGCGCGGACGGCCGGATCAAGCTGCACCAGCAGGTCAGCACGACCGGGGCGGGCGCCGCCGGCGGCGCGCTCTGGGGCGGGGTCATCGGCCTGCTGTTCTTCATGCCCCTGGTGGGCGCGGCGGTCGGCGGTGCGACCGGGGCCGCGGTCGGCGCCTCCACCGACATCGGGGTGGACGACGACTTCATGCGCCAGGTCGGCGAGCACCTCCAGCCCGGCACCGCCGCCGTCTTCCTGCTGGTGCGCAAGGCGACCGCCGACAAGGTGGTCCCGGCGCTGGCCCGTTTCGGCGGGCAGATCATCCAGACCTCGCTGTCGGCCGAAGCCGAGGCCGAGCTGAAGGCGACCGTCGAGGCCTCGCGGGCCCAGGCCTCCGTCTGACCCTCCCCGTCTGACCGCCGCTCCCCCCCGGGGCGGACCCGCCCCGCCGCCGGTCCGCCCCGGTCGGCGTCCCCCCGGCCGGCGGCACCGGGTCCTTCCCCATCCCAGGACGGTCCGTGGCGACACCCTCCGCCGTGCCGAGATCCGCCGCCGGGCCGAGCCGGCCGGTGCCGACCAGGCGCACCACCGAGCTCGTCCTGGTGGTCGGCGCCGTCCTGATCGCCGTCTACGGCTACGTCGAGGTCGGCGTCAACCTGGACGGCCACGTGCCGGCCGACGCGGCCGAGTACGGTGCCGCGCTCGGTGTGCTCGCCCTGGCGGCGCACGGCGTGGTCCGGTGGCGGGCCCGGTACGCGGACCCGCTGCTGCTGCCGATCGCGGTGCTGCTGAACGGGATCGGGCTGGTGGTGATCTACCGGCTGGACCGCGCCACGCCGGGGCGCGCCGGTGCCGCCTCCACCCAGCTGCTCTGGTCGGCCCTGGGGGTGGCGCTGTTCATCGCGGTGGTGCTGCTGGTGCGCGACCACCGCCGGCTGCAGCGGTACGCCTACATCGGGGCGCTGCTGGCGCTGGTCCTGCTGGTGCTGCCGATCTTCTTCCCGCCGGTGTACGGCTCCCGGATCTGGATCGTGATCGGGCCGCTCTCCTTCCAGCCGGGGGAGTTCGCCAAGATCCTGCTGGCCGTCTTCTTCGCCGCCTACCTGGCGGTGCACCGGGACGCGCTGGCGCTCACCGGCCGGCGGGTGTGGCGCCTGCAGCTGCCGCCCGGGCGGGTGCTCGGGCCGGTGCTGCTGATCTGGGCGGCGTTCGTCGGCGTCCTGGTGCTGGAGACCGACCTCGGCACCTCGCTGCTGTTCTTCGGCCTGTTCGTGGTGATGCTCTACGTGGCCACCGCGCGCACCGGCTGGATCGCCATCGGCCTGGGCCTGGCCGCCGTCGGGGCGGTGGCGGTGGGCTGGCTCTCGCCGCACGTGCACAGCCGGGTCACGGACTGGCTGGACCCGCTGGGCTCGATCGCGGCGGGCCGGGGCGCCAACCAGATCGCCCAGTCGCTGTTCGCCTTCGCCTGGGGCGGCGAGCTGGGCACCGGGCTCGGCAACGGGCACTCGGTGCTGATCGGCTTCGCCGCCAAGTCGGACTTCATCCTCGCCACCATCGGCGAGGAGCTCGGGCTCACCGGGCTGATCGCGGTGTTCCTGCTGTACGCGGTGCTGGTCTCGCGGGGCTTCAGGACCGGCATCGCGCTGCGCGACCCGTTCGGGCGGCTGCTGGCGATCGGGCTGGCCGCGATCGTCGGGCTCCAGGTGTTCGTGGTGGCGGGCGGGGTGCTCGCGCTGATCCCGCTGACCGGGATGACCATGCCGTTCATCGCCCAGGGCGGCTCCTCGGTGGTCACCAACTGGATCATCGTCGCGCTGCTCGTACGCATGAGCGACACCGCCCGGCGGCCCGCTCCGGAGGAGGTCCGATGACACGCGCGCGGCCCGGGGGCAACGGCCCGCAGGGGCTGCCCGGCATCTCCGTGACCGGTCGCCGGGCGGGCACCTTCTGCCTGCTGCTGATCGCGGCGCTGTGCGCGCAGGCCACCCGGGTGCAGGTGTTCCAGGCGAAGGAGCTCGACCACAACAGCGCCAACCAGCGGCGCACCATCGAGCGCTACGCCCAGCCGCGCGGCGACATCATGGTCGGCTCGGAGCCGGTCACCGGCTCCGAGCCGACCGGTGGCCGGTACGCGTACAAGCGCGGCTACACCGACGGCCCGACCTACGCGGCGGTCACCGGCTTCGCCTCGCAGGCGTACGGCACCACCCAGCTGGAGGCGACCGAGGACGACGTGCTGACCGGCACCGACGGCCGGCTGGCGGGCTGGTCGGTCTGGGACGCCGTCTCCCGCCGGCAGAACCCCGGCGGGGACGTGTACACCACGCTGAACCGGGCCGCCCAGCAGGCCGCGATGCGCGGGCTCGGCGACCAGAAGGGCGCGGTCGCCGCGATCGAGCCGGCCACCGGGCGGATCCTGGCGCTGGCCAGCACGCCCTCCTACGACCCGGGCGCCTTCGCCGGGTACGGCGCCGACGACCAGGCGGCCTGGAACCGGCTGCAGGCCGACGCGGACGAGCCGATGCTCAACCGGGCGCTGCGTCAGACCTACCCGCCGGGCTCGACCTTCAAGGTGGTCACCGCCGCGGCCGCGCTGGCCGACGGGGTGGTCACCGACCCGAACGCGCCGACCGACGCGCCGTACCCGTACGTGCTGCCCGGTACGACCACGCCGCTGGTCAACGACACCCCGGTGTGCGACCGGGCGGGCCTGTCGCTGGCCGAGGCGATGACCGCCAGCTGCAACAGCGTGCTGGGCTACCTGGGGGTGCGGGTCGGGCTGGACCGGATGGCCGCGATCGCCGGGGACTTCGGCTTCAACGACGCGAAGCTGGACGTCCCGGTGCGCGCGGCCCGGTCGAACTTCGACACCCGGATGGACGACGCGCAGCTGGCGCTCTCCTCGATCGGGCAGTTCGACACGGCGGCCACCCCGTTGACGATGGCGATGGTCGCCGCCGGGATCGCCAACGACGGGACGGTGATGCGTCCACAGCTCGTGGACAGGCTGACCAGGAGCGACGGCACCACGGTGCAGCTGATGCGGCCGTCCGTCTACAAGCGGGCGACGACGCCGGCGGTGGCCGCGCAGGTGCGCGGGCTGATGACCGACGTGGTGGAGAAGGGCACCGGCGGCAGCGCCCGGATCGCCGGGGCGGTGGTCGGCGGCAAGACCGGGACGGCCCAGCACGGGGTGGGCAACAGCGGCACGCCGTACGCCTGGTTCATCGCCTGGGCCGCTCCGGCCGGTTCGGACGCGGTGCCACCGGTGGCGGTGGCCGTGGTGGTCGCGGACAGTGACGCCACCGACGTGACGGGTGGTGCGCTGGCCGCGCCGATCGCCCGGTCGGTGATGCGCGCGGTGCTCGGCCGATGACCCCGGCAGGGGTGTTGAGCTGCTGCTTTAACGGTCCGACAGAGGATGTGCCGTTTACGAAGTGTCCGGTTTGTACATCGATATGCGCCGATTCGGACAATGCGCGGGTTGGTACTGTTCGTTTGCGACACTGGTGCTTTCGCCGTGGACTGTCCCATCTTTGTTCGGTTGGTCCCCGATGGCACCCCGTGGCATGTCGGGTGACCAGACGCTAGGACACCCTCCCCCGCCCAGAAGGACCGCAGTTTTGGCCAGCAACACTCTTGGTGCGCGTCTGCTGCGACGCAAGCCCGTCTCGACACTGATCGCCGAGACCGAAGGCAAGGACTCCCTCCCGGCCGGCGCGCCCGAGGAGGGCGGGCGCTCCGGCATCCACCTGCGCCGCTCGATCGGCCTGTGGCAGCTGTCGTCGATCGGCATCGGCGCCACCATCGGCACCGGCATCTTCTTCGTGCTGAACACCGCGGTGCCCTCGGCCGGCCCGGCCGTCATCCTGTCGTTCGTGATCGCCGCGGTCACCGCCGGCCTCACCGCGCTCTGCTACGCCGAGATGGCCTCCGCGATCCCGGTCTCCGGCTCCTCGTACTCCTACGCCTACGCCACCCTCGGTGAGGGCGTCGCCTTCGGCGTCGGCATCTGCCTGCTGATGGAGTACGGCGTCTCCGCCTCCGCCATCGCGGTGACCTGGGCCGAGTACCTGAACAAGTTCTTCGACCTGGCCTTCGGGTTCAAGATCCCCGAGCAGCTGTCCGGCGCGCCGGACAGCACCCACTGGTTCAACCTGCCGGCGCTGCTGCTGGTCGCCATGGTCTGCTTCCTGCTGATCCGCGGCGTGAGCGAGTCGGTCAAGGTCAACGCGGTGATGGTCGCGATCAAGATCGCGATCCTGCTGATGTTCATCTGCGTGGCGCTCACCGGCTTCCACTCCGGCAACCTGACCCCGTTCATGCCGCTCGGCATCGGCGGTGTGCAGGTCGCCGCGTCCAGCATCTTCTTCTCCTTCATCGGCCTGGACGCCGTGTCCACCGCCGGTGAGGAGGTCAAGAACCCGCGCCGCACCCTGCCGCTGGCGATCATCATCTCGCTGGTCGTGGTGACCCTGCTCTACATCCTGGTCGCCGTGGCCGGCATCGGCGCCCAGTCGTGGACCAAGTTCGACGGCCAGGAGGCCGGCCTCGCCCAGATCCTCCAGGACATCACCGGCCAGAGCTGGCCCGCGATGGTCTTCGCGTTCGGCGCGATCGTCTCGATCTTCAGCATCACCCTCGTGGTGATCTACGGCCAGACCCGCATCCTGTACTCGATGGGCCGCGACGGCATGCTGCCCAGGCGCTTCGCCGAGCTCTCCCCGCGCAGCGGCACCCCGGTGTGGAACACCCTCGTGGTGGGCCTCGGCGTGGGCGCGCTGGCCGCGTTCATCCCGCTGCGGGTCCTGGCCGACATCACCAGCCTGGGGACGCTCATCGCCTTCTCGGTGGTCTCGATCGGTGTGATCGTGCTGCGGCGCACCCAGCCCGACCTGCCGCGCGGCTTCAAGGTGCCCGGCTACCCGGTCGTCCCGCTGATCAGCGTCGGCTTCTGCATCTACCTGATCACCGGCCTGCACGCCGACACCTTCCGGGCCGGCGCGATCGCCCTCGCCGTCGCCGTGGTCGTCTACTTCGGCTACAGCATCAAGCACTCCCGGCTGGAGCCGGCCGAGCCGCAGGCCGTCTCCTCGGACAGCAGCGCCGGCTGACCCGCGGACGAACCCCGTGTGAAGGGCCGTCGACCGCCGAGGCGTCCGGCGGCCCTTTTCACGCCATCCCCGTCCGGTGTCCGACGCCATGGCGACACGGCCCGGCTCCCACCCATAACCTTCCACCATGGTGAGCACCCGCACGCCCGGCCACTCCCGCCCGCGCGGCCGCTTCACCGGCCGCCGCAGAACGCCGGCGCAGACCTGCGCGATCGAGTCGTCGTCCAGACCCGGACGACCGCCGCGCGGCTTCTCCGTCCGCCCCTTCCCCCGACAGCGCGGCGAGAGCACCTTTCCGCCCACGCCCGACCGGCCGAACACCGCCGGGCTCGCCGCGCTCGTCTCGACGCGGACCGCCCAACTGCTCGGCTGCCTGGTCGCGGCCGGCTGGGCCGCCGCCTTCCCGCTCGTCTCCGACCTGGACAACCAGCGGGTGTGGGGCCTGATCGCGGCGCCCGCCTACCTCCTGGCCGGACTGCTCTGCCTGACCCTGCCGCGCCGCTTCGCGGCCCGTGCCGCCGCCTCGGTGGCCCTCGTCGGGGCCGTCCTCGTCCCGCTCGGACTGCTCGCCCTGCACGGCCGCCACCAGTCCGAGGTGATGGTGGTCGAACGCTCGGCCCACCTGCTGCTCACCACCGGCACCGCGTACCTGCCGCACCCGGTGGTGGTCACCGACTACAACCCGTACCTGCCGGCGATGTCCCTGTTCGGGATGCCGCGCCAGCTGCTCGGCGACTCCACCGCCTTCGCGAGGGTCGCCGGGGACGCCCGGATCTGGTTCGCGCTGACCTTCTTCGCCTGCCTGCTGGGCGCCTGGCGGCTGCTGCGGCCCACCCGGCCCGGCGGCGGCGACCCGCGCGCGCCGCTGCTTCCGCTGGCCGTCCTCACCGCCTCGCCGCTGATCGCGCTCGCCCTGGCGGTCGGCGGGGTGGACCTGCCGCTGATCGGGGTCTGCTGCCTGGCCATGGCGCTCGCCGAGCGGGACCGCACGGTCGGCGCCGGGCTGGTGCTCGCCCTCGCCTGCACCCTCAAGTGGACGGCCTGGCCCGCGCTGCCCGTCGCCGTCCTGCTGCTCTGGCGGCTGTACGGCCGGCGGCCCGCGGCCAGGACCGCGCTGATCGGGGTCGGGGTGAGCGCGCTGGTGATCCTGCCCTCCGCGCTGACCCAGGCGGACGCGCTGCGCGAACAGGTGGTGCGCTTCCCGCTCGGGATGACGGCGATCCGCACCCCGGCGGGCAGCCCGCTGCCCGGCAAGGTGCTGGCCGGTTTCGGGCCCACCGGGCACGCGATCTCGCTGGCGCTGATGACCGTGGCCCTGGTCGGGGTGGCGATCTGGCTGCTGGCCCGACCGCCGGTCTCCGCGATCGCGGCGGCCGACCTGCTGGCCGCCGGGCTCGCCATCGCCTTCATGCTGGCCCCGGCCGGGCGGTTCGGGTACCTGGCGCTGCCGGCGGTGCTGGTGATCTGGCCCCGGCTGGCGGCCGGGCGCTGGAGCGGACGGCCCCCGCTGCCGACCGCCGCCCGGATACGCGAAAGGCGGCAGCCCGTCCTGCCGCGCCGGTAGGGAACGGGACGAGCCCGCCGGGCCTCCGGGCCGGGCGGGCTCGTCGCTCGTCGGGGGCCTCAGCGACCGCCGGCGGCCTTCAGGATGGAGGCGACGGCCGGGCCGGCCGCGTCCACGCCGTGGCCGCCGCCCTGCACCTCGGAGGCCACCGCGAGGTTGCCGCGGTAGGCGGTGAACCAGCTGTTGGTGACGTCGACCCCGGCGACCTCGGCGGAGCCGGTCTTGGCGCCCGCGTTGTCGGTGATGCCGGCCATCACGTCCCTGGCGGTGCCGCCGGTGGCGGTGGCCGCCATCATCGCCTTCAGCTTGGCGTCCACGTCCGGGGAGAGCGGGCGGGCGGCCTTCTGCTGCGGCAGCTCGGCGACCAGGATCGGCTGCCTGAACTCGCCGCTCTGCACGGTGGCGGTGACCGAGGCGATGGCCAGCGGGTTCATCTGGACCTTGCCCTGGCCGATGTAGTTCATGGCCTGCTCGTCCTTGCTGCCCGGAGTCGGCGGCACCTTGCCGTCGGTGTTCGGCAGGCCGGTCTTCCACTCCAAGCCGATGCCGAACACGTCCTTGGCCGTGCCGGACAGCGTCTCGGGCTTGAGGCTGGTCAGGCCCTGGTCGATGAAGGCGGTGTTGCAGGACATCATGAAGTCCTGCTGGAGCGTGTTGGTCGGGAAGGCGCCCGGGAACGAGTTCGGGATCGCGTGCGGGTTGCTGCTCTTCTCCGGGCAGGCGACCACGGTGTCCGGGTTGACCCCGGACTCCAGCAGTGCCGCCGAGGTGACGATCTTCATCGTCGAGCCCGGCGCGAGCAGCCCGAGGAAGGCCCGGTTCTGGCCGGTGGCCGGCGAGTTGGCGAAGGCCAGCACCTGGCCGGTGCTCGGCTCGATCGCCACGACGGAGCCGGGCTTGCCGGCCAGGTCCGTCATCGCCTTCTCGGCGGCGGCCTGGAGGGTGTTGTCGATGGTCACCTTGAACGGCTTGCCGGGCTTCGGCTCGACGATGGTGAACAGCTTGTCCACGGCGCCCTTGCCGGCCGGGTCGGTGATCACCACCGCGGTGCCCGCGTCCTGGTCCTTGGCCGGGTCCGGCGGCAGCAGCTTGTTGGCGTTGTCCTGGAGGGTGGTCATCAGCGTCGTGGTGAGCGAGGCGCCCTGGATCGGCTTGCCGTTGCGGTCCACCACGGTGGACGGCGGGGCGAAGACCGGCTGGACGGAGATGGTCTCGTTGCCGGACAGGTGCGGGTGGATCACCGACGGCGCCCAGTGCACGGCCGGGGTGTTGTCGCTCATCTTCACGACGCTGAGGAAGCCCTGGTAGTCCCAGGCCCGGTTGGTGCCCGCGAACTCGGCGCGCGCCTTGTACGACATCAGCGTGCCGGTGGGCCCGGGCGTGGCGGACGGCGAGTCGCCGGCGCCCGGCGTGCCGGCACCCGGCGTCGCAGAGGCCGAGGCGGACGGCTTGGCGGCCGGGGCGGGGGTGCCGGTGGCGGCGGCGAAGACCTGCTGGGTGGTCGGGCCGAACGGGGTGAGGGTCAGCGCGCTCGGCTTGACCTGGTCCTTGAACGCGGTCAGGGCGGTGGTGGCCGCGGCCGGGTCGTCGGTGAGCGAGGCCGCCTTGGCGATGTCACCGGCCGCCCAGGCCGTCAGGAAGTCCTTCATCCCGGCAGCCGCCTGCTCGGCCGACGGCGGCTCGGCGACCACGGTGCGCGGCTTCTTGCCGCCGGGGCTGTCGGAGCCGCTCATCAGGCTGTACGCGCCGTAGCCGCCGCCCGCGAGGACGGCGATGGACACGCCGGTGATGATGCCGATCTTCGCGCCACTGCGCATGGTGCAGGTCCCCCAGGGGTCTCGCGGCCGGGCGCAACCGGCCGGGGCCGGAAACGCGGTACCCCTCCACCCTAGGCAGCGCGGATCGGTGCGCCGGCGAATCGCCCGGCACTTGTGACGGATCTGGTACGTGCCGTGCACCGCATACGGACGATTCGTGGGAACCCGGTGCTCGCCGGGCCGGCGGTCAGATCCAGCTGTTGAACCACATCCGCCGGCGCCAGTCCTCCAGCGGGACGGTCTGCCCGGTGAACAGCGGGAAGAAGAAGAGGAAGTTCCAGACGATCAGCAGGATCAGCAGGCCGGCCGCGGTGGAACCGATGATCCGGCGGTCCCGGGAGGCGCCGGCGGGGCCGATCAGGGCGCCGATCAGCATCGTCACCGCGAGCACCAGGAACGGGACGAAGACCACCGCGTAGAAGAGGAAGATCGTCCGCTGCTGGTAGGCGAACCAGGGCAGGTAGCCGGCGGCCAGGCCGCAGAGCAGCGCGCCGGCCCGCCAGTCCCGCCGGGCCGCCCAGCGCCACAGGCAGTAGGCCAGCGCCACGACGCCCGTCCACCACAGCAGCGGGGTGCCGATGCCCAGCACCTCGCGGGCGCAGTCGGCGGCGGTGCAGCCGGCCTGGCCGTACTTGGGGGACTCGTAGAAGAAGGACACCGGCCGGCCCAGCACCAGCCAGGACCACGGGTTGGACTGGTAGGTGTGCGGGTCGCTCAGGCCGACGTGGAAGTCGTAGACCGTCGAGTGGTAGTGCCACAGCGCGCGCAGGGCCTCGGGTATCCACGGGAAGTCGGTGGAGCGGCCGACCGCCCAGTCGCGGCCCCAGCCGCCCTGCCCGGGGGCGGTGCTGCTGGCGAACCAGCCCCACCAGGAGGCGATGTAGACGGCGACCGAGACCACGACGACCGAGACGAAGGCCGGCACCACGTCCCGGGCGAGCACCGCCACGAAGGGGCGCGGGGCGCCGGCCAGGCGGCGGGCGCCGACGTCCCAGAGCACGGTCAGCAGGCCGAAGGCCGCCGCGACGTACAGGCCGCTCCACTTGGTGGCGCAGGTCAGGCCGACGCAGACGCCGGCCGCGATCCGGTACGGGCGCCAGCCCAGGTTCAGCCGCTGGGCGAGCTCGGCGTTCTCGACCCCGCCCAGCCTCGCGGCCAGCAACGCCCGGGTGCGGTCGCGGTCCAGCAGCAGGAAGCCGAAGGCGGCGAGGGTCCAGAACATCACCACCAGGTCGAGCAGGGCGGCCCGGCTGAGCACCAGGTGCAGGCCGTCCACCGAGAGCAGCAGGCCCGCCACGCAGCCCAGCAGCGTGGAGCGGAACATCCGGCGGGCGATCCGGGCCACCATCAGCACCGACAGGGTGCCGAGCAGGGCCACCGCGAACCGCCACCCGAAGGGGTTCATGCCGAACAGCTGCTCGCCCACGCCGATGATCCACTTGCCCACCGGCGGGTGCACCACGTACGAGGGCGTCGCCCGGTACGGGACGGCCGCGCCGGGCGTCATGATCGTGGTGTTGGCGTCCTCCGGCCAGCTGATCTCGTAGCCGCCGTGCCAGAGCGCGTAGGCGTCCTTGGCGTAGTACGTCTCGTCGAAGATGATCGCGTGCGGCTGTCCGAGGTTCGTGAACCGCAGCAGGCCGGCGAACACCGCCACCGCGATCGGCCCGAGCCAGCCGGCCCAGCGGCAGAGGAAGGCCCACAGGCCCTGCGGCAGCGAGACGCCCATCCGCAGCAGCAGCGGCGACCGGGGCACGTCCCGGGGCGTCACCCGGGGGCCGTCCGGCATCGGCGGCACCAGGCGTTCGGTGAGGGGCGCGGTGGGGCGGGCGGTGTAGCCGTACCGGGCCAGGCGCTCGCGCCAGCCGGCGGGTCCGTCCTGCGGTGGACGGGGGGACGGCAGGCCGACACCGCCGTACGCGGAGTGGTCCGTACCAGTGGGCGTCTGCGCCGCCGTGTCGCCGTTCATCCGCCACATCGTAGGGGCGCTCTTCGCACGTGTGTCCGCTCCCTCGGAAGCTGACCGAATCGTCACCAAAAGCCCCGGGCGCGCGGCAGCTGCGAGGATGGGGACCGTGACAGGAGTACTCGTTCTCGCAGGCACCCCCATCGGCGACGTCTCGGACGCCCCGCCCCGACTGGTCGACGAACTGGCCACGGCGGACGTGATCGCGGCCGAAGACACCCGCCGGCTGCGCCGGCTCACCCAGGCACTCGGGGTGACCCCGGCCGGGCGGGTGGTCTCCTACTTCGAGGGCAACGAGGTCGGCCGCACCCCCGAACTGGTCGAGGCGCTGCTCGGCGGCGCCCGGGTGCTGCTGGTCACCGACGCCGGCATGCCCTCCGTCTCCGACCCCGGCTACCGGCTGGTCGCCGCCGCCGTGGCCGCCGACGTCAAGGTCACCGCGGTGCCCGGGCCCTCGGCGGTGCTCACCGCGCTCGCGCTGTCCGGCCTGCCGGTGGACCGCTTCACCTTCGAGGGCTTCCTGCCGCGCAAGAGCGGCGACCGGGCCCGGCAGCTCGCCTCGATCGCCGCCGAGCCGCGCACCATGGTGTTCTTCGAGGCGCCGCACCGGATCGCCGAGGCGCTGACGGCGATGGCCGAGGCGTTCGGGCCGCAGCGGCCGGCCGCCGTCTGCCGCGAGCTCACCAAGACCTACGAGGAGGTCAAGCGCGGGCCGATCGGCGAGTTGGCGACCTGGGCCGCCGACGGTGTCAAGGGCGAGATCACCGTCGTGGTCGCCGGCGCCCCGCCGGCCGCGCCCCAGGAGCTGACCCCGGCCGAGCTGGCCCGGCTGGTGGCCGTCCGCGAGGAGGCCGGGGAGCGCCGCAAGGAGGCCATCGCGGCCGTCGCGGTGGAGCTCTCGCTGCCCAAGCGGGAGGTCTTCGACGCGGTCGTGGCGGCGAAGAAGGAGGGCCTGGAGAACACCCCCGGAAAGGCGCCGGGAAAGTCCCCGGGAGGGGCTCGGGGAAAGGAGTGAACACCGGGGGTTGCGTTGCTCACGGGGAGTCGTACCGTGGAGAGAAGGCCCCGGTAAACACCCGTTGAGCTGAAGCTTCGGTCGCGGTTCCCGGTCTCGGGGAGGCCCTTCGTATAGGGCTCCCCAACCCGCATCCAAGTCTTCACAAGTGGGGCGTCGGCCGAGGTGGTCCGGGCATTCCCTGGAAGGGAAAGACCCAGCCGGACGAGCGTCCGGCGGGCGCTGGGAGACGGCCATGAGCGATGTTGTCGGTAGCCCCCGCAGTGGCGGCGCACTGAGCACGGCCGGTCTGGCCGGCCGGCCGCACACTCCCGTCGAGACCGTACGGGAGGCCTACTCCTTCGCGTGCCTGCGCTGCGCGTACGGCTGGGAGCAGGCGTACGACATCGAGCACCACGTGGCCAAGGACGGCCACGTCGTGTTCGAGTACCACGCCAACGGCGTCCGGGTGCCGTCCCCGCTGCTCAAGCCGACCTGCCCGGGGTGCGGCGGCCACACCGTGCGGATCATGCGCGAGGGCCGGGTCGCCTCCGCCGACCAGCCCTGGCAGCACGCCCCCGGCTACCCGGCGCACGCCGAGCCGGCCGGGACGCCCCCGGTGGCCGAGCCCGTCCGGCCGCGCGGACGCTGGGCCCGGTTCTGGTCGCGGCTCCTGGGCTGACACCGGGGTGACGGGACGGTCCGCCCCCGGCCGGGGAACAACTCGGTCGAGGGCGGTCCGCGCGCCCGACTAAGCTTTCCGACCATGGCGGCCACTGCAGACCACAGCACCACCGGGGCGAACGCCCCGGCGTTCTACGTTTCCACCCCGATCTACTACGTCAACGATCGCCCCCACCTGGGCCACGCGTACACCACCGTGGCGGGCGACGTCCTCACCCGCTGGCACCGCCAGCGCGGCGAGAAGGTGTGGTACCTGACCGGGACCGACGAGCACGGTCAGAAGATCATGCGGACCGCCGAGGCGAACGGCGTCACCCCGCAGGAG
The DNA here is from genome assembly GCF_044763205.1 of Kitasatospora sp. NPDC096204. NCBI lineage: Bacteria > Bacillati > Actinomycetota > Actinomycetes > Kitasatosporales > Streptomycetaceae > Kitasatospora > Kitasatospora sp. NPDC096204. The sequence goes on from NZ_JBIWFT010000022.1 coordinate 88,969, forward strand.
TGGTGCGACAAGCTGGTCGAAGAGGCCTGGAAGCCGCTCTGGGAGCACCTGGAGATCGCCAACGACGACTTCATCCGCACCACCGAGGAGCGGCACACCGCCCGGGTGCAGGAGTTCGTCCAGGACCTGTTCGACAAGGGCGAGATCTACAAGGGCGGCTACTCCGGCCCGTACTGCGTCGGCTGCGAGGAGTTCAAGCTCCCGTCCGAGCTGCTCGACGGCGCGACCGCGGACGAGAAGCTCTGCTCCGTGCACAAGCGGCCGGTCGAGTGGCTGGAGGAGGAGAACTACTTCTTCCGCCTCTCCGCCTACGGCCCGCAGCTGCTGGAGTTCTACGCGGCGAACCCGGACTTCATCCAGCCCGCCTCGGCCCGCAACGAGGTGCTGCGCTTCGTCGAGCAGGACCTCAAGGACCTCTCGATCTCCCGCTCCACCTTCGACTGGGGCGTGCCGCTGCCCTGGGACGAGAAGCACGTCCTCTACGTGTGGGTGGACGCGCTGCAGAACTACATCACCGCGGCCGGCTACGGCAGCGACCCGGAGCGCTTCGCCGAGCTGTGGCCCGCCTCGGTCCACCTGGTCGGCAAGGACATCCTCCGCTTCCACGCCGTCATCTGGCCCGCCATGCTGATGGCCGCCGGGCTGCCGCTGCCCAAGCGGGTCGTGGCCAACGGCTGGCTGATGGTCGGCGGCGAGAAGATGTCCAAGTCCAACCTGACCGGCATCGCGCCCACCGACCTGACCTCGCACTTCGGCGTGGACGCCTACCGGTACTACTTCCTCCGGGCGATCCCGTTCGGCACCGACGGCTCGTTCTCCTGGGAGGACTTCACCGCCCGGTACACCTCCGAGCTGGCCAACGACTTCGGCAACCTGGCCTCCCGGGTCGCCGCGATGGTCGGCAAGTACTTCGACGGGGTGCTGCCGGAGGCCACCGCGGCGGGCGACGCCGAGCAGGCCGTCGCGGACGGGCTGACCAGGGCCGCCGAGACGGCCGACCGGAAGATCGGCGAGGAGCTGGACTTCGCCGGCGGCATCGCGGCGATCTTCGAGTTCGTCAAGCAGGTCAACGGCTACCTCACCGAGCAGGAGCCCTGGAAGGTCGCCAAGGACGACTCGGCCGAGGGCCGGGCCCGTCTCGCCACCATCCTCTACACCGCCGCCGAGTCGCTGCGCGCCACTGCCGTGCTGCTCAACCCGGTGATGCCGTCCACCGCCGAGAAGCTGTGGGTCTCGCTGGGCGCCGAGGCCGCCGGGCTCGGCGCGCTCAGCGCCCAGACCGTCGCCACCGTGGCCGACTGGGGCCGGCTGCCCGCCGGTGCCACCGTCACCAAGGGCGAGATCCTCTTCCCGCGCCTCGAAGAGAAGCCGACCGCCTGACATGGCCGCCAAGGACGACGCCCGGTCGACCCCGCCGCCACTGCCGGAACCCCTGGCCGTGGCGGTGGCCGACTCGCACACCCACCTCGACATGCAGTCCGGCACCCCGGCCGAGGGCCTCGCGAAGGCCGCCTCGGTCGGGGTCACCACGGTGGTCCAGGTGGGCTGCGACGTGCCCGGCTCGCGCTGGGCCGCCGAACTGGCGGCGCAGTACGAGCAGGTGCACGCGGCCGTCGCCCTGCACCCGAACGAGGCGCCGAGGATCTTCCTCGGCGACGCGGACGGATGGTCCGGGCAGCAGCGGGTCGCGGGCGGCCGGGCGGCGCTCGACGAGGCGCTCGCCGAGATCGACCGGCTCGCCGCGCTGCCGCAGGTGCTGGCGGTCGGCGAGACCGGCCTGGACTACTTCCGCACCGGGCCGGAGGGCGTGGAGATCCAGAAGGAGTCGTTCCGCCGTCACATCGAGATGGCCAAGCGGCACGGCAAGGCCCTGGTCATCCACGACCGGGACGCCCACGAGGACGTCATCGCCGTCCTGCTGGAGGAGGGCGCCCCGGAGCGGACCGTCTTCCACTGCTACTCCGGCGACGCGGAGATGGCGAAGACCTGCGCCGAACACGGCTGGTACCTCTCCTTCGCCGGCCCGGTCACCTTCAAGGCCAACCAGCCGCTGCGCGACGCCCTGCTCGCCACCCCGCCGGACCGGATCCTGGTCGAGACCGACGCCCCGTTCCTCACGCCGCACCCCTACCGCGGCCGCCCGAACGCCCCGTACCTGATCCCGGTCACGGTGCGCTCGATGGCCGCCACCCTGGGCCTGGCCGAGGACGAGCTGTCCGCGGCCATCGCGGAGAACACGGCGCGGGCCTTCGGGTACTGAGCCGGGGCGGACGGGCTCCGCGCCCCGGCGCCGTTCCCGGTGGAGACCGACCTCGCCGAGGCCGTCGAACTCCGAGGGCCCCGGCGCCCGTATCCTTGGCGCGTGAGCAGCACCGACCCCACCCCTGACAGCCGCCCCCAGTCTCCGGCCGGGGGGACCCCCTTGCTGGGCAGCGCCGACATCCGGGAGCTGGCGGCCGCGTTCGGCGTGAAGCCGACCAAGCAGCGCGGGCAGAACTTCGTCATCGACGGCAACACCGTGCGGCGGATCGTCCGGGCCGCCGACGTGACGGAGCAGGACGCGGTCGTGGAGGTCGGGCCCGGGCTCGGCTCGCTCACGCTGGCGCTGCTCGAGGTGGCGCGGCACGTCACCGCGGTCGAGATCGACCCGGTGCTGGCGCAGCACCTGCCGGACACCGTCGCGGCCCGGATGCCCGGCAAGGCGGACGCCTTCGACCTGGTGTTCAGCGACGCCATGGAGGTCACCGAACTGCCCGGGCCGGCGCCCACCGCGCTGGTCGCCAACCTCCCGTACAACGTCGCGGTGCCCGTCCTGCTGCACATGCTGGCGACCTTCCCCAGCATCGAGCGGACCCTGGTGATGGTGCAGAGCGAGGTCGCCGACCGGCTCGCCGCCAAGCCGGGCAACAAGGTGTACGGCGTGCCGTCGGTCAAGGCCAACTGGTACGCCGACGTGAAGCGGGCCGGCGCCATCGGGCGGAACGTCTTCTGGCCCGCCCCCAACGTCGACTCCGGGCTGGTCTCGCTGATCCGCCGCGAGCCGCCGAAGACCACTGCCAGCCGCGAGGAGGTGTTCGCGGTGGTCGACGCCGCGTTCGCCCAGCGGCGCAAGACCCTGCGCGCCGCGCTGGCCGGCTGGGCCGGCTCCGCCGTCCGGGCCGAGCAGGCGCTCGCGGCCGCCGGGATCGACCACAAGCTGCGCGGCGAGATGCTCACGGTGGAGCAGTTCGCCGCGATCGCCGAACACAAGCCCGCCGAGGACGCCGCGTGATCACCGTACGGGTACCGGCCAAGGTCAACGTCCAGCTGGGGGTCGGCGGGCTGCGCGCCGACGGCTTCCACGACCTGGCCAACGTCTTCTTCGCCGTCGCCCTCGGGGACGAGGTCACGGCCGGTCCCGGAGAGGGCGTGACGCTGAGCTGCTCCGGCCCGGACGCCGCCGTCGTCCCGCTGGACGACAGCAACCTCGCCGCCCGCGCCGCCCGGCTGCTCGCCGCCCACCACGGCATCGCCGACCCCGGCGTGCACCTGCACATCGCCAAGGCCATCCCGGTGGCCGGCGGCATGGCCGGCGGCAGCGCCGACGGAGCGGCGGCACTGGTCGCCTGCGACGCGCTCTGGCAGCTGGACACCCCGCTGCCGGTGCTGCTGGAGCTGGCCGCCGAACTCGGCTCCGACGTGCCGTTCGCCCTGCTCGGCGGCGTCGCGCTCGGCCGCGGCCGGGGTGAGATCCTGGAGCCGCTGGCCGTCGAGGGCACCTTCCACTGGGTCTTCGCGGTCGCCGAGGGCGGCCTGTCCACCCCCGCCGTGTTCCGCGAGTGCGACCGGCTGCGCGAGGAGGCCGGCACCGGCTCCAGCGACACCGACGTCCCCACCCCGGACGCCGATCCGGCGCTGCTCGCCGCGCTCGCCGAGGGCGACACCGTCGCCCTGGCCGCCGCGCTCGCCAACGACCTCCAGCCCGCCGCGCTCTCGCTGCGCCCCGCGCTCGCCGCCACCCTGCGGGCCGGCACCGAGGCGGGCGCGCTCGGGGCGATCGTCTCCGGCTCCGGGCCGACCTGCGCGTTCCTGGCCAAGGACGCCGAGGCCGCCGCCGCGGTGGCCGAGGCGCTGCGGGCCTCCGGCACCTGCCGGACGGCGCACGCCACGCACGGGCCGGTGCCGGGCGCGTCCCTGCTGGGCTGAGGCGGTGGGCGGGCTCGTGGCGGGCCGAGGCGGTGGGCGGGCTCGTGGCGGGCCGAGGCGGTGGGCGGGCTCGTGGCGGGCCGAGGCGGCGGACGGGCTCGTGGCGGACGGGCTCGGGCGGGCTGACGCGGTGAAGGTGCTCCGGCGGGCCCATTAGGCTGGGGAGATCGGGGTGTCCCGACAGGGGAACCCGGCCGTCGAGCGGCGGGCCGCCCCGCGACCGCCGAACCCAGGAGCGCAGCACACGTGGCCGTCAACCTCGCCACCATCGAGTCCGTCACGAAGGTCTACGGCACCCGCACCCTGCTGGACGCGGTCAGCCTGGGCGTCAGCGAGGGCGACCGGATCGGCGTCGTCGGCCGCAACGGCGACGGCAAGACCACCCTCATCCGGATGCTCGCCAAGCTGGAGGAGCCCGACGGCGGCCGGATCACCCACTCCGGCGGGCTCCAGATGGCCGTCCTCACCCAGCACGACTCGCTGGACCCCGAGGCCACCATCCGGCACGAGGTGATCGCCGACCGGGCCGACCACGAGTGGCTCGGCGACGCCCGGATCCGCGACATCATCGAGGGCCTCTTCGGCGGCCTCGACCTGCCCGGGTTCGCCGACGGCCTGGACACCGTCATCGGCCCGCTCTCCGGTGGCGAGCGCCGCCGGATCGCCCTCGCCAAGCTGCTGCTCGGCTCGCCCGACCTGATCATCCTCGACGAGCCCACCAACCACCTCGACGTCGAGGGCATCAACTGGCTCGCCGAGCACCTCCAGAAGCGCCGCTCCGCGCTGGTCTGCGTCACCCACGACCGCTGGTTCCTCGACCAGGTCTGCACCCGGATGTGGGACGTCCAGCACGGCGAGGTGCACGAGTACGAGGGCGGCTACTCCGACTACGTCTTCGCCCGCGCCGAGCGCTCCCGGGTCGAGGCCGTCGAGGAGCAGAAGCGCCAGAACATGGCCCGCAAGGAGCTGGCCTGGCTGCGCCGCGGCGCCCCCGCCCGCACCTCCAAGCCGCGCTACCGGATCGAGGCCGCCAACGCCCTGATCGCGGACGTGCCGGAGACGCGCGACAAGTCCGAGCTGATGAAGTTCGCCAACGCGCGGCTCGGGAAGACGGTCTTCGACCTGGAGGGCGTGACGGTCAAGGCCGGCCCGAAGCTGCTGCTGGAGAACATCACCTGGCAGCTCGGCCCCGGCGACCGGATCGGCCTGCTCGGCGTCAACGGTGCCGGCAAGACCTCGCTGCTGCGCGCGCTGCGCGACGCGTACACGAGCGAGGGCGACGTCCAGCCGGCGTCCGGCGTCATCAAGGTCGGCAAGACGGTCCGGCTGGCGTACCTGTCGCAGGAGGTCGCCGAGCTGGACCCGGCGACCCGGGTGCTCCAGGCCGTCGAGCAGGTCCGCTCGCGGGTCGACCTCGGCAAGGGCCGGGAGATGAGCGCCGGCCAGCTGTGCGAGCAGTTCGGCTTCGGCAAGGACAAGCAGTGGACGCCCGTCGGCGACCTGTCCGGTGGGGAGCGGCGCCGGCTCCAGCTGCTGCGGCTGCTGATGGACGAGCCCAACGTGCTCTTCCTGGACGAGCCCACCAACGACCTGGACATCGAGACGCTCAACCAGCTGGAGGACCTGCTCGACGGCTGGCCCGGCTCGATGATCGTCATCAGCCACGACCGCTTCTTCATCGAGCGCACCACGGACACCGTCCACGCGCTGCTCGGCGACAAGAAGATGCGGATGCTGCCGAACGGCGTCGACGAGTACCTGGAGCGCCGGGCCCGGATGGCCGCCGCGGCTCAGGCCGCGGCTCCCTCGGCCGCCGCGGCCGCGCCGGCCGAGACCGCCGCCGCCGCGGCCGGGCTCTCCGGCGGGGACCTGCGGGCGGCGAAGAAGGAGATGCAGAAGCTGGAGCGGCAGATCGCCAAGCTGGACGAGAAGGAGTCCAAGCTGCACGCCCAACTCGCCGAGCACGCCGCCGACTTCTCCAAGGTCGCGGAGCTGGACACGCAGCTGCGCGCGGTCCGGGAGGAGAAGGAGGAGCTGGAGATGAGCTGGCTGGAGCTGGCCGAGCAGGTCTGATCCGGGGCACCCGGCCCTGATCGGGGGCACCTGGCTCTGATCGCGGTCATCCGGCTCCGGAACGGGGTCGCCTGGCTCCGAGCGGGGTCACCTGGCTCCGATCGGGGTCACCCGGCGGGCCGGTTGCCCAGGAGTGTCTCCAGCTCCTGGGCCGCACGGCCCAGCGCGCTGCGCGTCGGGTCGTGCGGGGCGGCCGGACGGTCCGTCGGGGCTGCCGGGGCCGGCGGGGCCGCCGGCGGGTGGTGCGCCCGGGCGGCGGCGGTCAGTTCGTCCAGTGCGTTCCGCACCCGGTCGACCTCGGACGGGTCCGGCACCCGGCCGCCGTACCGGATCTGCGCGGCGAAGGCCGCCACCGCGCCGCCCAGCCGCTCCAGCGCCGTCGTCGCCGGCAGCCACCGCTCGGCCAGCCGGCCGGTGGGCGGCGGCTCGGCCAAGCCCTGCCGCACCTCCCGGCGGGCGTCCGCCAGTGACCGGTAGGCCGTGCGGCGCAGCCACACCTGGGCGTTGCCGCCGTGGACGTCGCCGTTCCGGAGAGTGGTGTCGAGGACGACGGCGTCGAGGTAGGCCCGCAGCGCCGTCGTGGCGTCGACCAGCCGGGGCTCGATCCGGTGGCGAGGCCGCTCCGGCCACAGCAGGTAGCCGAAGAGCAGGACGATCGCGCTCGCCAGCACGGAGTCCAGGACCCGGGGCCAGAACTCGGCGGCGCTGCTCTGCCCGCCGAGTTGGAGCAGGATCAGCGCCATCGGCGTCATCACCACGGTGTTCAGCCCGTAGTGCGCCGCCGTGGCGTACGGGAGCAGGGCCACGCAGCCGGCCGCCATCGCCGTCAGCGCCCACTCGTCGGTGGTGGCCATCAGCAGCGCCGCGGTCACGGCCACCCCGAGCACCGTGCCCACCGAGCGGCTCACCGCGCGCAGGAACACCGAGCCGAGGTCCGGCTTGAGCACGAAGGCGATCGTCATGGGCACCCAGTAGCTCTTGCTGAGCGGGAAGTTGGCGGTGACCGCCGAGCCGACCGCGATGCACAGCGCGACCCGCAGGCCGTACCGGACCGAGCCCCGGGACAGCAGCCGCGCCCGCAGCCGCCAGGGGTCCGGCGGCGGCGCGGGGGCGGTGCCGATCCGGGTGTCGCGGCCGGCCACGGTGTCGGCGGCGGCGCGCAGGGCCACGTCCAGGGCCTGCCGGGAGGGGGTGTCGGGCCGCCAGTCGGGCACGGCGACCTCGCCGCCGCCCTGCCGGACCGCGGCGGCCAGCCGGGCCGGCACCTCGGCCACCTCCGGCGGGACGGGGCGGCGCGCCCACAGCAGGCCGGTCGCGGCCTCGGTGGCGGCGAGGGCGGCCTCGTACATCCGGCGGCGGCGCTCCTGGCGGTCCCGGTGGTCCCGGCGGCTCGTACGGCTCGTACGGCTCGTACGACTGGTGCGGTTCGTGTGGCTGGTGCGGCTCGTGCCGAGCAGGTCCTGGAGCTGGTTCAGGCGGGCCGTCAGCACCTGGCGCGAGGACGCCGCCCGCGGGCCGCCCAGGTCGACGAGGGTACGGCCGAGCGCCTCGTACGCGGCGGCCAGCGCCCGGTTGCGCGGATCCGCGGCCGGCCGGTTCGGCGCCCCCGCGGGCAGCAGCCCGAGCAGCACCACGAACGCGGCCCCGACCAGCATCATCGGCGGCGCCGCCCACCACGGCCGCGGCAGCGGCATCCCACTGCCCAGCGCTGCCGACACCAGCAGCAGCATCCCGGCCGCCGAACCGCGCGGACCCGTCGCGCTCAACGCGCCGGAGGCGAAGGCGGTCAGCGTCAGCGCGACCCCCAGGCCAAGGCCGTCCGCGCCGGTGTGCTGGAGAGCGGTGCCGATCAGCATGCCGAGCGCGGAGGCGAGCACCGCCGTCCCGATCCTGGCGGCCCGCAACCTGCCCGGCTCGACCCGGTCGTTCATCGTCGCGTGCATCGCCCCGAGCCCGGCGAACACCCCCAGATCCAGCCGGTGCACCACCAGCCCCACCGCCAATGGCAGTGCCATCCCCAACGCTGCCCGCACCATCAGCGCCACCGGCAGCGGCGGCCGCGCGGGCCGTGCGGCACGGGCCCACCAGGGGGAAGGGGAGGCGTCGGAGGAGCTCACGCGGTCACGTCCGTTCTGCGGCCTTGGGTCGCTGCTGTGCGACATTGCGCGGCAGATGGGGCGTACCGGGTCAGTCTACCCAGGGCTGTCGCGGCGCCTCGTACGTGTCAAGTTCGTACCGATCGCGTACGGGCGGGCCAAGGGCCCTGCCGGTCCGACAGGGGGGGTGGCTACGATGACGGAGGAGCAGCCCGTCCACAGGGCGGTCGGTGCGCCGACCAGGACGGTGCGAACCAGAAGTTGACGGTGTGTTGCGGCACGTGGCCGCCCGGGACGCCCGGGTGCGGCCGGCCGTACGGGGGAGAGGTGAACTGCTGTGGCAGGAGCTAACGGGGACGGGTCGGGGACGCCTGCACCGGCGAACCCTTCGGGGGACGCGACGCCGTTCATGCTGGACCAGAAGATCACGTTGCCTTGGGTCGGGGGGATCAACCTCGCACCCATCGTCAGCACGGTGCAGACCAACGTCAGCGCCAGCGACCTGGTGGCGGCCTTCGGCAAGCAGAACGTCAAGGTCGAACTCGACACGCTCACGACGTTCGCGGGCAAGGTCGAGGCCCTGCTCGCCGCGATGGACGGCTCGCCCGCGGCGCCGTACAAGCTTCAGGAACAGAAGCTGACGGGCAAGAGCTTCGCGAGCGCGGAGTTCGCCGAGGCGACGGCCCTGACCAGCGCCTACGAGAAGGTGCACGCCCAGCTGGTCCAGCTGCACAAGGACTTCGTGTCGCAGATCGAGGCGATGAAGAACGCGGTCGTGAAGTCGGCGAGCGCCTACTCGACCAACGAAGACCACACGACGGCCGCCCAGAACGCGGTCGCGAAGGGTGCGGGTGTCACCGCGCCGGCGACCGGGTCAAGCGCCGGCACCGGGAACTTCTGATGGCAGTCGGTGGAGGCGGTTCACGGGGAAACGGGGAGTAGGCAGTGTCAGACGGAACGAACTTCGAAGCGATCGACCACTCTGGGCTCAAGGGCATGGTCACCGGCGCCGAGCCGTCGTTGGTGCTGGACCGTGGCAACAAGCTCCAGGACGCCGGACGCGTTCTGAAGGAGCTCAGCCAGGCGCTCAAGTCGCACATCGGCAACATCACTTGGGAAGGGCCGGCCGCCGAGAGCTTCAAGACCTGGGCAGGCAACCTCCAGCAGTCGGCCGAGCTGCTGGGCAACTACTCGGCGGGCGCGGGCGGGGCCATGCACCAGGCCGGCGAGGCACTCAGCCTGGCCAAGTCCGCCGTGCCGGACGTGCCGACCAGTGACATAGCCACGGTGAACACCCGAAAGCACCAGGGTGCGCCCGACGCCGCGGCCCAGGCGTCGGCCAACTTCACGCTGGAGGGGCCGACCCCCGCGAATCTCGACTCGATCATGAAGAAGCGCAATCCCGGCACGTGGGTCACCGCGGCCGAGGCTGATGCCGCTTCGCAGCGTGTCTACAAGGCACACCAGGAAGCCATCCACCAGATGGAGAAGCTGGGGCAGGCGTACGCCGCTGCGACGACGACGCTGAACGGGCTCGGCGCCGACCTGACCCTGCCGGGGACGCCCGCACCGTCGAATCAGAATGACTCCACGGCGATCTCCCGAGACGGCGGGAGTGGTGGCAGTGCCGGCTCCGGCGGCTCCGTCCGCACCCCTCGCACGGGTGGCGGCAGCGTCGGTGGGTCCAACCCTGGCGGCGGCGAAACCTACGGCGGCGGAAAGGTCCTGCCCCGGGACCCCGGCTCCGGAGGCCCCGGCCCGTCCAACCCGGGCAACACCCCGCCCCCGCCGCACGGTGGCGGCGGCCAGGTGCCACCCGCGCCGCAGGACCCGGGGGCCTCGATCCCGCCGTACCACCCGTCAGACCCGGTGAACCGTCCGGGCACCGACCTCAACAGTCTGCCCCCGTCGCCGACCCTGCCCACCCAGACCGGCCCGTACGGCCCCGGCGGCGGTCACCTGCCCACGGACGGACCGACCACCCTTCCCGGCTACCCGAGCGGGCCGGGTGGCTCGAACAACGGACCCGGCATCCCCGGCGGCGGCCCGGTCCCGGGCTTCCCCGCCGGAACGGGCGGCGGTTCCATCCCGGCCAAGGGTGGCGGCCGCGGCTTCGTCCCCAACAAGGGAGGCGGCCAGATCCCGGCGCGTACGTCCCAGTTCGGCGGCGGCCCGGGGCAGGCGAAGGGCGGCAACCCGGGGCTGCCCAGCGGAACGGTCTTCGGCGCCCGTGAGGCGGGGGCCGGCGGTGGCCGGGTCGGTGGGGCGACCGGCATGGGTGGCGGCATGCACCCCGGCATGGGCGGCGCCCACGGTGGCGCCGTCGGCGCCGGCGGCGGCTCGCGCGCCCGGGGTCTGTCCTCGACCACCGGTGGCACGGTCGGCGGCCGCAAGGGGCCGACGGCCGGCGGGGAGTTCACTCCGGGCGGTACCGGTCTGCGCAACCGCGCGGCGGGCGCTGCCGAAGGCGGCGCCCCGTCCAGGCAGAACGGCATGATGGCGCCCGGAACGGCGGGCCACGGAGGCCGGAACGAGCGCGACCGCCGCAAGCGGGCCGACTACCTGCACGAGGACGAGGAAACCTGGACGAGCGGTACGCCGCACAGCAACCCGGACGTGGTTGAGTAGGACGGCGACAGCTGCCCGGCCACTGGGCCTTCCCAGTGGCCGGGCAGGTTTGTTCGGGGCGCGCTTCCCGGTCGACGGAGAGATTGACGAGGAGTTGTGATGGGGCGGACGAACGCGCGAGCGCGTTGGCGGGCTGCTGCTGCGGCACTTCTGGCGGCGGGGATCGTGGTCGGCCCGGTCGCAGCGCCCGCAGTTGCGGACGGCTCGATTCGCGAAAAGCAGTGGCATCTGGATTCCATGCGCGCATCGGAGATGTGGAAGGTTACCAAGGGGCAGGGGATCACGGTTGCCGTCATTGACGGTGGGTTCAAGTTGGATCACCCCGATCTCGTGGGGCAATTTCTGCCGGGCAAAGACTTCAGTGGCGGATCCGGTGGAGTCGGAACCTATGCCGATGGCCACGGAACCGAGATGTCCAGCTTGATCGCTGGAACCGGAAAGAGCGTTGGCGGGACGGGCGCTTACGGCCTGGCCCCGGGCGTGAAGATTCTTCCGCTCAAGATCAACAACGGGTCCGTCTCGGCGGCGCTTCCGTCTGACTTCATTTCTCAGGTTGGCCAGGCGGTAAATTATGCGGTTGACCAGGGCGCAAAGGTCATCAATATCTCGCAGGGTATGGATGCCGCCAGGTTCTCGTCGGGGGACGTGGGAAGTTTGACCCGGATCCTCGCGGAGGCAAGGTCCAAGGGGGTTCTTGTGGTCGCGAGTGTCGGGAACGAGGCGCAGTCGGGAAATCCCGTGTCTTATCCGGGCGGGCTGCCCAACGTTGTCGGTGTCGGGGCCGTCGATCACGGAGCTACGGTGACCGCGGAATCCGAGAAGGGGTCACAGGTGGTTCTTGCTGCTCCCGGCATGGATATCGTGGCGGCCTGCACTGCGGATACCGGATATTGCCAGAGTCACGGGACATCGGATGCCGCCGCCCTGGTATCGGCCTCGGCTGCTTTGGTTTGGTCGGTGCATCAGGACTGGACCGCGAATCAGGTTTTGCGGGTCCTCATCAATACGGCGGGTAAGCCGCAGGACGGGTCTGTTCGCAACGATCTCATCGGCTACGGCGCCGTGCGGCCGCGTGTCGCGTTGACGGACCCGGGGGATCCTGGTCCCGCGAACGTGTCGCCGCTGGCGACTGACGCGGCTGCGCCGTCGGCGGCTCCGGCGCCTTCGGCGAGTGCGTCCGCTCCCGTGTCGTCGGTGCCGAGCCCGTCGGGGAGTCCGACGGGTGTGGCGGTGGGCGCGCCGTCGGTGCAGCCCCAGGTTGAGGAGTCCTCGGGTTCGAGTAGTCCCCTGCCGATCGTGGCCGGTGTGGTTGTCGGCCTGTTGGTGGTGGCCGGGGTGGTGTTCGCGGTGGTGCGGCGTCGGCGGAAGCCGGCCGGGCAGCCCGACGTGGTCCAGGTGCCGCCGCAGCAGCCGATGGGGGCGGTGCCGCCGCCTCCGCCGTCGTACCAGCCGCCGGTGCCGCCGGAGGACAACCCGTACGCACGATGATCGATCGTCAGCGGACGGCGACGACTGCCCGGCCACTGGACCTTCCCAGTGGCCGGGCAGGCTTGTTCGGGGCGCGCTTCCCGGTCGACGGAGAGATTGACGAGGAGTTGTGATGGGGCGGACGAACGCGCGAGCGCGTTGGCGGGCTACTGCTGCGGCACTTCTGGCGGCGGGGATCGTGGTCGGCCCGGTCGCAGCGCCCGCGGTTGCCGAGGACACGATCCGGCAGCAGCAGTGGCATCTGGAGGCCATGCACGCCCCGGAGATGTGGAAGGTCACCAAGGGGCAGGGCATCACCGTCGCGGTGATCGACAGCGGGTTCAAGTTCGATCATCCGGACCTGGAGGGGCAGTTCCTGCCCGGCCAGGACTTCAGTGGAAGTTCCGGCGGCGTGGGTTCGTTCGCGGACGGCCACGGCACGGCGATCTCCAGCTTCATCGCCGGGACGGGAAAGGGAAACGGGGGCACTGGCGCACAGGGGCTGGCGCCAGGCGTCAAGGTGCTTCCGTTGAAGATCAACACCGGCAAGGTCGGGTCGGTCGTATCGACCGATTTCCTTGGTCAGATCGGGCAGGCCGTCGACTATGCCGTCGCTCAGGGTGCGAAGGTCATCAATATTTCGCAAGGGATCGACGCGGTGACCGCCTTCCCGGCGGATGTGGCAAAACTCAACGGGATCATCGCGGCGGCCAGGGAAAAGGGAGTCCTGGTGTTCGCCGCCGTTGGGAACGAAGCCGAGAAGGGGAATCCCATCGAGTACCCCGGTGCGCTTCCCGGGGTGGTCGGCGTCGGGGCTTCGGATCGAAACGGTACTGTCACGGCGGAGTCCGAACGAGGCCCGCAGGTGGTATTCGTCGCGCCTGGCATGGATATGGTCGCGGCTTGCACCGCGTCCACGGGCTACTGCAAGAGTCACGGCACATCGGATGCGACCGCCGTGGTGTCGGCCTCCGCGGCATTGGTGTGGGCGACGCATCCGAACTGGACGGGCAACCAGGTTCTGCGGGTGCTCATTAATACCGCGGGAAAGCCCAATGACGGGTCTGGCCGCAATGACATCGTCGGTTACGGCGCGGTGCGCCCGCGTGTTGCTCTGACGGACCCGGGGGACCCCGGCCCTGCGAACGTGTCGCCGCTTCCGGTTGGCTCTGCTGCGCCGATGGTGGCCCCGACGCCTACGGCGAGTGCGTCCGCTCCCGCGTCGTCGGTGCCGAGTCCGGCTGACACGCCGGCCGAGGTGGCCGTTGGCGCGCCGTCGGTGCAGCCCAAGGTTGAGGAGTCCTCGGGTTCGAGCAGCCCCCTGCCGATCGTGGCCGGTGTGGTTGTCGGCCTGTTGGTGGTGGCCGGGGTGGTGTTCGCGGTGGTGCGGCGTCGGCGGAAGCCGGCCGGGCAGCCCGAGGTGGTCCAGGTGCCGCCGGTGCCGCCGCAGCAGTCGATGGGGGCGGTGCCGCCGCCTCCGCCGTCGTACCAGCCGCCGGTGCCGCCGGAGGACAACCCGTACGCGAGGTAGCCGAGTTCGGGGTCGGACAGATGCGCGAGGGCGTCGGGTTCATCCTGGCGCCCTCGCGCGCGTTCGTGGGGCGTGAGGGGTGCGGGTGTGCGCCGGGGTCACTCGGGTGGAGGCTGGTGGGGGTGGGGTGGGGGTGGCGAGGGTTGGCGGTATGGATGCGGAGGGTGCTTGGCGGGTCGGGCAGGTGCGGCGGGCGGCGGCTGCGGCGCTGATCGGGACGGCGATCGAGTTCTACGACTTCTTCATTTACGGGACGGCGGCCGCGTTGGTGTTCGGGCCGGTGTTCTTTCCCGGACTGGGCACGGTGGGGGCGCTGTTGGCGGCGTTCTCGGTGTACGCGGTGGCGTTCCTGGCCCGGCCGGTGGGGGCGGTGGTGTTCGGGCACTTCGGGGACCGGGTGGGGCGGAGGGCGACGCTGGTGGTGTCGCTGCTGCTGATGGGGCTGGCGACGGCCGGGGTTGGGCTGCTGCCGGGGTTCGGGGCGTGGGGGTGGTGGGCGCCGGCGGTGCTGGTGGTGCTGAGGGTGTGCCAGGGCATCGGGTTGGGCGGGGAGTGGGGCGGGGCGGCACTGCTGATCGCGGAGAGCGCCCCGGCCGGGCGGCGGGGGCAGTACGGGGGGTTTCTGCAGCTGGGGCCGACGATCGGGTTCGTGCTGGCGAACGGGGTGTTCCTGGCGCTGCAACTCGGCCTGGACGAAGGGGCGTTCCGTGCGTGGGGTTGGCGGGTGCCGTTCCTGGGCTCGTTCGTCATGGTCGCGGTGGGGCTGTTCGTCCGACTGCGGGTCGAGGAGTCGCCGCTGTTCCGGACGGCGGGCCGCCGGGAGCGGCTGCCGGTGCTGGAGGTGCTGCGCGGGCACTGGCGTCCGGTGCTGGCGGGTGGCGGGGCGATCACCGTGGGGTACGCGCTGTTCTACCTGACCACGACGTACGCGCTGGCGTACGCGACCGGCGGGCTCGGGGTGGCGAGCACGCTGGTGCTGTCGATGCTGCTGGTCGGCGCGGTGGGCATGGCGGCGACGGTGTGGCTGAGCGCCTCGCGCAGTGACCGGTGGGGCCGGCGGCGGACGCTGTTCTGGGCGACGGGTCTGGCCGCGGTCTGGGCGCTGGTGCTGTTCCCGCTGCTGGAGACGGTGAGCCGGCCGCTGATGTTCGTCGCCTTGGCGGGGGCGATGGTGCTGCTGGGCGGCATGTTCGGGCCGTTGGCGGCGTTCCTGCCGGAGCTGTTCCCGACCCGGGTGCGCTACACGGGCGCGGCGCTGACGTACAACCTGGGCGGGGTGGTCGGCGGGGCGACGACGCCGCTGGTGGCGACCCGGCTGACCGGGGCGTACGGGACGGCGCAGCCGGTGGGCTGGTACCTGGCGGTGCTGGGGGTGCTGGCGCTGGGGTGTCTGCGGTTGCTGCCGGAGAACACCGGCGCGGAGCTCGACTCGCTGGGCGGCTCGGTGGGCGGGGCGGTGGCCGGTTCGACGGAGGGGCCGGTCGACGGCCCGGTGGACGGCGGACGCCGCCGGGCGCCCCGGTGGGGGACGGACCCGGCGGCGTAGCGGCGCGGGGGCTCAGCCGGCCAGGGCGGCGCGGCCGGCCAGCACGACGGCGGTGTGTCGGGCGACGCGCTCGCCCAGGTGCTCGGCGGTGGCGATGTCGGCCTTGTGGACGCCTTCCGGGCCGGCGTCGACCGGGGACGAGGCGGCGGCGCCGTTGAAGAAGCCGAGCCGGTTGAGGTCGTTCTCGGAGCCGGTGGTGGAGTTCCAGCCGGGCTTGAGGCCGAGGTTGACCCAGTTCATGCCGTGCTGGGCGGCGAGGGTCTGGAAGAAGCCGAGGGTGCCGGCCTTGTCGCCGTTCTTGGAGCCGGAGTTGGTGAAGCCGGCCGCGACCTTGTCCTTCCAGGCGTCGGTGAACCAGCGCTTGCTGGTGGCCTCGGCGAAGGTGTGGAAGGCGCCGGAGGCGGTGCCCATGTAGGTGGGGGAGCCGAAGACGATCGCGTCGGCGCCGTCCAGCTGGGCCCACTGCTCCTCGGTGATGGTGTCGACGGCGATCGTGACGACCTGGGCACCCGCGGCGGCTGCGCCCCGGGCGACGGCCTCGGCGATCACGGCGGTGTGGCCGTAGCCGGAGTGGTAGGCGAGGGCGACGGTCGGACGGACGGCGGTCATGCGGCACTCCAGGGGACGGGCGCGGGCAGGCGTGGGGACGGGAAGGGGTGCGGCGTGGTGGCAGCGACCCCGACTCGGCTGGTCTCCAATATAGACCAGGTCTCCATTGGTTACCAAGGGCGGAATGGAGACCGGCAGGGCTACTCTGGACGCATGACGACGGAGCAAGCGGCGCGGGCTCGGAACGGACGGCCCGCGGAAGCGAACGGGCATGACGCGCAGGACGGGCATGACGTCCGGGGTGGGCGGGAGTACGACGTGTTCGCGCGGCTCTGCCCCAGTCGCGAGGTGTTCGCCGAGCTGGCCGACAAGTGGTCGATGCTGATCCTGGTGAGCCTGCGCCTCTCCGGGGCGCAGCGCTTCTCCGAACTCCAGCGCGGGATCGGCGGGGTCAGTCGCAAGATGCTCACCCAGTCCCTGCGCAACCTGGAGCGCAACGGGCTGGTGCTCCGTACGGTCTTCCCGGAGACGCCGCCGCGGGTGGTCTACGACCTGCTGCCGCTCGGTCGCGAGCTGGCCGGGCTGCTGGACCCGGTCGGCGAGTGGACGGAGCGTCGCGCCGGGCAGATGCTGGCGGCCCGCGAGGAGTTCGACGCGGTGCACGGCGAGGGCTGAGGTCCGCGTACGGCGAGGGTCGAGTTCGGCGCACGGCGAGGGCTGAGCCGTGCTCCGGTCCCCGGTATGGGCGGCACGGAGGCCGATTTCCCTTCCGGGCCCGGAGCCGTGTAATGTCTTCCTTGTTCGAGCGGCCGGGAGAAACACCGGCAAGCGAGCAAGCCCCTATAGCTCAGTCGGTAGAGCGTCTCCATGGTAAGGAGAAGGTCTGCGGTTCGATTCCGCATGGGGGCTCCACTGAAAGACCCTCGCCTCATGGCGGGGGTCTTTCGCGTTTCCCGGCCGGTTCCGCACCGCCGACACGCCACGGCCTAGCGGGCCGGGTGCGGAATGCGCTGTGATGGTGCGTCATCGGCCGCCCGCCCGAGGGGTGCGGGCGCGAGCCGGACCCCGACCTGGAGGGCGTCATGGGTGTTCGACTCGTGGTGGTGGACGACCACCGGCTGCTGGCCGAGGCGCTGGCCACCGCACTTCAACTGCGCGGTCACCGGGTGCTCGCGGTCGGCTCCCCGGCGGGTGCCGCCGCGGATCTGGTGGTCGGGCGGCGGCCGGAGGTGTGCCTGCTGGGGGCGGCCGCGCCGGGGGAGCCGGGCGCCTTCGACGGGCTGCGCCGGATTCGTCGCGAACGCCCCGAGGTGGCCGTGATCGTGCTCGGTCCGGTCGGCGAACTGCACGGGGTGGCGGCGGCGTTCGCGGCCGGAGCGGCCGGGTACGTGCCCAGCGACGAGCGGATCGAGGTGGTCGAGCGGGCCATCGGGCGGGCGCGCGCGGGTGAGGCCGCGGTCGCGGTGGACATCCTGCGCGGGGCCTTCGACCAGCTGCTGCGCCCGGCGGCGGAGCCGGACGACGAGGCCGTCCGGCTGCTGCGACTGCTGACCCGCCGTGAGGTGCAGGTGCTGGCCCGGATCGCGGACGGCGAGGACACCGCGGCGATCGCCGCCGGGATGCGGATCGCCGCCAGCACCGCCCGGACCCACGTCCAGCGGGTGCTGATGAAGCTCGGCGCGCGGACCCGGCTGGAGGCGGCCGCGGTCGCGGCGCGCACCGGTCTGCTGGAGCGGATGGCCGGCGGCTGACGACCCGGTGAACCGGTGGTCGACGACTTGGTGAACCGGTGGCTGACGACTCGGTGAGAAGGCTGGAATCAGTCGTCCGTGTGGTGCGGAGCACCCCGGGGGGATTGGGAGAATGACCCCAGTCGTACGCATTCCGTCGATGGCTTCCGCCCGACGGGCGGACCGTCGTTCGCTGGAGGTCGCAACATGAGTAAGTACCTGGTCACGGGTGGCGCCGGCTACGTCGGCAGTGTGGTCGCCGCCCACCTGCTGGAGGCGGGGCACCAGGTGACCGTCCTGGACGACCTCTCCACCGGTTTCCGCGAGGGCGTCCCGGCCGGTGCCGAGTTCGTCGAGGGCCGGATCCAGGAGGCCGGCAAGGTGCTGGACGGTTCCTTCGACGGCGTGCTGCACTTCGCGGCCTCCTCGCAGGTCGGCGAGTCGGTCGCGGACCCGGAGAAGTACTGGCGCAACAACGTGGCCGGCTCGCTGGAGCTGATCAGCTCGATGCGCGCGGCGGGCGTGCGCAAGCTGGTGTTCTCGTCCACCGCCGCCACCTACGGCGAGCCCGAGGTCGTGCCGATCGCCGAGACCGCCCGTACCGCGCCGACCAACACCTACGGCGCCACCAAGCTCGCCGTGGACCACCTGATCACCAGTGAGGCCGTCGCGCACGGTCTGGCCGCCGTCTCGCTGCGCTACTTCAACGTGGCCGGTGCGTACGGTGCGTACGGTGAGCGGCACGACCCCGAATCGCACCTGATCCCGCTGGTCTTCCAGGCCGCGCTGGGGCAGCGCCCGCACATCGCGGTGTACGGCGACGACTACCCGACCCCGGACGGCACCTGCATCCGCGACTACATCCACGTCGCCGACCTGGCCGAGGCGCACCTGCTGGCGCTGGACACGGCCGAGCCGGGCGAGCACCTGATCTGCAACCTGGGCAACGGCAGCGGTTTCTCGGTGCGCGAGGTGATCGAGTCGGTGAAGCGCGTCACCGGCCGGGAGATCCCGGTGCGGGTCGAGGGCCGCCGGGCCGGCGACCCGGCGGTGCTGGTGGCCTCGGCCGCCCGCGCCCACGAGACGCTCGGCTGGACCCCGCGCCGCCCGAACCTGGACGAGATCGTCGCCGACGCCTGGAAGTTCACCCTGGCGAAGAACAGCCACTGAGCAACAGCGGAACGGCCGCTGGGCAACAGCGGAACGGCCGCTGGGCAACGAGCGCCGGGGAAGGGCCGGCCGGGGGGAGATCCCGGCCCGACCACCGGTGGGGCGCCGCCCCGGGAACGTCCCGGCGCGGCGCCCGGCAGGGGTGTCCGGATGGCCCAAGTCCGGCCACCCGCGCACCTTCTGACGAAACTTCACCGAATCGCCACGAGCGCGTTTCCCGCCCCGTACGCTGAGTGCGGTACCGGTGGGGGCCGGCGCCCATTCGGTCTCACCGGCCACCGGTGGGCGGGTGGAACGGCGGGTCCGGAACGCGGATGCCGGGCCGGTCCCCGCCCCCGGGCTCGGGCGGTCTGAGCAGGGGGAGGGACGATGGCGCGGATTCGCGTCCTGGTGGTCGACGACCACCGGATCTTCGCCGAGGCACTGGCCGCGGCGTTGGCCGCCGAGCCGGACGTGGAGGTGGGGGCGGCCGGCAGCGCCGCCGCCGCCGAGCGGGCCTTGGAGCGTGCGGCCGGCGAGGGCCGCGCCTACGACGTGGCACTGATCGACGCCGACCTCGGAGTCGAGACGGGCGGTACGGGCGGAGTGCCCGGTACGGCCGGGTTACCCGGCGGGCCCGGGGCGGCCGGGCAGCCCGGCGGACCGGGGGCACCCGGAGCCGGAGCCGGCGGAGCGCTCTCCCGTCGGCGGTCGGGCGCGGAGCACGGCGACGAGGCCCGGCACGGCCGCGCCGCCCCGCCCGTACCGCAGCCGCGCCGGCCGGCCGTACCGCCGGGGGCGCCCGTCGCGCTGTCGGGCGGGCCGCTGCCCGGCGCCCGTCCGGTGGTGGACCCGCTGCGGGGCGACCAGCTGAGACCCGCGGCCCCGACGCCCGACGGCATCACCCTGCTGGCCCGGCTCCGCCGCGCCCACCCCGGGCTGCGCGCCGTCGTGCTGGCCGCCGCCGACGACCCGCACCGCGCCGCCCGCGCCCTGCACGCGGGCGCCACCGGCTGGGTGGCCAAGGAGAGTTCGCTGGCCCGGCTGCTCGCGGTGGTCCGGGGCGTGCTGCGGGACGAGACGCACCTGCCGCCCGCGTTGCTCACCGGGGTGATCCGCGAACTCACCACCGCCCGGCGGGACCGCACCGAGAGCGAGCGGCTGGTGGACACCCTGACCCCGCGGGAGAAGCAGATCCTGCGCTGCATGGTCGCGGGCCTCGGCCGGCAGGCCGTGGCGGAGCGGCTCTACCTGTCGCCGCACACCGTCCGGACGCACATGCAGAACGTGCTGGGCAAGCTCGGGGTGCACTCCACGCTGGCGGCCGTCGCGGTCGCCCGCCGGGCCGGGGTCAGTCCCGCCGAGCCGGCCGTGCCCCCGCCGCCCTCGGTGGTCGGCAGCGTCGAACGGCCCTGAGTCGGGAACCGCGGCGACAGAGGAGCCCGGGAGCCGCCGTCAGCCCGGGATGTTGTCGAACGGGGTGACCAGCACCCGCAGCAGCGCGGCGAGTTCGGTCTGCTGGTCGGAGCTGAGCTGGGCGAGCAGTTCGCGTTCGTGGGCGAGCAGCCCGGCGAGCGCCTGGTCGGCGCGGTCGCGGCCGTCGTCGGTGAGCCGGACCAGCACGCCGCGCCGGTCGTCCGGGTCGGGCAGGCGCTTGACCAGGCCCTTGCCGGTGAGCCGGTCGATCCGGTTGGTCATGGTGCCCGAGGTGACCAGGGTCTGGGTGAGCAGCTGGCCGGGGGAGAGCTGGTACGGGGAGCCGGCCCGCCGCAGGGCGGTCAGGACGTCGAACTCCCAGGGCTCCAGGCCGTGCTCGGCGAAGGCGGCGCGGCGGGCGCGGTCCAGGTGCCGGGCGAGCCGGCTGACCCGGCTGAGCACCTCCAGCGGCTCCACGTCGAGGTCGGGGCGCTCCCGGCGCCACGCTGCGACCAGCCTGTCGACCTCGTCCTCCATGACGATCAGTGTATCGGTGGATGTGTCGATGTGAAGTCTCTTGACATCGAGAAATGTGCCGGAGAGGCTAACCGAGATATCTTGATGTCGAGATACTTGCGAGGTGAACCATGACCGGCCCCGTCTGGGACCCGGAGCAGTACCTGCGCTTCGCCGACGAACGCACCCGCCCGCTGCGCGACCTGCTCGCCCGCGTCCCCGCCCTCCCGCACCCCGGTGCCGAGACGATCCTGGACATCGGCTGCGGCCCGGGTAACTCCACCGCCGTCCTGCGCGAGCGCTGGCCGCACGCCCGCCTCACCGGCGTCGACAACTCCGCCCCGATGCTGGCCGCCGCCCGCACCGACGGCGAGCCCGGCGCCGAGTACCTGCTCGCCGACGCCCGCGACTACGACCCGGCCCCGGCCCGGCCGGACCTGATCGTCTCCAACGCCACCCTCCAGTGGGTGGACGGGCACCTGGCGCTGCTGCCGCGCTGGGCGGACGCCCTCCGGCCCGGCGGGGTGCTCGCCTTCCAGGTGCCCGGCAACTTCGACGCCCCCAGCCACACCCTGCTCGCCGACCTGCGCCGCAGCGCCCGCTGGCGGGACGCGCTCGGCGGGGATGCCGTCCGGGCCGTCGTCCACCGGCCCGAGCGCTACCTCGACGCCCTGGCCGCCGCCGGCTGCCTCCCGGACGTCTGGGAGACCACCTACCTGACCCTGCTGCCGGGGACGGACCCGGTCCTGGAGTGGGTCAAGGGCACCGCGCTGCGCCCGGTCCTCACCCGGCTCACCGACCCGGCCGACCGCGCCGCCTTCCTCGCCGAGTACGGGCGGCTGCTGCGCGAGGCCTACCCGGCCGGGGCGCACGGCACGGTGTTCCCGTTCCGGCGGATCTTCGCGGTGGGAACCAGGCAGCCGGACTGAGCCGGACTGAGCCGGACGGGCCGAGCGGGTCGAGTCGGACGGGCCGGGCCGGTTGGGCCGAACGGGGTGGCCCGTGACGGCCCCGGCCGGTCAGGCCCTGCGCTCGCCGACCAGCTTCGGGTGCCGCTCCAGGCCCTCCAGCCCGTGCCAGGCGAGGTTCACCAGGTGCGCCGCCACCGTCGCCTTGTCCGGCTTGCGGACCTCCAGCCACCACTGCCCGGTCAGTGCGACCATCCCGACCAGCATCTGCGAGTACATCGGGGCCAGCCGGGCGTCGAAGCCGCGGGACTTGAACTCCAGGCCCAGGATGTCCTCGACCTGGGTGGCGATGTCGCTGATCAGCGAGGCGAAGGTGCCGGTCGACTGGGCCACCGGGGAATCCCGGACCAGGATCCGGAAGCCGTCCGTCGAGGTGTCGATGTAGTCCATCAGCGCGAAGGCGGCCTGCTCCAGCAGCTCGCGCGAGTGCCCGCCGGTCAGGGCCCCGGTCACCATGTCCAGCAGCAGCTGCATCTCGCGGTCGACGACCACCGCGTAGAGCCCCTCCTTGCCGCCGAAGTGCTCGTACACCACGGGCTTCGACACCCCGGCGCGCTCGGCGATCTCCTCCACCGAGGTGCCGTCGTAGCCGCGCTCCGCGAAGACCGTCCGGCCGATCTCCAGCAGCTGCTCGCGCCGCTGCTTGCCGGTCATCCGGACCCGGCCGCCCCGGCGGCGCGGGGTCGGCGCGGAGCCGCCCTCGCCGGGGCCGGCCGCCGGTGCAGCGGGCCGCGGACGGGCCGGCGCCGAGGCGGGCGCCGCGTCCGTCCGCGTGCTGTGGTGACCGCCTGTGCTGTCTGCGCTGCTCCCGTTCACCCCTACATCATGCTGGAAGCGACGCCTCATGCGGCGCGGCGGGCGGCGATCCGCTGCGCGTCCGGCCAGCGGACGTCCCGGACCCAGCCGGCCAGCTCGAACCAGCGGATCAGCCGGGCCGAGGAGTCGATCTGCCCGCGCAGCACCCCGTGCCGGGCCGCGGTCGGGTCGGCGTGGTGCAGGTTGTGCCAGGACTCGCCGCAGGAGAGCAGGGCGAGCCACCAGACGTTGCCGGAGCGGTCGCGGGAGCGGAACGGGCGCCGGCCGACGGCGTGGCAGATCGAGTTGATCGACCAGGTGACGTGGTGCAGCAGTGCCACCCGGACCAGCGAACCCCAGAAGAAGGCGGACAGCGCCCCTTCCCAGGACAGGCTCACCAGGCCGCCGATCAGCGCGGGCAGCAGCAGCGAGATGCTGGTCCAGAGCCAGAACAGCCGGGAGATCCGCCTTATGGCAGGGTCGCGCACCAGGTCGGGGGCGTACTTCAGCTGCGAGGTCTGCTCCTCGTCGAACATCCAGCCCATGTGGGCCCACCACAGGCCCTTCATCAGCGCCGGGACGCTCTCCCCGTAGCGCCACGGCGAGTGGGGGTCGCCGTCCTTGTCGCTGAACCGGTGGTGCTTGCGGTGGTCGGCCACCCAGCGCACCAGCGGGCCCTCGACGGCGAGGCTCCCGGCGATCGCCAGCGCCAGGCGCATCGGGCGGCGGGCCTTGAAGGCGCCGTGGGTGAAGTAGCGGTGGTAGCCGATGGTGATGCCGTGGCAGGTGAGGTAGTACATGCCGACGGTGATCGCGAGGTCCGTCCAGCCCAGCCCCCAGCCCCAGGCCACCGGGACGGCGGCCACCAGGGCGGCGAACGGCACCAGGATGAACAGGGAGAGCGCGACCCGCTCGGCCGGGCCCTGCTTCTCCCCGCCGCGGGTGGCGGACAGTCGGGTGGCCGCGGTGTCGGGGTCGGCGGTCCCGGCGGTCGGGACGGTCTCGACGATGTCGGCGGACTCGATGACGTCGGCCGGGTCGGAGTCGGGCGACGGAGTGCGGGACGCGGCGTTCCCCGCGCGCGCCTCGCCTGCCTGAATGGTCATGGGCGTCCCTTTGCGGCGTCCCGGAACGGGAGAGAAGCGGAGTTACGTTGGCGTAACCTACGGCATCGTAGGTTGCGCTCCGTGCCCAGGGGAACACTCCGCCGCGCGGCGCTTGAGTGAATTCACCCGACTGGATGGATGAACCGCGGGTCCGGCGGGTTCGGCCGCCGGAGGCCGAATCGGGGCCGTGGATCGGTGCAGTTCGATACCCACGGCAGGGCCCTCTCGGGTAGGGTCTGACACGACTGTCCGCCGTGGTGTAATGGCAGCACAGGGCCCTTTGGAGGCCTTTGTCTGGGTTCGAATCCTAGCGGCGGAGCCTCTGCGCGCCTCGGGTTCGGGCGTTTTCCCCCGCGCCGGTATTGTCGGTGCTGCTCGGCGGACTGTGCGAATGGCGACCGGCCTGGGTCCGGGCCGGGCCTGCTCTGCCCTCTCTGTGAACCTACCGAGGAGCCTCCCCGCATGGGTGCCAATTCGCTTGCCGCCGTTGTCGTGCTCGCCGCCGGTGGCGGGACCCGGATGAAGTCGAACAAGCTGCCCAAGGTGCTGCACGAGGTGTGCGGGCGCTCGCTGGTGGGTCACGCGGTCTCTGCGGCCCGGGAACTGACCCCGGGCCAGCTGGTCGTGGTGGTCGGACACCAGCGCGAGCAGGTCGTGGCGCATTTGACGGAGCACTACCCGGCCACCCGCACCGCGGTGCAGGAGGAGCAGAACGGCACCGGGCACGCGGTGCGCACGGCGCTGGAGTCGCTGTCCGCCGACGGCGTGGCGCTGGACGGCACGGTGATCATCACCGCCGGCGACTCGCCGCTGCTGACCGGGGAGACCCTGCGTCGGCTGGCCGACGCGCACACCGCCCAGCAGAATGGCGTCACCGTGCTGACCGCCGTCGTCCCGGAGCCCTTCGGCTACGGCCGCATCCTGCGGGACGAGGACGGCACCGTCGCCGCGATCGTCGAGGAGCGCGACGCCAGCGCCACCCAGCGCGCGATCACCGAGATCAACTCCGGCGTCTTCGCCTTCGACGCCAAGCTGCTCACCACGGCGCTGGGCGAGCTCACCACGGACAACTCGCAGGGCGAGGAGTACCTGACCGACACCCTGGAGATCCTGCGCAAGGCGGGCCACCGGGTCGGCGCCGTGGTGGCCGAGGACCACCGGGACATCCTGGGCATCAACGACCGGGTCCAGCTGGCGCACGCCCGCCGGCTGCTGAACGACCGCCTGCTGGAGCGGGCGATGCGCGAGGGCGTCACCGTGGTGGACCCGGCGACCACCTGGTTCGACGTGCAGGTCAGCTACGAGCCGGACGCCGTGGTGCTGCCGAACACCCAGCTCCAGGGCGCCACGCACCTGGGCGAGGGCTGCGAGGTGGGCCCGAACTCCACCCTCAGGGACACCCTGGTCGGCGCCGGTGCCCGGGTGAGCAACACCACGGCCGACCGCGCCGAGGTGGGCGAGCTGGCCACCGCCGGTCCGTACGCCTACCTGCGTCCGGGCGCCAAGCTGGCCCGCAAGGCGAAGGTCGGCACCTACGTCGAGGTGAAGAACTCCGAGCTGGGCGAGGGCGCCAAGGTGCCGCACCTGTCCTACATCGGCGACGCCACGATCGGCGAGGGCACCAACGTCGGCGCGGCCTCGGTCACCGTGAACTACGACGGCGTGAACAAGCACCGCACGGTCATCGGCGCGCACTGCCGGACCGGATCGGACAACATGTTCATCGCCCCGGTCACTATCGGTGACGGCGCCTACACCGCGGCCGGCTCGGTGATCACCGGCGACGTCCCGGCCGGGGCGCTCGGTGTGAGCCGGGCCACCCAGCGCAACATCGAGGGCTGGGTCGAGCGCAAGCGCCCCGGGACGGCATCCGCGCAGGCCGCGCAGGCGGCGGCGGGCGGGGCCGAGCAGGCCTGAGCGGGCGGCGCCCCGGGGCAGTCGGTAGTCCCGGGGCGGACGGTTTCTGCGCGGGCGCGTAACCTTGGGGACATACGTGCGCCACTGGGCTTACCGCCCGTGTCCAGGCGTACCGATATTTCCCCTACCCGTGCCGCGAGCGGGCCGCGCCTGCCCGCTGCCGGGTCGAGGGTTCAGCGTCCGCAACGCGAGGAGACGGTGCAGTGAGCGGGATCACGACGTCGGGTGAGAAGAAGCTGAAGCTCTTCTCCGGCCGTGCCCACCCGGAGCTGGCGAGGGAGGTGGCCGAGGCGCTCGGGACCGAACTGGTGCCCACCAAGGCCCTGGACTTCGCCAACGGCGAGATCTACGTCCGCTTCCTGGATTCGGCCCGCGGTGCGGACTGCTTCGTGATGCAGAGCCACACGGCTCCCATCAACCAGTGGATCATGGAGCAGCTGATCATGATCGATGCTCTGAAGCGGGCCTCCGCCAAGAGCATCACCGCGATCCTGCCGTTCTACGGCTACGCCCGCCAGGACAAGAAGCACCTCGGCCGCGAGCCCATCTCGGCCCGCCTGATCGCCGACCTGCTGCGCCAGGCCGGTGCCGACCGCCTGATGGCCGTGGACCTGCACACCGCGCAGATCCAGGGCTTCTTCGACGGCCCGGTGGACCACCTGTTCGCGCTGCCGCTGCTGGCCGACTACATCGGCGAGAAGGTCGACCGCTCCAAGCTGACCGTCGTCTCGCCGGACGCCGGCCGCGTGAAGGTCGCCGACCAGTGGTGCGACCGGCTGGACGCCCCGCTGGCGATCATCCACAAGCGCCGCGACATCACCCAGGCCAACACCATCCTGTCGGCCGACGTCGTCGGTGACGTCAAGGACCGGGTCTGCGTGCTCGTCGACGACATGATCGACACCGCCGGCACCATCTGCGCCGCGGCCGACGCGCTGTTCGACAACGGCGCCGCGGACGTCGTGGTGGCGGCCACCCACGGTGTGCTCTCCGGCCCGGCCGCGGACCGGCTGAAGAACTCGCGGGTGAGCGAGTTCGTGTTCACCAACACGCTGCCCACCCCGGCCTCGCTCCAGCTGGACAAGATCACCACGCTGTCCATCGCCCCGTCGATCGCCGCCGCGATCCGCGAGGTCTTCGAGGAGGGCTCGGTGACCAGCCTCTTCGAGGGTGTGCACTGACGAAGTCCCGTGCAGGCGGCCCCGGTCCGGACGGACCGGGGCCGCCGCCGATTTCACGGGAGGCCGCCGGTGCGGTTAGACTCGTGAAACTGCTCGGCGAGGGATGCCGTGTGCCCGCTCGCCGGGTGCCCGCTCCGTGATCGACGCGCTGCCGGTGCCGGACTCCCGTCCGCCCGGCAGGCCGTTGCCGCCGAGTGACCCCCGAACGTACTGAGGGTGTGGTCCCGGCGGTTTTTCGCGTTGCCTGCACCCCCGCGCCAGTTTCCACGAGGAGTGCAGTCGTGTCCGAGATCCGTATTGCCGCTGAGACCCGTTCCGAGTTCGGCAAGGGTGCCGCCCGTCGTGCCCGTCGCGCCGGCTTCGTCCCCGGTGTCGTCTACGGCCACGGCCACGCCCCGGTTCACCTGAACCTGCCCGGCCACGACCTGATGATGGCCCTGAAGACCCCGAACGCCCTGCTGGTCGTCCCGATCGAGGGCAAGGACGAGTACGTGCTGCCGAAGGCCGTCCAGCGCGAGGCCATCAAGCGCACCATCGAGCACGTCGACCTGCTGCTGGTCAAGCGCGGCGAGAAGGTCACCGTCGAGATCCCGGTCCACACCGAGGGCGAGCTGGCCCCGGGCGGCAACCTGGTGGAGCACGTCCTGCAGGCCCTGCCGATCGAGGCCGAGGCCACCCACCTGCCCGAGTCGGTCACCGTCTCCATCGAGGGCCTGGAGGCCGGCGCCTCCGTCCACGCCAAGGACATCGTCCTGCCGGCCAACGTCTCGCTGGCCGTCGAGGCCGACGCCGTCGTGCTGCAGGTCATCGCCGCCCAGGCCGCCCCGGCCGAGGACGAGGCCGCCGAGGCCGAGGGCGCCGAGGCCTGAGCCTCGCGTCACTAGCTGAGACCGCTGCCCCGGTCGCTCCCGCTGGAGCGGCCGGGGCAGCGGTGTGTCCGGGATGATGGCAGGGCCTAGCGCGAAGGAGGAAGAAGGCATGGCGGACGAGTACGAGGGCCCCTGGCTGGTGGTGGGGCTGGGCAACCCCGGGGAGCAGTACGCCCGGAACCGGCACAACATCGGCTTCATGGTGGTGGACCTGCTGGCGCAGCGGATGGGCGCCAAGTTCAAGGCGCACAAGAGCCGGGCGCAGGTGGCCGAGGGGCGGCTGGCGGGCAAGCGGGTGGTGCTGGCCAAGCCGATGTCCTTCATGAACCTCTCCGGCGGGCCCGTGACGGCGCTGCGCGACTTCTACAAGGCGCCGGCCTCGGCGCTGATCGCGGTCCACGACGAGCTGGACATCGACTACGCGGCGCTGCGGCTGAAGCTGGGCGGCGGGGACAACGGCCACAACGGCCTGAAGTCGATCACCAAGTCGCTGGGCCCGGACTACCACCGGGTGCGGTGCGGGATCGGCCGCCCGCCGGGCCGGATGGAGGTCGCGGACTTCGTGCTGAAGGACTTCTCCTCGACCGAGCGCAAGGAGCTGGAGTGGTTCGTGGACCGCTCGGCGGACGCGGTGGAGGCGCTGCTGTCCGAGGGGCTGGAGCGGGCCCAGGGCACGTACAACTCCTGACACATGCTGACGAGCCGTCAGAACGCCTACGCGGTACGCAACGGTCGTACAACGCTTGCCCGTCCAAACCTGAATCCGTGTGAGAACCCTGTGCGGGATCGGATAGCGTCGGTCCCGTACGCGAACGAGTCCTGGGGAGTTCTCGATGCGGGGAATGCGTCCGGTCCGCCGGGTGGTCGAGCTGAAGCGGCTCGGACGGCGGGTCGGTACGGCCGGTGCGCTGGGAGTGGCCGGGGTGCTGCTGTCGGGCGGCGCGCTGGCGCACGCGGATTCGGCCGTCGAGTCGGACCCTGCGGTCTCCCCGGAGCCGGCGGCGGCGCAGTTCGGCCCGGTGCTCGGCGATTCGATGGGCCCCGACGCGGGGCTGCTGGCGGTCGGCGGCGGCCTGGTGGTGGCGGCCGGTGGCGCGGCGCTGTGGCTGAAGCGCAGGCGCGCGGGCGAGGGCGCGGAGTAGGGGCCTCACCCGGCGCCCACACGGCCTCACCCAGTGCCCCACGCGGCCCACGCGGCGCCTCGCGGAGCGGGAAGCCCGCGGAGCAGGAACCTCACGGCCGAGGGCCGGTGTCCCGGACGGGACACCGGCCCTCGGCCGTTCGCGGTCCGGCCGTCAGCCGGTGTTGCGCAGGCCGGCGGCGATGCCGTTGACGGTCAGCAGCAGCGCGCGGGCGCGCAGCGGGTCGTCCTGGCGCCCGGCCGAGAGCTCCTCGCGCTGGCGGCGCAGCAGCGCGACCTGGAGGTAGGAGATCGGGTCGAGGTAGGCGTCGCGGACGGCGAAGGTCTGCTTCAACACCGGGTTGTGCTCCAGCAGTTCGCTCTCGCCGGTGAGCCGGAGCACCTCGCGCAGGGTGAGCGCGTGCTCGGCCTTGATCTCGTCGAAGACGTGGTGCAGCTCGCCGGGCACCAGCTGCTCGACGTAGTGGCGGGCGATCCGCAGGTCGGTCTTGGCCAGCGTCATGGCGACGTTGGACAGGAAGTTGCGGAAGAAGTGCCACTCGCCGTACATCTCGGTCAGCACGTCGCCGAGGCCGGCCGCGCGGGCGGCGGCGAGGCCGGAGCCGACGCCGAACCAGCCGGGGACGATCTGCCGGGACTGGGTCCAGCCGAACACCCACGGGATGGCCCGCAGGCCGTCCAGGCCGGCGCCGGAGTCGGGGCGGCGGGACGGGCGGGAGCCCAGGTGCAGCGAGGCGAGCTGGTCGACCGGGGTGGAGGCGAAGAAGTACTTCGGCAGGTCCTCCTGCTCGACCAGGGCGCGGTAGGCGGTGTGGGCGGCGTCGGAGACCCGGTCCATCGCGGCGTCCCAGCGGGCGAGTTCCTCGGGGGCCTGGCGCGGGGCGGTGTGCAGCGCGGAGGCGGAGAGGGTGGCGGAGAGGGTCAGCTCCAGGTTCTCCCGGGCCAGCGAGGGGAGCAGGTACTTGTCGGAGATGACCTCGCCCTGCTCGGTGACCTTGATCTCGCCCTCCAGGGTGCCCCAGGGCTGGGCCAGGATGGCCTCGTGCGAGGGGCCGCCGCCGCGGCCGACGGTGCCGCCGCGGCCGTGGAACAGGCGCAGCCGGATGCCGTAGCGGTGGGCGACGTCGCGCAGCCGGCGCTGGGCGCGGTGGATCTCCCACTGGGAGGTGGTGATGCCGCCGAACTTGGAGGAGTCGGAGTAGCCGAGCATGACCTCCTGGACGTCGCCGCGCAGCGAGACGAGCAGGCGGTAGGACGGGTCGGAGAGCATCTCGTCGAGGATGCGGTCGGCCTGCTGGAGCTCGTCGGTGGTCTCCAGCAGCGGCACGATGCCGATCTTGGCGAGACCGGCGTGCAGGTCGATCAGGCCGGCCTCGCGGGCCAGCACGGTGGCGGCGAAGACGTCGTCGGCGCCCTGGCACATGGAGATGATGTAGCTCTCGACGATCTCGTCGCCGAAGCGCTCGAAGCCCTCGCGGATGGTGTTGAACACGCCGAGGGTCTTGGTGCCGGCCTCGTCCAGCGGGGCCGGGGTGGGGGCGAGCGGGCGGCGCGAGCGGAGTTCCTTGGCGAGCAGCTTCTGCCGGTACTCGCGGGGCATGTCGGCGTAGCGCCAGGCCTCCTCGCCGAGCCGGTCGAAGAGCTGGCCGAGGGCGTGGTGGTGGGCCTCGGCGTGCTCGCGCACGTCCATGGTGGCGAGCTGCAGGCCGAAGGCCTCGACGGTGCGGATGGCGCGGGCGAGGCGGCCGTCGGCGATCAGCTCGCCGCGGTGGGAGCGCAGCGAGTCCTGGATCAGCCGCAGGTCGGCGATCAGCTCGCGGGTGCCGAGGTAGTCGCGGCCCGGGACGTGCGGGGTGCCGCCGGCCAGCCGCTCGCGGGTGTTCTCCAGCTTGAGCCGGATGCAGGTGGCCTTGAGGCGGTACGGCTCCTCGGCGTTCATCCGCTTGTAGCGCGGGCTGAGTTCGGGGAGCAGGTGCAGGTCGGTGTTGAGCGAGGCGAGCAGCTCGACCGAGGCGCCGGCCAGCCGCTCGGAGGTGGAGAGGGTGTTGCGCAGGTCGTCGATCGCGTCGAGCGCGTCCTTGATGCCGTACTCGTGCTGGAGGTTGAGGACGTCCCAGGTGACCTTCGGGGTGACGTTGGGGTTGCCGTCGCGGTCGCCGCCGATCCAGGTGCCGAAGGTGAGCGGCCGCACGCCCTCGGGCAGGCTCAGGCCGACCCGGGCGAGCTCCTCGTGCAGCTCCTCCAGGACCTCGGGGACGGCCTCGCGGTAGAGCTCGTCCAGGTAGTAGACGGCGTTGCGGGCCTCGTCGGTGGGCTCGGGGCGGGCGATGCGCAGTTCGTCGGTCTGCCAGAGCAGGTCGATGACCTCGGCCAGGCGGCGGTCGGCGGAGCGCTTGGCGCTGCTGGTGCGGGCCTGGTCGGCGGCGGCCAGGCCGGAGGTGACCTCGTCGCGGTGGATGCGGTCGAGGAGTTCGCCGATCCGGCGCAGCTTGTTGAGGACGCTGCGGCGGGCGGCCTCGGTGGGGTGGGCGGTGAAGACCGGGCGGACCGCGAGGTGGGCCAGGGTGTCCTGGAGGTGCTTGGCGTCGGCCTCGGCGAGCTGGTCGGCGGTCTGCGCGAGCAGCGAGCCCTGCCGGGCGCGGCGGGTGGCGAACTCGCGGCCGCGGTGCACCTGCTCGGTGACGTTGGCGAGGTGGAAGTAGGTGGAGAACGCCCGGACCAGCTTGGCGGCGGTGTCCAGGTCGATGTCGGAGAGGAGCTCGGCGGTGGCCTCGCCGTCGGTGCGGCTCAGCAGGCGGACCTGTTCGACCAGGCCCAGCAGCTGGGGGCCCTCCTGACGGACCAGCGTCTCGCCGAGCAGGTCGCCGAGGCGGCGGATGTCCGCGCGCAGGGCGGCGTTGTCGGCGCTGACGGGCGTGGGGTTGTCCGCCGGGGCGGGGACCGGAGCGGTCACGGCTGGCTCCCTGTGGTGGTGGGGGTTCGGCAACGGCTCATCGTCACGGTCCACACGCGTGTGGCCGGCGTGACGCGTGCGGACCGCGCTGTCCGACGCGACCCAGCATAGGTGTCGGGGCGGATGCTGTCCGCGAGGTGGCCGGATGGCGGACAGCGCCGCCGAAAACCACCTGTGGTCTGGACCACTTGACGGGTTCGTGGAGTGTGACGGGCAATCCCGGTGGGGAGGGGAGGAGGTTGCCGCTTACCCTGTGGGGCATGAGCAAGTCGCCTGGGGAGCGCGTGCCGGTCCGGTCGTTCTGGTGGTGGAAGCGGCCGCGCAGCGCTTTCCTGGACATCGGGCTGGCGATGCTCGCCGCGGTGGAGTGCGCGGTCAGCACGATCGCCTTCCTCTCCGCCCGGATCCACGTCAGCACCGCGGGAGCGGTCGGGATAGCCGTGCTCGGCACGCTGGCCGGCGGCTCGCTGATGGTGCGCCGGCGCTGGCCGGCCGTCCCGGTGCTGGTGACGCTGCTGGTGATGCCCGGGATGCTGGGCGTGGTGCTGCTGGTGGTGGCGCTGTACACGCTGGCCTCGACCTGGGAGTGGCCCTCGCGCCGCCGCCGGGTGGTGGCGCTGTCCGCACTGGCCTTCGCCGAGGCGGCCGCCGTGATGACGGTGTCGCTGATGACGCCCGGCGACGCGCCGGTGGATCCGCCGCCGTGGTGGGGCCAGATCCTGCTGTCGCTGCTGGTGTCGGTGGGGCTGACCGTCGCCCCGGTGGTGACCGGACTGTACGTCGGCGCGCGGCGGCGGCTGATCGAGTCGCTCAAGGACCGCGCGCACGGCCTGGAGACCGAGCTGGACCTGCTCGCCGAACAGGCGCAGGAGCGCGCCCGCCGGGCCCGCCTGGAGGAGCGCACCCGGATAGCCCGGGAGATGCACGACGTGGTGGCGCACCGGGTGTCGCTGATGGTGGTGCACTCCGGGGCGCTGGAGCGGATCGTCGCCAAGGACCCGGAGAAGGCCGCGCAGAGCGCCAAGCTGATGGGCGAGGTCGGCCGGCAGGCGCTGAACGAGCTGCGGGAGATCCTCGGGGTGCTGCGGATGGACGACGAGCGGCAGCCGGAGCCCGACTCGCTGGCCGGACTGCCGCGGCTGGTCGACCAGTCCAGGGCGGCCGGGATGGCGGTGACGCTGACGGTCAGCGGCAGCCGGCAGGAGTTCACCGGCGAGGCCGAGCAGACCGCCTACCGGGTCGTCCAGGAGGGCCTGACCAACGCCCACAAGCACGCGGGCGGCGCCCAGGTGTCGGTGCTGCTCTCGTACGCGCCGAACGGGGTGCGGGTGGCCGTGGTGAACGCCTGCCCGGGTGGGGAGCGGGGCGCGGCGAAGCTGCCCAGCGGGGGCAACGGGCTGGTCGGGATGCGGGAACGGGTGATCGCGCTGGGCGGCACCTTCTCCTCCGGGCCGGAGGCGGACGGCGGGTTCCGGATCGAGGCGGTGCTGCCGTCCCGGCTGGCGGTGCGGGCCGAGCGGCTGCGCTGAGCGGCCGCGCCGAGCGGACGGGCCGGGCGGTCCCCGGGGCTGCTCGGCGCTCTTCCGGGGCCCTCAGTACGCGTCGGCGGTGCGCAGCAGCTCCGGGGCGGTGCCCAGGACCAGCGTGGAGATCGCCTGGTCGATGCCGTGGCCGAGGAACCACTCGCCGGTGTGGTCCAGGCTGTAGACCCGGCCCTCCTCGTCGACGGCCAGCAGCGCCTGCCCGTACGCCTCCTCGCCGAGCGGGGCCAGCTGCGTCCCCAGCGCCCGGCCGAGGTCGAGCAGGGTGCGCGGCTGGTGCAGACCGCACAGCGGGTCGATCAGGAACGGGGTGCGGGCCAGCTGGCGGCCCGGGCCGGACAGGTCGAAGGCGAGGCCGCCGAACTCGGCCCAGGCCTCCACTGCCGCCGGGAACACCGCGTGCCGGACGCCGGTGGGCGCGCCGTGCCCGACCAGGGTGTCGGCCCACTCCTCGGCCTGCCGGATCTGCCAGCGGCCGGGGTGCCAGCCGGCCGCCTTGAGCTCGGCGGCGACGTCGGCGGGGAAGCGGGGCCGGGTCCGCGTGCCGGCGGGGGAGAGGGTGGCCGGTGCGGGCGGGATGGGCGGGTTCAGGGCGGGCTCCAGGGCTGGGGGACGGGGATGTGCCGGCCGCTCGGCCGGTCAGTGCGCGGGCGGGCCGACGGCGACGCTGCGCACGGTGAAGTGCTCCAGCATCGGGGCGCAGGAGCGGCACGGCGGCGCGTGGCTGCCGTGCGCCGGGTCGCCCTCCTCGCGGATGCGCACGGTCGTCACCCGGGAGCCCTTGAGCGCCTTGCGGGCCTCGTGCAGCGTCATCGGCTTGCGGGCGGCGCGCTTGGAGCGCCTGCCGTCGACGGCGGTCAGGTACTGGGAGAGCAGGACGGCCTCCGGGCAGCGGCCGGTGAACCGCTCGCGGGCCTCGGCCGGCAGGGTGTCCAGGAACTCGGCGACCAGGTGGTGCAGCACCGGGCGGCGCGGGTCCTTGTCGCCCGCCAGGGTGTGCACCTCGCCGCCCTTGAGCGACAGCGCGGCGGCGACGGCGGGCAGCAGGCTGTCGCGGTGGTGGCGCAGCACGGGCGGGCCCGCCGGCTCACCGGTGGTCATCCGTCGTCCTCCTCCTCGTCATCCCGACGTCGGCCGCGGTGGCCGGGCCGGTCCGGGGCAAGCCTGTCAAACGACACCGACAACCGCACATCCGGGGTGCGGCGCAGGCCGGTGCGGCGACGGCCCGGCCGCCGCCGCACCCGATGCTGTCGAACGCTCACCGGTCCGTCACGACTTTTCCGTCGATGTACCGAAACGGCCTCCGGGCCCGGCTCGCGGCCGGTACCGTTCCGGCCGCGAGCCGGAGGGGACACGGCCGACCGCCCGGGGGCAGGTGCCCGCCGGTGGGCCGTGTCCGTTGCCCGCGCCGGACGTCGGGGCCACCGGGATCCGGGCCGGGGCGCGCTGCCCGGTGCCGGTCCACCGGCAGCCCGCGTTCCGTCACCTCGGCCACCGCGAAGGGGCGTTCCCGGTCGCCGGGCGGGCCGCCCGCGCGGGTGCCGGGCGGTCGCCGGTGACGGCGGTGGGGCCGGGTGGTGCGCCGAGCCCGTCGTCCGCCTGGCAGCCCGGGGGTTGAGGGCAGGCCCTAGGCTGGTGCCCAGCAGGCACCGTATTTTGCAGCAGCCAGTGGGGGCTCCCAGATGACGACAGGTCGGCCCGGCGTCGCCGCCGCACCGAACGCGGCGTACGCAGGTCAGGTGGTGCAGTTCCCGGACCCGGTCCGCGCGGAGCGGCACCCCGCCGGGGTCAGGGTGGACGAGTACGGCTTCCCGGACTTCGGCCCGTACGCCGCCGCGGCGGCCGAGGTGGCCGACCCGCCGGAGGGCTTCGGCGTGGACGAACTGCGGCTGACCGACTACGTCTCGGCCAACGCCGCGCTCTACACCCAGGGCCACCCGCTCTGGGCCGACCTCCCGACCGCCGTCGCCACCCCGCCCGGCTGGACCTGGCACCACGCGGTCGGCCGGGCCGCCCCCGGCTGGCGGCGGATGGAGCTCGTCCCGGTCGAGGTCAAGGCGCTGCTGCGGCACCACGGCGGCCTGGCCATGTCCGGCGCCGACCACACCCGCCGAGGCACCCGCCCGCTGCAGGAGCGCCGGCCGGTGCACTTCTCGCTGGCCGGGGACGGCGGGGACCCGATCGGCGTCCCCGAGGACCTGGTGCAGCGCGCCGAGGAGCGCCTCGGCTACCGGCTGCCCGACGCCTACCGCACCTTCCTCAAGCTGGGCGGCGGACGCGCCCCGGTCGGCGTGGGGCTGGACACCGAGCTCGGACTGCTGCTCGACCAGCCGTTCCTGACGCTCACCGAGGAGTACGGCACCCAGGACGTCGTGTACGCCAACAAGTGCCTGCGCGACCACCTCACCAAGGACTACCTGGGCATCGCCTACGCGCAGGGCGGCCTGGTCGCGCTCAAGGTGCGCGGTGAGCGGGCCGGCTCGGTCTGGTTCCACCTGTACGACGACGCCCGCGACACCGGCGCGCCGGAAGCCCCGGAGGACCGCTGCGCCCGGCTGCTGCTGCCCTGCGGCGAGGACTTCGACGCCTTCCTGCTGCGGCTGGCGGGCAGCCCGCCGGAGCTGGAGACGGTCGCGGCGCTGATGGTGGACGGCGGGTTCGCCCGGGCCGTCCCGGTGGGCTGAGGCGCGTGGTCGCGGTGGTCGCGGTGGTGTCGGTGGCCGCGGTGTGCGCGGTGGAACGGGGGACGAAGAGGATGCGGACAGGGGTGAACCGGGCGTGGTGACGTACGCGCAGGCGCAGGAGCTCGCCGAGGAGTGGATCAACGGCGGGGTGCCGCGCACGCGGCAGCGCGAGGTACGGGTCCGGGAGTTCGACCTGGGCTTCGTCTGCTGGGCGGTGGCGCCCGCGGGCTCGGCCGAGGGCACGGGCGAGGGCACGGGCGGTGTGGGCGGCGGCTCGGGGGAGGCACGGCTGGTGATCGCCCGGGACTCGGGCGCCAGCACGCTGTGGCCCGCGCTGCCCGTCAACGAGGTGGTCCGGCAGTACGAGGAGGCCTACGGGCGGCCGGTGGCGGCCAACCCGGCGGGGGCGGCGAAGCCCGCGCCCGGGCCGGTGGAGGCGACCTCCTTCCTGCTCAGCCCGCCGCAGTGGCTCCAGGAGGCGGGGGCCGCGGCGATCGCGGCGGAGGCGGAGCGGCTCGGGACGGCTCCGGCCGCTGCCGCGGCCGCCGCGCCCGTCGAGGAGCCGCCGGCTCCGGCGCCGCAGGCCGTGCCGGCCGAGCCGGTCGCGTACTCCGTGCAGCCGGCGCCGGCCGTGCTGACCGAGCCGCCGGTCTCCGACCGGCCCGCCGGGGACGCGCCGACCATGCTCGCGCCGCCGCCGGGGCAGGACGAGCCGGCCGCCGTACCGCAGCCGGCATCGGCACCGGCCCCGGTGCCGCACGCGGCCGCACCGGTCACGCCTGATGTGCCCGCCGCGCCCGTGCCGCCCGTCGCACCCGTCGCACCCGTGGCGCCGGGCCCGCCGGCCGGGGCCGAGGCCGCGACCATGCTGATGCCCGAGGGGCTGCGGACCACCGGCTCGGATCTGCCCGAGCCCGCCGCGCCGACGGGTGCCGAGGCCGCGACCATGCTGATGCCGCCGACGGGTGGTGGCTACGGCATGCCCCCGGTCCCGCCGGCCCCGGTGCCCGCCCCGGCCGCCGCGGAGCAGCCGCCCGTCACCCCGCCGGCCCCGGTGCCCGCCCCGGCCGCCGAGCCGGCGCCCACGCTGCTCGCCTCGCCGGACGCCATGCCCGGGCTGATGGGCCTGCCGGGCGCTCCGGCCACCCCGCCCGCCGGTGGTCCGCAGGTGGAGCACGCGCCGACGATGCTGGCCCCGCCCGGCGGTCCGCCCGGTCTCGCCGGTCTGCCGGGCGCCCCGGCCCCCGGTGCCCCGATCCCCGGCGTTCCGGCCCCGGGCGCCCCGGAGGGCGGCGCGCCGCAGGCCGGGCTCGGCCGGGGCGCGGGCTCCGGCCCGCCGCCGCCCCCGCCGGCCGGGCTGCGCGGTGGCCCCGCCGGGCCTGCCGCCGCGGGCGCCGCTCCCGCCGGGCTGGGACGCAACGCGGGTTCCGGCCCGCCGCCGCCCCCGCCCGCCGGGCTGAAGCACACCCCGGGTTCCGGCACGCCCGTCGCCGGCCCCGGCGGCCGCGGTGCCGCCTCCGCCCCGCCGCCCCCGCCCCCGGCGGGCCTGCGCGGTGGCGAGGCCCCGGTGGCCCCGCCGGGCGCGCCGACCGCCGGCCCGGCCGCGTCCGGGACGGCGTACGAGGCGACCCAGCTGGCGGGCGCGATCGACCCGGCGCTGGTGGCCGGCCCGGCGGACCCGGGCACCCCGCCGTCCGGCGGTCCCGCCGTCCCGCCGCCGCCCGGCGGCCCGGCGGCCCCCGTCGCGCCCGCGGCCGGCTACGGCTACCCGAACGCGGGCGGCGCCGCCGGTGTCGTCCCGCCGGCGGTGGTGCCCGGCTCGCCGCAGCCCGCGCCGGTGCCCCCGGGCGTGCCCGCGGTCGGCCCGGGGTACTTCGCCGCGCTCAGCTATCGGGGCCCGGACGGCTCGGAGCAGAAGCTGCTGCACCGCAGCGAGCCCGGCACCCCGCACCCGGAGTGGAAGATCCTCCAGGACCTGCGCCGGCTCAACGTGCCGCCGGAGCAGGTGCTGGAGCTCTACACCGAGCTGGAGTCCTGCGACCTGCCGGGCGGCTACTGCAACCGCATGATCGCCGCGTCCTGGCCCAACGTCCGGCTCACCCACACCGCCCCGTACGGCCGCGACCACGCCTCCCGGCAGGCCGGGATGTCCGAGCTGCTCGACCACCTGGACGAGCTGCACCAGCTGGCCTCCGGTGCCCAGCGGGTCCGCCCGTTCCGGGTGCCGGCGCCCGCGCCGGGGACGGTCCAGGCGCTGCCGCCGCTCCCGCCGCAGCAGCTCGCCCAGGAAGTCGGCGCCGCCTTCGGGCAGAACGTGTTCCGCTACGAGCAGCGCGCCGTCTCCCGCCAGGGCGTGCCCGAGCCGGTGTCCCAGAGCCTGATGTGGGCCGGGCTGCCGCGCGACTTCGGGCCGTTCTTCTGGGCGCAGGCGCAGGAGGGCCGCCCGATCCCGACGCTCGCCGAGCTGGCCGCCGAGCGCGGCCTCGGCGCGGGCCCGGACTTCGGCGGCTACCTGGTGCTGGGCAACGACTACGGCCGCCAGCTGTGCGTCCAGTACGGCACCGCGCACGTGGTGGCGGTGGACATCGATGGAACCGGCCAGCCGCCCCGGTTCGTCAACAGCGGTGTACCGGAGTTCGTCCGCTCGCTGGCCCTGCTGGGCCGGATGTGGCGGCTGCGGTACGGGCTGACGCCGGACCAGGCCGGTCGCTGGACGACCGACTTCCAGGCCCAGCTCGCCGCGATCGACCCGGCGGCCCTGCAGAACGCGGACACCTGGTGGGCCGTGCTGCTGGAGCAGTTCTGGGACGGCCTGCTGTAGCGGTCCGTCGCCGATCCTCGCAGGTGGGGAGGGGTCGTTCCGGTGTCCGGGACGGCCCCTCCGGCATGCCGCCGCAGCCGTGCCTCGTTGGGGTTTCGCCCGGATCTGCGCAAAATAGGTCAAGAGGATGGGTCTATTCGTCCCGTCCTCGACGCAATCCGGTCCGTAGGACAGCGGAATCCGGCCCCGGCCTCCCAACCGGTTCCGGATCCGACCGTTCCGTCCGATCATGGGCTCCGCAGCCCGCGAAACGAGGGGAAGAGCCCATGAGCGACGCCGTCCCCCAGTACGGCTTCACCCAGGCCCGCAAGGGCTACGCGCCCGAGCAGGTCGACCGAGCCCTGGCCGCGCTCACCGCGCAGCGCGACGAGGCGTGGGAACGGCTGAGCGTCCTGGGCGCCGGCATCCGGCAGATGGAGGCCCGGCTGGCCGACATCCGCCGGACCGCCGAGGAGGCCCCGGAGCCCGACTACCAGGTGCTCAGTGAGCAGGCCGCCGGACTCGCCGCGATGGCCGAGAACGAGGCGCGCGCCGTCCGGGAGAAGGCCGAGCGCTTCGCCGAGGACCTCCGGGACGAGGTCTACGAGGCCGGGCAGGCGGCCGACCGCGCCGCCAGGGAGTTCAGCGCCACGACCCGTACCGCCGCCGACGCGGCCGCCCGCCGCACCGAGGAGCGGACCCGGGCCGAGGCCGAGGGCATCCGGTCCGACGCCGACCGGGAGAGCCGCGCCATCCGGGACGCCGCCACCGCGTACGCCGCCAAGGTGCGGGTCGCCGCCGCCGAGGCCAGCGAACAGGCCGAGGCCGAGCTGGCCACCCGGCGCCGCAAGGCCGACGAGACCTTCGCCGCGGCCCAGGCCAAGGCCGACGGCGAGGAGGCCGAGGTCTCGGCGACCGCCGAGCGCCGGGTCAAGGAGGCGGAACAGCAGCGGGAGACCGTGCTGAACCGGATCAAGCAGCTGGAGACGGACGCCCAGGCCAAGGCCGACCAGCTGATCGAGCAGGCCCGCCGCGAGGCCGAGGAGGTCAACGCGGCGAGCGAGCGCGAGCAGCGTGAGTTCGACACCCGGCTGGAGACGGTGCAGCACCACCTGGACCACATCAAGGCCACGCTGGCCTCGCTCACCGGGGCGGCGGTCGGCCAGATCGAGCCCGAGGTGGCGGCCGCGGCCGTCGCGGCGGCCCGGGCCGCGCAGGGCTCGGCCGGGGAGCCCGCCGAGGAGTCCGCCGGGGAGTCCGCCGAGGCCACTACGGCCCCTGTGGCCCTGACGACCCCGACGACCCCGACGACCCCGACGACCCCGACGGCCCCCGCTCCGCGGGACGCGATCGAGGACGCCGTCGCCGACACCGCGCCGGTGGACTCGGAGGCGGACACCGGGGAGATCCCGGTGGCGAACCTGCGCAAGGCCCTGGCCACCGCGGCTCCCGCCGGAGCCAAGGCCTCCGCCCCGGAGAAGCCGGCGCCCGTGCTGCGGACGCCGGTGGTCGGCAGCAGCGCCACCAGGGCCATCGGCGGGCCCGTGGAGACCGGCCCGGTGCCCCCGAAGCCGGCCTCGCCGCCCGCCGGGGAGACGGTGGCCTCCGACGCCGCCGCTGCCGGGACGGCCGCCGAGGGACGGGCGGAGGACGAGACCCGGATCGTTCCGAAGATCATCATCGTGGACGACGGAAGCGGCTACGCGACCCCCCACACGGTGAGCTACCGCCGCCGCTGACCGGCCGCCGACCGTACGTCGTCGCGAAGGCCCCGGCCGCTTCCCCTCTGGGGAGGCCGGGGCCTTCGCCGTGCTCGACGCGGCCGTGTTCGACGCGGCCGGGCCCGCCGAACGAGCCTGCCGGAACGGGGCGCGGGAAGCGCGGACGAAGGAAGCGGGTCGAGAAAACGGGCCGGGCTCCGGGATAGGGCGGCGGCCGACCGGGTAGGCCCCGGGAGCGAAAGAGGCCGAGACCCGTGGCGCCCTCCAGGAAAGGGCGCCACGGTTCCCGGCGCTTGGGCGGGCGCCCCCACCCAGGGCCGCCCGGCCTCGCACCTCCGACCCCCATCGAGGGTGCGACAGTGCCCCCACAGCCATCCCCCACGGTTGGGTGCGGCGGGCACGTTCACCATGGTGCGCGATCTCCATGGACGGCCAGTGACAGGAGTATGTCCAGTTCGTGGCGGATAGCCGTGCCCGGTTCGGTGGTGCTCCGGGTTGGTTCGTCCACCGGCCGGTCCGGTGTTCCGTCCAGTCGTTCGTTCCCGGACGTGCCCCTGACAAAAATCGGCGAGGGGGTGAACGTCCGCCCGGCGCTCCGGCCCCGCGTCGGCCCCGCGCCGATCCCGCTCCGGCCCCGCCGACGTCGTGGACCGCGTGCCTGTCCGTGCCGCGGCGTAGGCTGGAGACCCCCGGCCGCTCGGCGCGCCGGGCCGTTCGCGTTGCCCCGGCGGGCCTTCGACCGCCCCGGGGCGGCACCAGCCACGGGACGAAGAAGAGACCCCAGATGAGCCTGACCGGACTGCTCGATGTCGTCGCGCGGGACGCGGCGCTCGCCGAGGCTATCGAGGCGGCCACCGCCCCCGGAGCCGCGGCCGGCGGACGCCGCCACCTGGACCTGGTCGGGCCGCCCGCCGCCCGGCCGTTCGCCATCGCCGCGCTGGCCCGCGCGCTCGCCGGGCAGTCCGCCGGGGAGCGGGGCCGTCCGGTGCTCGCCGTCACCGCGACCGGTCGCGAGGCCGAGGACCTCGCGGCCTCGCTGCGCTCGCTGCTGCCCGCCGACACCGTCGCCGAGTTCCCGGCCTGGGAGACGCTGCCGCACGAGCGGCTGTCGCCCCGCTCGGACACCGTCGGGCGCCGGCTGGCCGTGCTGCGCCGGATCGTCCACCCGCGGGCCGACGACCCGGCGGCCGGGCCGGTGCAGGTGATCGTGGCCCCGGTCCGCTCGGTGCTCCAGCCGCAGGTCAAGGGGCTGGCCGAGCTGGAGCCGGTGGCCGTCCGGCGCGGTGGGTCGTACGACCTGGAGGAGGTGGCCCGCCGGCTCTCCGCCGCCGCCTACGCGCGCGTCGAACTGGTCGAGAAGCGCGGCGAGTTCGCCGTCCGCGGCGGCATCCTGGACGTCTTCCCGCCCACCGAGGAGCACCCGCTGCGGGTGGAGTTCTGGGGCGACGAGGTCGAGGAGGTCCGGTACTTCAAGGTCGCCGACCAGCGCTCGCTGGAGATCGCCGAGCACGGCCTGTGGGCGCCGCCCTGCCGCGAGCTGCTGCTCACCGACGAGGTGCGGGCCCGGGCCGCCGAGCTGTCCGCCGAGCACCCCGGGCTGGCCGAGATCCTGGACAAGATCGCCGAGGGCATCGCGGTCGAGGGCATGGAGTCGCTGGCGCCGGTGCTGGTCGACGACATGGAGCTGCTGCTGGACGTGCTGCCGCTCGGTTCCGTCACCGTGGTCTGCGACCCGGAGCGGGTCCGCACCCGGGCCGCCGACCTGGTCGCGACCAGCCAGGAGTTCCTGCACGCCTCCTGGGTCGCGGCCGCGGCCGGCGGGGACCGGCCGATCGACCTGGAGGCCATCGACGTCTCCGCCGCCTCGCTGCGCTCGCTCGCCGAGGTGCGCGAGCACGCCGACGAGATCGGGCTGCCCTGGTGGTCCGTCAGCCCGTTCGCGACGAGCCAGTCCTCCGTCGACGGCATCCTGGAGTTCGACGCCAACACGCTGACCCTCGGCATGCACGCCGTCGAGGCCTACCGGGGCGACACCGCCCGGGCGATCGCCGACGCCAAGGAACGGCTGGCCGCCGACTGGCGGGTCGTCATGGTGACCGAGGGCCACGGCCCCGCCGCCCGGCTCGCCGAGGTGCTGGGCAACGAGGGCATCCCGGCCCGTCTGGTCGCCGACCTCGCCGAGGCGCCCACCCGGGACGTCGTCCACGTCTCCTGCGGGTCCATCGAGCACGGCTTCGTGGACGAGAACCTCAAGCTCACGGTCATCACCGAGACCGACCTGTCCGGGCAGAAGTCCTCCACCAAGGACATGCGCCGGATGCCCTCGCGCCGCCGCAACGCGATCGACCCGCTGGCGCTGGTGGCCGGCGACTACGTCGTCCACGAGGCGCACGGCGTCGGCAAGTACGTCGAGATGGTGCAGCGCACCGTCCAGGGCGCCACCCGCGAGTACCTGGTGCTGGAGTACGCCCCGGCCAAGCGCGGCCACCCCGGCGACCGGCTGTTCGTGCCGACCGACCAGCTGGACCAGGTCACCAAGTACGTCGGCGGCGAGGCCCCGACGCTGCACCGGCTCGGCGGCGCGGACTGGGCGAAGACCAAGCAGCGGGCCAAGAAGGCCGTCAAGGAGATCGCCGCCGACCTGATCAAGCTGTACTCGGCGCGGATGGCCGCCCCCGGCCACACCTTCGGCCCGGACACCCCGTGGCAGCGCGAACTGGAGGACGCCTTCCCGTACGCGGAGACGCCGGACCAGCTGACCACCATCGCCGAGGTCAAGTCGGACATGGAGAAGTCCGTCCCGATGGACCGGCTGATCTGCGGCGACGTCGGCTACGGCAAGACCGAGATCGCGGTGCGGGCCGCCTTCAAGGCCGTGCAGGACGGCAAGCAGGTGGCCGTCCTGGTGCCGACCACGCTGCTGGTGCAGCAGCACTTCTCGACCTTCGCCGAGCGCTACGCCAACTTCCCGGTGACGGTGAAGGCGCTGTCCCGCTTCCAGACCGACACCGAGGCCAAGGCCGTGCTGGAGGGGCTGTTCGAGGGCTCGGTGGACGTCGTGATCGGCACCCACCGGCTGTTCTCCTCCGAGACCAGGTTCAAGGACCTCGGCCTCGTCATCGTCGACGAGGAGCAGCGGTTCGGCGTCGAGCACAAGGAACAGCTGAAGAAGCTGCGCGCCAACGTGGACGTGCTCACCATGTCCGCGACGCCGATCCCGCGCACCCTGGAGATGGCCGTCACCGGCATCCGCGAGATGTCCACCATCACCACCCCGCCGGAGGAGCGGCATCCGGTGCTGACCTTCGTCGGCCCGTACGACGAGAAGCAGATCTCGGCCGCGATCCGGCGTGAACTCCTGCGCGAGGGCCAGGTGTTCTACATCCACAACCGGGTGGAGTCGATCGACAAGGCGGCCGCCCGGCTGAAGGACCTGGTGCCCGAGGCGCGGATCGCCACCGCGCACGGGCAGATGGGGGAGACCCAGCTGGAGAAGGTCGTCGTCGACTTCTGGGAGAAGGAGTTCGACGTCCTGGTGTCGACCACGATCGTGGAGTCCGGCATCGACATCTCCAACGCCAACACCCTGATCGTGGAACGCGGCGACACCTTCGGCCTCTCCCAGCTGCACCAGCTGCGCGGCCGGGTCGGGCGAGGGCGCGAGCGCGGCTACGCGTACATGCTGTACCCGCCGGAGAAGCCGCTCACCGAGACCGCGCACGAGCGGCTGGCCACCATCGCCCAGCACACCGAGATGGGCGCCGG
Source organism: Kitasatospora sp. NPDC096204 (assembly GCF_044763205.1). Classification (NCBI taxonomy): domain Bacteria; kingdom Bacillati; phylum Actinomycetota; class Actinomycetes; order Kitasatosporales; family Streptomycetaceae; genus Kitasatospora; species Kitasatospora sp. NPDC096204. The sequence goes on from NZ_JBIWFT010000022.1 coordinate 133,296, forward strand.
CATGTACGTCGCGATGAAGGACCTGGAGATCCGCGGGGCGGGCAACCTGCTCGGCGGCGAGCAGTCCGGGCACATCGCGGGCGTCGGCTTCGACCTCTACATGCGGATGGTCGGCGAGGCGGTGGCGGAGTTCCGCGAGTCGCTGGCTGGCGGCGGGGAGCCGGAGGAGGAGCCGCTCGAGGTGAAGATCGAGCTGCCCGTCGACGCCCATGTGCCGCACGACTACGCGCCCGGCGAGCGGCTGCGGCTGCAGGCGTACCGCTCGATCGCCGCCGTCAACTCGGAGGAGGACATCCAGCAGGTCCGGGACGAGCTGGTGGACCGCTACGGCAAGCTGCCCGAGCCGGTGGAGAACCTGCTGCTGGTCGCGGCGCTGCGGCTGTACGCCCGGCGGTGCGGGATCGCGGACATCACCCTCCAGGGCTCCAACGTCCGCTTCGGGCCGGTGGAGCTGCGGGAGTCCCAGCAGCTGCGGCTGAACCGGCTCTACCCGCGCAGCCAGGTGAAGGCGGCGGCCCAGCAGCTGCTGGTGCCGCGCCCGAGCACCGGGCGGATCGGCGGCAAGCCGCTGGTCGGGCGGGAACTGCTGGGCTGGTGCAGCGAGTTCCTGTCGGCCATGTTCGACGACCTGGCGGGGGCGAAGAAGTAGCGTCTGCCGCTCGGCGGTTCCCGACTGGTTCACGGCCGGGCCCCCGCCGGGTTCACAGCTGGATCGCGGCGGTCTCGGGTTTCGGCCCGGGGCCGCCGTTCCGTGCGTGTGGGGGGCGGCGGGAGGTCAGCCGAGCTTCCACTGGCCGGCCTGGTTGGAGAAGCCGTTGTCCAGGGCGAACTGGACCTTGTCGAGCTTGGTGCCGTCCGGGACCTCGAAGGTGACGAAGCCCTTGCCCGTTTCGCCGGGAGCGATGTTGGTGGGGGTCTGGAAGGCGGGGCCGGCCTTGGTCTCCTCGAGGTTCGGGCCGTACGCCTGGCCCTGGGTGTCCACGACCTTGGCGCTGCTGGCGGGGACCTCGCCGTACGCCTGGGCGCCGGTGGCCTTGATCTGGAACTGCACCGCGACGTAGTGCTTGCCCTCGGCCGGCTTGAGGTACTCGCTGGCGCTCTCGGCCGGGTCGACCACCTTCACCGCGGTGACGTCGGCGGTGTTGCCCTTGTCCATGCCCTTGAGCGCGATGGTGTCGCCGAGCTTGGCGGGGGCCTTGGCGATGTCGGCGGGCTTGGAGCCGGCGCCGGCGGCCGCGGTCGGCTTCGCCTCGGTCGAGACGGAGGCACCACCGGTCGAGTCGCAGGCGGTCGCGGTGAGGGTGACCAGTGCGGCGCCCAGCAGCAGGGCGGCGGTGCGGCGGGTGGTGACACGGCGGGCGGTGGCGGACATGGCTGTTCTCCCGGTGGTCGGTGGTCTTCCTGGTGTCGCCCCCGTCCGGCGGCGACGGAGAGATCACACCACTGGAGCGTGAATCGTGTCAACGGGATTTTATAAAAGACCTCTGTTCACACGTGAACGGAGCCGGAGGGCCACATCGCTATGCTGTGCGGTCACACCCCTGCCCGCCCGCGCCACCGAAGGAGCCCCCGTGCCGGACCGTCCCGAAGTGACCGCCGCCGAGATCGCCCGGCTCGCCGGCGTCGGCCGGGCCGCGGTCAGCAACTGGCGCCGCCGCCACCCCGACTTCCCCCGCCCGGTCGGCGGCACCGACGCCAGCCCGGCCTTCGCGCTCGCCGAGGTCGAGTCCTGGCTGCGCGCCCAGGGCAAGATCGCCGAACTCCCGCTGCTGGAGCGGGTCTGGCAGCTCGTCGACACCCTCCGCGACCCGGCCGGCCACCCCGCCGCCCCGCTGGTCGAGGCGGGCGCCCTGCTCCTGCTGCTGCACCGCGAGCACGGACAGTGGGCCGAGCTCGCCGGCCGGCCGGACACCCGGCTCGCCCTCGCGCTGCCCCGGGCCGTCGCCGGCGCCGCCGTGCACGCCTTCGGCCCCGACGGCGCCCGCACCCTCGGCCTCCCGGGCCTGCTCGGCAGCACCCAGCTGGACCTCGCCCGGCTGCTCGCCGAACTCGCCGCCCAGGCCGGCCCGGTCGGCGCGTACGAGCAACTGCTCACCCGGTACGCCGAGGCCAACACCCGGCAGCTCAGCCCCACCCCGCCGGAGGCCGCCCAACTGCTCGCCGCCGTCGCCGGGGTCCCCGCCACCGTGCTCGACCCGGCCGTCGGCCTCGGCTCCGTCCTGCTCGCCCACCCGCCGACCACCGGCCGCTACGGCCAGGACGCCGACCCGGTCACCGCCGCCCTCGCCCGGCTCCGGATCGCCCTGCACACCCCGGCCGACGAGCCCGGCCCGCTCCCGCTCGACCTGCGGGCCGGCGACGCCCTGCGCGCTGACGGCTTCCCCGGCGACACCTTCGAGGCCGTGCTCTGCCAGCCCCCGTACAACGAACGCGACTGGGGCCACGACGAGCTGCAGTTCGACACCCGCTGGCCCGGCGGGCTCGTCCCGCCGCGCGGCGAGTCCGAACTGGCCTGGGTGCTGCACTGCCTCGCCCACACCCGCCCCGGCGGCCTCGCCGCGCTGCTGCTCCCGCCGACCGTCGCCGCCCGCCGGGCCGGCCGCCGGATCCGGGCCGAACTGCTCCGCTCCGGCGCGCTGCGCGCCGTCATCGCGCTGCCCGCCGGCGCCGCCCCGCCGTACGGCGTCCCACTGCACCTGTGGGTGCTGCGCGCGCCCCGGCCGGGGAGCGACTTCCGCCAGGTGCTGATGCTCGACGCCGGAGCGGCGCCCTCCGCTCCGGCCGGGACCGCCGGGGCGCCGGCCGCCGAGGGGGGCCGGGACAGGGTCGACTGGCCCGAGCTGCGCCGCACCGTCCTGGACGCCTGGCGCGGCTTCGACCTCGCCGCGCGCGAGGGCCTGCCGGTCCCCGCCGACCGCCCCGGCGTCCACCGGGCCGTGGCCGCCATCGACCTGCTCGACGACGAGACCGACCTCTCCCCGGCCCGGCACGTCCCGCCGGCCGCACCGCTCGGCGGCGCGGCCGAACTCTCCCACCTCGGCGGCCGGCTGGCCGAACTGCTGGCCGGCCTGCCCGACCCGACCACCCTGCTGCCGCGGCCGGGCACCGCGCCCGACGGGGCGTCCGGCGCCGCGCCCGCCGGGCTGGTCACCATCGGCGAACTGGTCCGCGGCGGCGCGCTGGAGGTGTACTCCTCCGGCACCGGCGCCGCCACCCGGCCGGCCGGGCCGGGGGCCGGCGGGCCGCGGGCGGGCGGATCGGGGTCGGGCGGGTTGGAGTCGGGCGGGTCGGAGTCGGGCGGCACCCCCGTCGTCACCGACCAGGACCTCGCCACCGGCGCCGCGCCCAGCGCCGTCCTGACCACCGGCCCCGGCCCGGCCGGGGACGTCCGCACCCGCCCCGGCGACGTCCTGGTCCCCGCCCTCGGCGGCGGCACCGCCCGGGTCGTCCCCGCCGAGGGCCCACTGGTCGGCGCCGCCCTCGGCCGCCAACTCCACCTCCTGCGGCCCGATCCGGCCGCCCTCGACCCCGAGTTCCTGGCCGGCCAGTTCCGCTCCACCGCCGGTACCCGGCGCGCCGCCAGCCACGCCACCACCACCGCCCGCCTCGACATCCGCCGGGTCGAACTGCCCCGCCTCCCGCTCCCCGCGCAGCAGCGCCTCGGCGCCGCCTTCGCCCGCCTTGCCGCCTTCGACACCGCCCTCGCCCAGGCCGCCGCACTCGGCCGCGGCCTCGCCCAGGCCGCCACCGACGCCCTGGCGACCGGCACGCTGCCGCCGCCGGACTGAGGGCGGTCCACGACGGGCGCCGCGGAGGTGACCCCGGGTCAGTAGCGGCGTGGTACCGGCGGGATACCGATGCGGCAGCGGGCGGACGGAAGCCCTCCGGAGCGACCGGGCCGGGCGGTACGGTGGGCGCAGCCGTCCGCACCGCCCTCGGTGCCGGTCCTCACCAGCTCAGGAGCGCGCATGTCAGGGCACCACCCCGGGCAGTTCGGACCGCCGCCCGGCGGAACGCCGTACGGGCCGGGGCAGGGGCCGGTTCCCGCGCCGGCGCCGGTGGCCGGGCAGGCTCCGATTCCGGGGCGGTTCGGGGTGGTCGCGCGCGTCCTGTGCGCGCTGGCCCCGCTGCTCACCTTCGGCCTGCTCGGGGCCGTCCCCTCGCTACTGCTGGCGGTCCGCCGCCGGCGGGCGTACGACATCGCGGGTGCGGCGGTGTTCTGCGCGCTGCTGCTCGCCATGGTCGTCTCCGCCGGGGTCGCGGGCAGCCTGAAGAACCCCACCGCCGACACCACCGGCCAGATCACGCTGGCCGTGCTGTGGCTCCTGCCGACGGCGCACTTCCTGGTGATGGACAGCCGCGCGGTCTGGCTGGCCGGGCCGCCCGCGCCGCGGGCCGTGCCGTCGGCCGTGCCGTACGCGGTGCCGCAGGCCGTTTCGCCGTACGCGGCGCCGAACGGCTCGCCGTACGCGGCGACCGTGCCCGGGTACGGGGTGCCCGCGCCGGCGGCCCCCGGCCCCTCGGTCGCGCCCCGCTCGGTGCAGGGTCCCTCCGTGCAGGCTTCCGCGGCGCAGGCCCCCTCCGTGCAGGCTCCCGAGACCGCCCACGACCTGCGCGAGCTGGGCGAGTTGCTGCGCCGCCAGGCCCGCGAGGACCGGCCGTGACCGCCGCCCGGCTCATCGCCGGTCGCTACCGGCTCACCGAGAAGATCGGCCACGGCGGCATGGGCCAGGTCTGGGCCGGCCAGGACGAACGGCTGCTCCGCCCGGTCGCGGTCAAGTTGCTCCGCCCCGAGCACCTGCTCCCCGGTGGGACCGGCGCCGGTGGCGAACGGGCCGGACACGGCGACGAGTTGCGCCGCCGCTTCCTGCGCGAGTGCCGGGTCACCGCCGCGCTCGACCACCCCGGGCTGGTCACCGTTTTCGACGCGGGCGAGGACGAGGGCGAGCTCTACCTCGTCATGCAGCGCATCCCCGGAGTCAGCCTGGCCGATCTCATCGCCGAGGACGCGCCCTTCCCGATCGAGCGCGCCGCGGCCGTCGCCGCGCAACTGTGCGCCGCGCTGGCCGCCGTCCACGCCATCCCGGTGGTCCACCGCGACCTCAAGCCGAGCAACGTCATGGTCCGTGAGGACGGCCGCACCGTCCTGCTCGACCTCGGCATCGCCACCGCCCTCGACACCGAGACCACCCGGCTCACCCTCACCGGCGTGCCCGTCGGCAGCCCCTCCTACATGGCCCCCGAACAGGCCCTCGCCGCCACCACCGACCCGCGCAGCGACCTCTACGCGCTCGGCTGCCTGCTGCACGAGATGCTCGCCGGCGAGGAGCCGTTCCGGGCCCCCACCGCGCTCGGCGTCCTGCGCCGGCACGTCGACGAACCACCCGTCCCGCTACGGCAGTTGCGCCCCGAGGTGCCGCAGCCGCTGGAGCAGCTGGTGCTCGACCTGCTCGCCAAGCAGCCCGCCGACCGCCCCGCCGACGCCTGGACCGTCCACACGCGGCTGCTCCCGCTGCTGCCCCCGGCCGACGGCACCCCGCAGCCCCGCTACACCCCGCTGCCGGACCCGGCCCGCCCCTTCCGGTACCCGCACCAGCCACAGCCGCCGGCCGCGCCGGCCACCCCGGTGCCGCCCGTCCGCTCCGAGCCGCGGCCCTTCCTCATGCCGCCCGCCGCCCCTCCGACACCGCCCCCCGTCCCCGCGGGCCCGGACCTCGGCGCCGAATGCGCCCGGCTCTCCGACCTGGTCGACGCCGGCCGCCACACCGAGGTGCTCGGCCTCGCCGCCCGCCTGCTGCCCCGGGCCGAGGCCGAACTCGGCGACGCCGCGCCCCTGGTGCGCACCATCCGCACCATCTACGCCCGCACCCTCCTGCACGAGGGCCACCCCCAGCAGGCCCTCCCCGAATACCGCCGCCTCGCCGCCACCGCCGACGGCGGCCCGCACGGCCCCCAGGGCCTCGACCACCGCTACCGCGCCGCGATCTGCCTCGACCGGCTCGGCCACGGACCCGAAGCCCTCGCCGAGTACCAGGCCCTCCTCACCACCCACACCGCCCGCCTCGAATCCGGCCTCGACACCGACCCCGAGCGCAGCTACGACCTCCGCGAACGCATCGGCCTCCACCTCGCCGCCACCGGCGACCCCCAGAACGCCTGGCAGTGGCTGCTCCCCCTCCTCCTCGACCGCGAACGCCGCGACGGCCCCCACCACCCCACCGTCCGCCGCCTCCGCCAGACCCTCTCCACCCTCACCCCCACCTCCACCCCCTGGCCCCCGACACCCCGCTGACCCACCCCGCCCCCTGGCCCCGGCACGGGCACCCCTGGCGTGGTGGTGTGGCCCTCCGTCTCGCCCTCGGCGCGTTGGTTCCTGCGCCTCTTCCGGCTGTCACGCCCTGTGTGTGCCGCGGCGGCTGCCGCTGCTGCCGTGCTGGTTCGGGCGCCCTCGGCACGGGCGCCCCGCGCCCGTCCCGGGACGTTGCCCCGGTGCCCCTCCCGGCTGGTACGACGTGTGTGTGCCACGGAGGCTGCCGCTGTGCCGGTTCGGAGCCTTCGGCACGGGCGCACCGCGCCGGCTCCGGGCGTTGGCCCTGCGCCTCTTCTGATCGCCATGAACAGCTCCAGCCCCCTTGGGCCTCCACGTGTCCCAGGCGCTGCCACCCGCCAGCCCGGTCGCCGAACGCGCATGCCACGGCCGCTCTCCACTCCCGACGGAGGGCGCCGCCATCTCGGATCAGGAAGTCGACCGGGCCGACTTTTCGTGCTGGTGGCTTGCGGAGAAGCAGGGCGGCGTCTGGGAGGGGAAGTCGGCGGGCTCGGCTTCGTGTGCGGGTGCGGGCTTGGTCGAGGTGTCGGCCCGGGGTGGGGTGGGGGCCGGAGTGGGAAGCCGGCTGGGCCGACTTCCCGTGTCGCGGCGGGACTGGCCGGCGAGACCGAGGGCGTGGGAAGTCGGCGGGTTCGACGTTCTGCGCTGGTGGGGGCGTGCCCGGGGGCGGAGGTAGGTTCGGGGTGTGACGACGAATGTTCCGGGCGCGAAGTTGATCCTCCTGACCACCACCCACCGGGTGGCTCCCGGGCTGCTGGCGTGGCCGGCGTGGGAGGCGTTGCGGTCGGCGGGGCGGGTGTTGGTGGGGGACGAGGGGCATCCGCAGGTGGCGGCGGTGCGGCAGGCCGGGGTGGGCGTGGAGGTCGTGCCGGCCGGGTCGGCGCCCGCGTTGGCGCGGCTGCTGACCGGGCAGCCGGCCGGGGGCGGGCCGACGGTGTGGCTGGGCAGCCCGGACGGGGATCCGGGGCTGACCGACGCGCTGGCGCGGCTCGCGGTGGAGCGGGCCGGTGAGGTGCCCGAGATCGAGGTGCTGCCCGGTTCGTACGACCTGCCGGGGTCGCGGCTGCTGGACCTGGTGACGGTGATGGACCGGCTGCGCTCCCCGGGCGGTTGCCCCTGGGACGCCGAGCAGACGCACGAGACCCTGGTGAAGTACCTGGTCGAGGAGGCGTACGAGCTGGTCGAGGCGATCGAGGACGGGGAGCGGCAGACGCTGCGCGAGGAGCTGGGCGACGTCCTGTTCCAGGTGTTCTTCCACTCCCGGATCGCCGAGGAGCACCCGACCGACCCGTTCACCGTCGACGACGTGGCCGGGGACATCGTCGAGAAGCTGATGTACCGGCATCCGCACGTGTTCGGGAACGTCGAGGTCGAGGGTGCCACCGAGGCGGAGGCGAACTGGGAGCAGCTGAAGGCGGCCGAGAAGGCGGACCGCGAGTCGGTGCTGGACGGCGTGCCGGCCGGGCTGCCCGCGCTGGCGTACGCGGCGAAGCTGGTGTCCCGGGTGCGCCGGTCCGGGTTCACCGGGATGCCGGACGAGCCGTACGAGCTGCCCGCCGAGCTGACCGCCGACTCGGCGGGCCGACTGCTGCTCGCGGTGGTGCAGCGGGCCCACGACGCCGGGGTGGACGTGGACGCGGCGCTGCGGTCGGCCGCGCGCGGTTACCGGGACGGGGTGCGCGCGGCCGAGGGTCTCGAGCCGGACGGGGAGTAGGCGCTCAGGCCGCCGTGGCGGTGTGCTCCGGGCGCCGCTGCGGCGGGACGAGTTCGCCGATGGCCTCGCCGACGAGGAGGACGAGTTCGGCGAGCCGCTCCAGGTCGAGGTGGTCGGGCAGGTCGGCCAGCGAGATGATCCGCTCGCCGCCCGGGCCGGCGACGGCGAACAGGTCGATCGGCCCGAGGTGCTTCTCGGCGGTGTCCACGAGGGCGGCGACGTCGCTGGGGCGGCGGATGTCGCCGCAGACGCCGACGACGGGGCAGCCCGGCCGGTCGAGTTCGGTGGCGAGGTCCTCGGCGACGCCGACGTACTGGTCGGCGATCAGCATTCCGGCGGCGCCGGCCGCGGAGAACCGGCGGGCGAGGCCCGCGCCCGACCCGCCGTCGAGGACCGCGATGACGACGACTGACCCGCTGACCCGCATGGCCTGCTCCTCCCTGTGGACGACACCGCACCGGCGCCCACGCGTACTGCGGAGGATCGTAGGCACGTCCTGACCCTCCGCGACAGGGATTACCCCTCAGGTGACCAGGCTCACGCCCGCCCCGCGGCCAAGAGTCGGCCAAGAGCTGTCCACGGACCGTCCACGACCCCGCCACGGACGGTCAACGGCCCGGCTACGGCCCGTCCATGAGCCGGCCGTGGCCCGGTCATGCCCCGGTCACGACGCCGCCGCGGAGCGCCGCCCGACGGGCGCGGCCCGCCGGAGGGCGGGTGCGCCCGTCGCACCGGATACGGTCGGTCCATGCCAGCTCAGCCCGACCCCGCCCGGCCCGCCGCCGCGTCCTGCGACACCCCCGCCCCGCAGCTGTTCACCTGGGAGTTCGCCTCCGACCCGTACCCCGCCTACGCCTGGCTGCGCGAGCACGCCCCGGTGCACCGCACCACCCTGCCGAGCGGGGTGGAGGCCTGGCTGGTGACCAGGTACGCGGACGCCCGGCAGGCGCTCGCGGACAGCCGGCTGTCGAAGAACCCGGCGCACCACAGCGAGCAGGCGCACCGCACCGGCCGGGTGGGCATCCCGGGGGAGCGGCAGGCGGACCTGATGACCCACCTGCTGAACATCGACCCGCCGGACCACACCCGGCTGCGCCGCCTGGTGTCGAAGGCGTTCACGCCGCGCCGGGTGGCCGAGTTCGAGCCGCGGGTGCAGCAGCTCACCGACCGGCTGATCGACGGCTTCGCGCAGCGCGGCTCGGCGGACCTGATCCACGAGTTCGCCTTCCCGCTCCCCATCTACGCGATCTGCGACATGCTCGGGGTGCCGGCCGAGGACCAGGACGACTTCCGCGACTGGGCCGGGATGATGATCCGGCACGGCGGCGGCCGGCGCGGCGGCGTGGGGCGGGCGGTGAAGCGGATGCGGGCGTACCTGCTGGAGCTGATCCACCGCAAGCGCGCGGACCTCGGGGACGACCTGATCTCCGGTCTGATCCGGGCCAGTGACCACGGCGAGCACCTGACGGAGAACGAGGCCGCGGCGATGGCCTTCATCCTCCTGTTCGCGGGCTTCGAGACGACCGTGAACCTGATCGGCAACGGCACCTACGCGCTGCTGCGCAACCCGGAGCAGCGCTGGCTGCTGCAGGAGTCGGTGGCGCGCGGGGAGAGCGCGCTGCTGGAGACCGGGATCGAGGAACTCCTGCGCTACGACGGGCCGGTGGAGCTGGCGACCTGGCGGTTCGCGACCCGTCCGCTGACCATCGGCGGGGTGGACATCCCGGTCGGCGACCCGGTGCTGGTGGTGCTGGCCGCGGCGGACCGCGACCCGGCCAGGTTCGCCGCCGAGAACACCCTGGACCTGTCCCGGACGGACAATCCCCACCTGGGCTTCGGGCACGGCATCCACTACTGCATCGGCGCTCCGCTCGCCCGGCTGGAGGGGCGTGCCGCGCTGGCCACGCTGCTTTCCCGGCTGCCCGACCTGCGGCTCGCGCAGAGCCCGGACGACCTGCGCTGGCGCGGTGGCCTGATCATGCGTGGGCTGCGCGAACTACCGGTGGAATTCAGCCCGGAGAGCCGCTCTCCGCACACGCCTCCACAGGCCTCTCCGCACACCCCTCCACAGGCCCCTCGAACGCCTCCGACGTGCTGAGATCACGCTGACGGGACGTCGCCGATCGCCCGCCGACGGGGGTGTGAACACCCATCAATCCGGACATAACACCGCCGTTGGTAGGCGATTGAACACGGGCCGTAATTGTCGTGTGATATCGACGATATGAGCTTGTGATTGTCCTGATGATCTGTCTACTCTCCCTGGAGTTCGCAGCTGCGGACCTCGTGCGCGGAACGCCGAATCCTGCCCGCCGCGCCCGGGAAACCGACCAGACCCTGGGCAGGGGCGGGGGAACCAGGTTTGTTGCCGTCTCCCACGGCTTGGGGTGAAGCCGCCCGAGCGGAATCGTTTCCGCGTACGGCGGCCGGGCCACCTCCCGGTCCGAACCCGACAGCTCACCTCGCAGGCGTGCGGAGAGGGACCTCTTCATGCTGTTCGTTGGAACTGGCCGTCACCGTCGTCGCACCCAGGCCGAGAAGGCCATCGCCGTCGCCGGTGTGGCCGGCGTCGGACTCGCGATGCCGCTCCTCACCGCCACCGGCGCCTCCGCCGCCCCGGCCTCCACCTGGGACGCCGTCGCCCAGTGCGAGAGCGGCGGCAACTGGAGCATCAACACCGGCAACGGCTTCTACGGCGGCCTCCAGTTCACCTCCAGCACCTGGAAGGCGTACGGCGGCACCGCCTACGCGTCGCAGGCCAACCAGGCCAGCAAGGCCCAGCAGATCTCGGTCGCCGAGAAGGTGCTGGCCTCGCAGGGGCCGGGCGCCTGGCCGGTCTGCTCCCAGAAGGCGGGTCTGACCAAGGGTGGCGCCGCGGCCGTGGTCGACACCTCCTCGGACGCCAAGCCGCAGTCCGCCCCCAAGCAGCAGACCCCGAAGCCCGCCGCCAAGCCGGCCGCGCAGCAGCCCGCCGCCCAGAAGCCGGTGCAGAAGCCCGCCGCGCAGCCGGTCCAGCAGGCCGCCCCGCAGCAGCAGGCGCAGCCGCAGACCCCGGGCTTCTCCGGCAAGGCCGGCTGGGACGCCGACGCCAAGGTGTTCTGGTACCAGAACAACGGCGCCTGGTACTGGACCAGCCACCAGAGCGTCTACCAGCAGTACGCCGGCCAGGCCGCCGCCCAGCCGCAGTACGCCCCGCGCGCCGCCCAGCAGGCCCCGCAGGCCGCCGGCCACGACTACACCGTCCGCGCCGGGGACACCTTGTCGACCATCGCCGCCGCCCAGGGCGTGTCCGGCGGCTGGAACGCGCTGTACGAGCAGAACCACGCCACCGTCGGCGGCGACCCGAACCTGATAATGCCCGGCCAGGTGCTGCACCTCGGCTGAGCCCCCGCACCGCCGTCACCCCGGTCACCGCCCCCGCCGTGACCCGGCGTCGGTGCCGCTCCGCCCCGCCGTCCGAAGGGGACCGGTCCTACCGGTCCCCTTCGTCCGCATTCGCCCGCGCCGGTGGGACAAGCTGGGACAAGCAGGTGAACTACCGGTGGGTAGTGGGGCCACACGCTGAGACGGAACCGAGGTGGAGGTGGCCCCGGGAGCCCGGGCGGTTAGGCTCTGGTCGTAACGACTCCGCAATCGTCCTGCTGACAGCACCCACCGTCAGACCGGACCCTGCTTCCGCAAGGAGATGCCTCGTGCCGTCCATCGATGTCGTCGTAGCCCGTGAGATCCTCGATTCGCGCGGCAACCCCACGGTCGAGGTCGAGGTCGGCCTCGACGACGGCAGCACGGGTCGTGCCGCTGTCCCGTCGGGTGCCTCCACCGGCGCCTTCGAGGCGCTGGAGCTGCGCGACGGCGACAAGAACCGCTACTTCGGCAAGGGCGTCGAGAAGGCCGTCCTGGCCGTCATCGAGCAGATCGGCCCGGAGCTGGTCGGCTACGACGCCACCGAGCAGCGCCTGATCGACCAGGCCATGCTGGACCTGGACGCCACCCCGGACAAGTCCTCGCTCGGCGCCAACGCCATCCTGGGCGTCTCGCTGGCCGTCGCGCACGCCGCCTCCGAGGCCAGCGACCTGCCGCTGTTCCGCTACCTGGGCGGCCCGAACGCGCACGTCCTGCCGGTCCCGATGATGAACATCCTCAACGGTGGGTCGCACGCCGACTCCAACGTCGACATCCAGGAGTTCATGATCGCCCCGATCGGTGCGGAGTCCTTCTCCGAGGCCGTCCGCTGGGGCGTCGAGGTCTACCACACGCTCAAGGGCGTGCTGAAGGAGCGCGGCCTGTCCACCGGTCTGGGCGACGAGGGCGGCTTCGCCCCGAACCTGGACTCCAACCGCGAGGCCCTGGACCTCATCGTCGAGGCCATCAAGAAGGCCGGCTACGTGCCCGGCCGTGACGTCGCGCTGGCCCTGGACGTCGCCTCCTCCGAGTTCTACGAGGACGGCGCCTACCACTTCGAGGGCAAGGAGCTCACCGCCGCCGAGCTCATCGAGTACTACGCCGAGCTGGTCGCCGCCTACCCGCTGGTCTCCATCGAGGACCCGCTGGACGAGTCGGACTGGGACGGCTGGAAGGCCATGACCGAGAAGCTGGGCGACAAGGTCCAGCTGGTCGGCGACGACCTGTTCGTCACCAACCCGGCCCGCCTGGCCCGCGGCATCGAGACCGGCACCGCCAACGCGCTGCTGGTGAAGGTGAACCAGATCGGCTCGCTGACCGAGACCCTGGACGCCGTCGAGCTGGCCCAGCGCAACGGCTACCGCTGCATGATGTCGCACCGCTCCGGCGAGACCGAGGACGTCACCATCGCCGACCTGGCCGTCGCCACCAACTGCGGCCAGATCAAGACCGGCGCCCCGGCCCGCTCCGAGCGCGTCGCCAAGTACAACCAGCTGCTGCGCATCGAGGAGATCCTCGACGACGCCGCCGAGTACGCCGGCCGCGGCGCCTTCCCGCGCTTCCGCTCCGCCGAGTGACCAGCGGATCAGTACGGCGAGTCCGGGGCTGAGCGCCCCGGGCCCGGGGGCCGAGTGCTCCCGGTAGCGCACGCCTGACCGGTGCCCCGCCGTTCACCCCGTAGGGTGGACGGCGGGGCACCGTCGCGACCAGGAGGGGATACGGGAGATGGCTGGCTGGAGGATCCCGGGCTTGGCGGCCCGGCCCCGGTTCACGAGCCGGGCGACCGTCCTCGTCCTGGTGCTCTGCTCCCTGGTGGCGATCCTCGCCTACCCGACGCGGCAGTTCATCTCCCAGCGCGCCGAGATCTCCGCCCAGCGGGCGAAGGCCGACCACGCGCGCCAGCAGGTCGAGCAGCTGCGCCGGGAGCGGGCCCGCTGGCAGGACCCGGAGTACGTCAAGGCGCAGGCCCGCGCCCGGCTGCACTACGCGGTGCCGGGGGAGACCCCGTACATCGCGGTGGACCCGGCCGGCCAGGGCTCCGCCCAGCCCTCCTCGTCCGCGGCCGGTGCGGCCTCCGCCCGGAACGCGGCCCCCGGAAGCGCCACCGGCCAGGCGATGGCCGCCAAACCCTGGTACGCCAGCATCTGGGACTCGGTGGACGCCGCCGACACCGCCGCGGCGGTCCCCGCCACCCCCCTTCCCCTCCCACCGTCCCCCGTTGGAGACACCTCCCCCCATGACCACTGAGAACCACCCCACCGTCTCCGACGCCGACGTCGCGGCCATCGCCGCCCAGCTCGGCCGGGTCCCGCGCGGCCTGCGCGGCGTGGCGCACCGCTGCCCCTGCGGCAACCCCGACGTCGTGGAGACGGCCCCCCGTCTGCCGGACGGCACGCCGTTCCCGACGCTCTACTACCTGACCTGCCCCAAGGCCGCCTCGCTGATCGGCACCCTGGAGGCGGAGGGCGTGATGAAGGACCAGAGCGCCCGGCTCGCCGAGGACCCGGAGCTGGCCGCCGCCTACCAGAAGGCGCACGAGGACTACATCGCCCGGCGTGATGCGATCGAGGTGCTGGAGGGCTTCCCGAGCGCCGGCGGCATGCCGGACCGGGTGAAGTGCCTGCACGTGCTGGTCGGCCACTCGCTGGCGGCCGGCGAGGGCGTCAACCCGCTCGGCGACGAGGCGCTCGGCATGCTGGAGGACTGGTGGGCCAAGGGCCCGTGCGTCTCCCCGGCCGAGGTCGAGGCCGCCGGTGAGCGGGTCGCCCGCAACCGCGCCAAGGGGCAGGACCACGACGCGGTGATCGCCGCCAAGCAGCAGCTGACCGCCGAGCGCGCCGCGAAGAAGCGCGCCGCCGAGGAGGCCGCCGCCGGGGACGCCGCGACGGAGCAGGAGTCCGAGTGAGCACGACCCGCGTCGCCGCGATCGACTGCGGCACCAACTCGATCCGTCTGCTGGTCGCCGACCTCGACCCGGACACCGGGGAGATCACCGACCTCGACCGCCGGATGATCGTCAACCGGCTGGGTCAGGGCGTGGACCAGACCGGCCGGCTGCACCCGGACGCGCTGGCCCGCACCTTCGCGGCCTGCCGGGAGTACCAGGAGATCATCTCCGGCTTCGGCGTCGGCCCCGAGCGGGTCCGCTTCGTCGCCACCAGCGCCTCCCGGGACGCCGAGAACAGCGACGAGTACGTCAAGGGCGTGCGCGACATCCTGGGCGTCGAGCCCGAGGTGGTGAGCGGCGAGGAGGAGGCGCACCTCTCCTTCGTGGGCGCCACCAAGGAGCTGACCGGCGGTCAGTTCCCCGGCCCGTACCTGGTCTTCGACCTCGGCGGCGGCTCCACCGAGTTCGTGCTCGGCACGGACGACGTGCAGGCCGCGCGCTCGGTGAACATCGGCTGCGTGCGGCTCACCGAGCGGTACTTCGGGGACGCCGAGCTGCCCTCCGAGGAGCAGGTCGAGGCGGCCCGGGCGCATGTGCGCGCCGAGCTGGACCGGGCCGAGGAGGTCGTCCCGCTGACCGGCGCGGGCACCCTGGTGGGCCTGGCCGGGACGGTCACCACGGTGTCCGCGATCGCCCAGGGCCTGCCCGGCTACGACTCGGTGGCGATCCACCACTCCCGGATCAGCCGGGAGCGGGTCGCCGAGATCACCCGGGAGCTGCTGGCCGCCGGCCACGCCGAGCGCGCGGCCATCCCGTCGATGCACCCGGGCCGGGTGGACGTGATCGCGGCCGGAGCGCTGGAGCTGCTGGAGATCATGGAGCGCACCGGCGCCGCCGAGGTGGTCGTGAGCGAGCACGACATCCTCGACGGGATCGCCTTCGGTATCGCCTCCTGACCCCGTGCGGGGCTTACCCGCCACGGCCCCGGCACCCTTTCGGGGGGTGTCGGGGCCCTGGCGCGCCCGCACGCGGGTGGGAAAGTTCGTGAATTTCTTCACATGGCGATCGGGTCATTCGTCACACCGGCTCGCCCGCTACGTCCGAAATGTGGGACCGAAGGTCCGTCGGGCGGGTGGCCCATGGGATCGCAGGTCAGGCCTCGTTTGAGGTTTGAAAATCGAAATCACGCGCGGGAACCCAGGCGGTGTGCGGATCGTTGCTGCTCAGGCCGGGGGTGCTCCGGCGAACGTTCGCGCGGGGCCGCCCGGGGGTGGGGGCCGCCGCGCCGGGCCCGATTTTGCGGCCGCGCAGTGTAGCACGGGGGGTCCGTCAACTTGTGACCGGGCTCACGAAGGCTGCTCCGGACGGTGCTGGATACTTTCGGATATGAGCACCACGGAGCGTCCTCGCATCCTCATTGTCGGCGGTGGTTACGTCGGCCTGTATGCCGCGATGCGCATCCTCAAGAAGATGCGTTACGGCGAAGCGACCGTCACGGTCGTGGACCCGCGGTCGTACATGACGTACCTGCCCTTCCTCCCCGAGGCGGCCGGCGGCAGTGTCGCGCCGCGCAACCTCATCGCGCCGCTGCGCAGCACCCTCAAGAAGGCGGAGGTGCTGACCGGGTCCGTCACCGGCATCGACCACGCCCGCAAGGTCGCCACGATCCAGCCCGCGGCCGGCGACAGCTACGAGCTGCCGTTCGAGTACCTGGTTGTCGCGACCGGCTCGGTCTCCCGCACCTTCCCGATCCCGGGTCTGGCGGAGAACGGCCTCGGCATGAAGACGGTCGAGGAGGCCATCGGCCTCCGCAACCACGTCATGGCCCAGCTCGACAAGGCCGAGTCCACCACGGACGAGGAGATCCGCCGCAAGGCGCTGACCTTCGTGGTGATCGGTGGCGGCTTCGCCGGCATCGAGACGGTCGCCGAGGTCGAGGACATGGCCCGCGACGCGGCCAAGCTGTACAAGACGGTCAGCCGCGACGACATGCGCTTCGTCGTGGTCGAGGCGGCCAACCGCATCCTCCCCGAGATGGGCCCGGACCTCGGTCTGTGGACCAAGGAGAAGCTCGAGGAGCGCAACATCGAGGTCTACATCGAGACCTCGATGGACTCCTGCGTCGACGGCCACGTCATGCTGAAGAACGGCATGGAGATGGACGCCTCCACCATCGTGTGGACGGCCGGCGTGAAGCCGAACCCGGTGCTGGCCAACTTCGGCCTGCCGCTGGGCCCGCGCGGCCACGTCGACACCGCGCCGACCCTGCAGGTCCAGGGCTTCGACTACGTCTGGTCCGCCGGCGACAACGCCCAGGTGCCGGACCTCGCCGCGGGCGAGGGCGCCTGGTGCCCGCCGAACGCGCAGCACGCCAGCCGCCAGGCCATCGTCCTCGGCGACAACGTGATCTCCGGCATGCGCGGCTTCCCGCAGAAGGAGTACAAGCACAAGAACCTGGGTGCGGTCGCCGGTCTCGGCCTGCACAAGGGCGTGGCGATCCTCTTCGGCAAGTACAAGCTGAAGGGCCGTCCGGCCTGGTGGTTCCACCGCCTGTACCACGGCGCGATGGTGCCGACCTTCAACCGCAAGGTGCGCGTCTTCACCGACTGGACGCTCGCGATGTTCCTCAAGCGCGAGATGGTCGGCCTCGCCCAGATGGAGAAGCCGCAGCTGCCGATCCAGGAGGTCACTCCGCCCACCAAGCCCGTCGAGGCCGCCAAGCCGGCCGCCGACAAGGAACTCGCCAGCAAGTAAGCGACTGAGACCCCGGTGTGGGAGCACCGGGGTATGAGTCGGAGGCCCTCCGCCCGGCAGCGTTGCCGGACCACGACCTCCGTGGTGCTCAGCCGGCCGTGCGACCGGGCGGAGTACAGAAGTAGAAGGTCCCCTGCCGAAACCCTCCGGCAGGGGACCTTTCTCGTTCCGGGGCCGGCCGACCGGGAGCGGTCGGCCGGCCCCGGCCGGTCAGTCGGTCTTGATGCTCTCCAGGATGTCCAGCTTGGACGCCCGTCGGGCCGGCCAGATCGCGGCCACCAGGCCGACCACCCCGGCCAGCGCCAGGAACATCGCCAGCTGGCCGTACGGCAGGACCGTGGTCAGGCCGGAGAGGCTGGACTTCAGGGTGCCGTTGACCGCCCAGGCGATGAAGCAGCCGAGCACCAGGCCGATGCCGGCGCCGAACAGCGAGATCACCACGGACTCCAGACGGACCATCCGCTTGATGCCGCCGCGGTCCAGGCCGATCGCCCGCAGCATCCCGATCTCGCGCTTGCGCTCGAAGACCGACATGGCCAGCGTGTTGACCACGCCCAGGATCGCGATCAGGACCGCCATCCCCAGCAGGCCGTACATCAGGTTCAGCGCGAAGGTGATGGTCTGGCTGAACTCGTCCCGGACGTCCTGCTTGGACTTCACCTCGATCACCGGGTTGGCGCCGGTGGCGTCCTTGAGGGCCTGCTTGAGGCCGTCGGTGGCGCCGTCCTTGCCCTTGACCAGGACCTCGGAGACGTACGGCTTCGGTTCGTGCTTGGCGACCTCGCTGTTGGCCAGCAGCGTCCGGCCGAGCACGCCGGCGTTCTCGTACACGCCGCCGATGGTGAGCTGCCCGGTGGACTCGTCCGGGAAGGTCACGTTCACGACCGAGCCGGTGGTGGTGTTCAGCTTCTTGGCCGTGTCCTCGCTGACCAGCAGCTGCCCCTTGGCGAGGTTGGCGGTGGAGCCGGCGGTCAGCTTGACGTCGGTGAGCTGGTCGAGGTTGGCCGGGTCCACGCCGTTGATCGTCGTGCCGGTGCCGTTGAGGTCCCAGTAGGAGGTCGTCAGCGCCGAGGAGGCGGCCACTCCGGGCGCCTTGGCGATCTGCGCGGGCACCTGCTCGGACAGGCTCATGTTGTTGGCGGCCCCGATGATGTAGTCGGCCTTCATCGCGCTGGTGACGGCCCGGTCGACGGTGTCGTTGACCGAGGCGCCGATCACGGTGAGCCCGGTGACCAGGGTCAGACCGATGGTCAGCGCGGCCGCGGTGGCCGCGGTGCGGCGCGGGTTGCGCACCGCGTTCTGCTGGGCGAGCCTGCCCGGGGTGCCGCCGAGACCGCGCAGCAGCGGGCCGACCAGCGCGACCACCGGACGGGAGAGCAGCGGCAGCAGGACGAACACGCCGATCAGGGCCAGGAAGGCGCCGGCGCCGACCGGCAGCCGGCCGCTGTCGTCGCCGGTGGAGGCGCCGAAGCCGATCAGGGCGAGGCCGCCGCCGGCGAGCACCGAGCCGATCGTGTTGCGGACCACCAGGCTCTTCTGGGAGACCGGCTGGTCGCCGCTGCTCATCGCGGCCACCGGGGCGATCCGGGAGGCGCGCATGGCGGGCAGCAGGGCCGACAGGACCGTCACCACGACGCCGACCACGATCGTCACCACGGCGGTGAGCGGCTTGATCACCAGCGAGCCGTTCGGCATGTTCTCGTTCAGCGAGCCGATCAGCGACTGCATCCCGGCGCCGATCCCGACGCCGGCGAGCAGGCCGGCCACGGCGGAGGCGGTGCCGATCAGCAGGGCCTCGATCAGCACGGACCGGGTGACCTGCTTGCGGCTGGCGCCGATGGCGCGCAGCAGGGCCAGCTCCTTGGTGCGCTGGGCGACCAGCATGGTGAAGGTGTTGGCGATGATGAAGATGCCGACGAAGAGCGAGATGAAGGCGAAGACCAGGAGCATGGTGCGCATGCTGCCGGTGGCCTTGGTGATCATCTCCTGCTCGTCGGCGTTGAGCTTGGCGCCGGTCTCGACGTCGAACTGGTGGCCGGACGGCACCTTGGGCTGGGCCTCGGCGAGCAGCGCGTCCTGGCTGGTGCCGGGCTTGGCGGTGAGCACGATGCTGCTGTAGCGGCCCGGCTCCAGCAGGGTCTGCTGGGCGGTGGCCTTGTCGAACAGGGTGAGCGTGCCGCCGGTGTTCACCACCGGGTCGTCGGTGGTGAAGACGCCGGTGAGCTTCGCCTCGACGACCGGGCCGTTGGCGGCGACCCGGACGGTGTCGCCGACCTTGTAGCCCGCCTTGTCGGCGGTCTTGCGGTCGAGCGCGACCTCCTTGGCGGTCTTCGGGCCCTGGCCCTCGACCATCGGGTAGCGCGGGTCCTTGCCGTCCTGGCCGGGGGTGAAGTTGGCGCCCTTGGCGGCCCAGACCTGGCCGATCAGGTTGCCCTTCTTGTCGGCGACGCCGGTGAAGCCGCTGACCACGCCGCGGGCGTTGGCGGTGCCCGGCAGGGCGGCCAGCTGCTGGACGGTGGCGTCGGTGAGGGTGGCCGAGCCGCCCTCGCCCTTCTGCCGGGCGGAGGCGGTGGAGCCCGCCGCGCGGTCCACCACCTGGACCGAGACGTCCGAGTAGCTCTTGGAGTTGCTGTCCCGCATGGCCTTGCCGAAGGTGTCGGAGAAGACCATGGTGCCGGCCACGAAGGCGGTGCCGAGCATGACGGCCAGCGCCGTCATCAGCAGTCGGCCCTTGTGGGCCAGCACGTTGCGCAGTGCGGTGCGATACATGGGGTGTCCTGGGAAGAATGGGTGAGCGGGCTACGGCTGCGGGTGTGTCAGCTGGTGCGGCCCTTGGCGTCGAAGCGGCGCATGCGGTCCAGGACGGTGTCGGCGGTGGGGTGGTGGAGCTCGTCGACGATGCGGCCGTCGG